>JALFLK010000014.1 GCA_022774755.1 bacterium
CTTAGTAATCCTCATCATAATCGTAGTCATCAAACATAAAGTCTGCCCAATAATACTGCGCCATATATTCGCTGTTGTAGGAATTAACGGCACCTGAGTCAAGCTCCTTAAAGCGATAGTAATCGCAGTCAAGCTTGCTTACATTTACAGAAAGGCTGTTGTATTTTTTAAACACTGCGTCAGCCGCACCGCATTTTTTCAGGCTTTTCATCATTGCAGAAATAATTTTCTGAATATATGCCTGTTGCTTTAGGTCATACGGTTCATCTTCAAACAGAGCCGCCGCAATTTCTTTGATTGTGCAGGAGCTTCCGTGTCGGTGAACAAGATAGGCAAAAACCTCTTTTGAACGGCTTCTTTCAAAATGAACAGGAGCTCCGTCGGGTGTAAATACATCAAAATTTCCAAAGCACTGAACACGAAGAAGCACATCGCTTTTTGGTTCAATCGGGTGACGAAGCTCAGCAAGCTCCGCCTCAACCTTTTCCTTTGTTACGGGCTTCATTATATATCCGCTTGCGTGAAGCTTCATTGCGTCGCCCGTATATTGGTCAAAGCCTGTTACAAAAATGATATTCAGCTTTGGATTGATGTCCTTTAGTTTTTTTGCAAGCTCTACACCGTTCATTCCACGCATATGTATATCAAGAAATGCGATTTCGCAGGGTGGATTTTCCGACGCAAATTCAAGAAGCCGGGACGGTTTTGCAAAATCAAATATTTCGGCATCGGGCAAAGCTTGCCTTATAGCGTCAGTCAGCATTTCACGAGCCAGAGTTTCATCATCAGCCGCTAAAATTCTCATATTAAATTTCCTCCTTTGGGATTGTTATTGTTGCAACCGTGCCTTTGCCAACCGTACTTTCAATATTAAGCACGGCATTGCACATTGTTTTAAGTCTGTTTCTCACATTTTCCATTCCAATATGAGTTCGTCCGTCATTCGGTTTTTTCGCTGTGTCAAATCCCACGCCGTCATCTGAAACAATGACCTCATATCGGTCATCAAATTCCTTTGTAGCAATAGTGACCGTTCCGCCGTCCTCTTTCATACCTACACCGTGCTTTACGGCATTTTCAACAAGAGGCTGTACTGTGAGGGATGGGATAAGAAAATCTGTTGCTTCTATGTCATATTCAATGTTAAGCTCATCGCCAAAGCGCATTTTTTCAAGTGACAGATAGGTTTCAAGGTGCTTTAGCTCACTTTCAAACGGTACGGGAGCCTGTTCCTTGAGTGAATTCATATTCCTGCGCAGATACTCAGAAAATTCAATAGTAGCCTTCTTTGCTTTTGAGGGATTTTTTTCGCAAAGCTGTGCGATTGAAGTGAGCGAATTATAGAGAAAATGCGGTTGTATCTGCGAGACCATAATTGAAACACGCATTTGCAGCATTTCATTCTGCAATTCCTGATAGCGCAAAAGCTCCTTTTGATGTTCTCTTGTTTCGCGTAACAGAAGATAAATCTGAATGACAACTGTGATAAGCAGACCTAATCTTATGAACACACGGTCGTGTGTGAAACCTGTTAAGGAGTTGATAAAATCAATAAGTCCTGCCACGACTAACGGACAAACCGAAATGAGAACTGCCCTTGAATTTTTACTTTTGAGCTTGAATGCTTCGTAGATAAGGCAAATAGTACTGCCCATACTTCCGAGCAGGATAAACGGGAATACAAAAATCTGACTTTTCAGAATATCCATAACGCCGAACAACTGCAAGAATACTGCTGCCATAGTCAGAAGTATAGATACAATAATGAGTATTGAAATATATCCTTTGCAACGCTTGTCTTCAACATTCACTCTGACATACAGAAAAGCCGTAATCGGCAACAGATATGCAGCAAATTCGTCAAACACCATACAGAGTACCGGGTTGCCGATCCATAATGGGAGATAGGTATAAATTGAATCAGTGAGAACATAAACTCCGCCCGTAATTGCCATAAGAGCAAGGGCGATGTTTCTAATCATTACATTCTTCCACAACAAGCCTGCAAGGGTAAATGCAAACAATCCCAAAAAGCAAATTGCAAGACTTATTAAAATAGCAGGCGTATTGTTTTTAAGTAAGTCATTGTATAAGGTATCCTTATTACCGACCGTAAGCCTGTTAAGTGTATCCTGTATAGGATTAAAACCGGAAAAAACAGTGTAAGGATTTGAAATTGTCAATTCAATTTCTGTAATATTGGGAATTTTATCAGCCGATACATAAGCAATAGAATTGCCGGGTGTTATTGTTGAAGCTCCGGTATCATAATGATTTGTGGCTACAACTTCTCCGTCAGCCTTAATCTCAACCCATACATCACACATCGAAATAATTAAGTACTGATTTTTCGGAATGTCCTGAGAAAGCCTTCCTCTGAAAGTCACCGTTTCGTAATTATCATTAATAAAGTCGTTGCTTGACTGAATTTTATTCCAACTTTCGCCGTCTGTGGTATATTCCCCGATAATTGATACTTTTGCAGATTCTGTATCGACTGCTTCTGTTTGATAACTAACGGCAGTCCATACAAATAAAAAGGCAAATAAAAGCAATATGCCAAGATTACCTGTGAGAATAAAGGCTTTTGTATTATTCTTCAATTCTGAATCACCTCTGTTTCCTTAATTATACACCATTATATACTGATTTTTGCAACAAAACTAATGAATTTAAAAAAATTTTTAAAAAATCAAAGAAATCTTATAATTTTAAAAAATTTGTCCGTATTTTGTCATAGTCGGTATTATATTATATGACTGTAACAAAGAGAACAGCTCTTAATACTTAAAAGGAGGTCATCAAATGAACAGGCAGTAAATGAATTATCCGGTCATACATTATTCTTATTTATTCAATCATTATATTATTTAATTAAATTTTGGAGGAAAAATTATGTTTGATTATTTACAAAACTATTTAAGCACGGTTCACATTTCCGCATTATTAATTTTACTCGGAATTGTTCTTGGAACATTACTTGTTATTTACGCAGTTACCGTTATTGCGTGGTGGAAAATTTTTAAAAAAGCAGATCAACACGGATGGAAATCTATTATTCCGTTCTATAACGGTCATATAGTGTATAAAATTTGTTGGAAACCTGCATTTTTCTGGCTTATGTTAGTCCTTGCAGTTGCAGGAATGGTTATGACAGGATATATATTCTCATCAGGCGGTTTTGAAACAATTATTTATATTATCGGTTGCGCTTTTCTTCTGCTTGCACTTTACATTGATGTTCTTCATTCGTTCAAGCTTTCAAAAGCATTCGGTCACGGAACAGGATTTGCAATCGGATTAGTTTTTCTGCCGACAATCTTCGGGTTGATTCTTGCTTTTGGAAAATCGCAGTATATCGG
>JALFLK010000013.1 GCA_022774755.1 bacterium
CATCGAGAGGCTGATAAAATCCGAAGCGGAGTTCAGCTTGGCAATATAGATAAATATATCCCCGTTATTTACGAAAAGCCGGCAACGCTTTTTGACTATTTAGAAGAAAACTCCCTTGTCTTTCTGAGCGAATACCAAAAAATCAAGGACAGAGCAAAGGCATCTGAATTTTTGCAGAAAGAAAACCTCACCGACTTTCTTGAGGAGGGTGTTCTGTGCAGAGGATTCGACACATACAGCGAGAGCTTTAAAAACATCATTGACTTTTGGCAGGAAAAACAGCTTGTCTGCCTTGAAAATTTTGCCCACGGCGGTTTTGATTTCAAGCTGACGGAGCTTCTGAATTTTAATTTTAAGCTTCTCCCCCTTTGGAACGGCTCAGTTTCGGTTATGACGGAGGATTTACAGGGAATTGATTTGAAAAACAGCTCAGTTGTAATTCTTGCAGGAACGGAAAAATCCGCAAAATACGCCTCCGACGCTCTTGCCGAAAAGGGTTTTGACAACATTTTGGTTAAGGACACAGAAAATGTTGAAAAAGGAAATATCTATGTTATGCCCGGCGCACTTTCCGGAGGTTTTGAATACCCCTCCGCAGGTTTTTACCTTTTCAGCCACGGACTTGCGTCTGTTTCTCAAAAGCCGAAAAAGCGCAAAACTCCAAAAAATGCAAAGGAGATTTACTCTCTCTCCGACCTTACCGTCGGCGATTATGTTGTTCACAGCACACACGGAATCGGAGTTTTCGGCGGTATCAAAAAAATTGACACTCACGGAATTATAAAGGACTATATAAAGATTGAATATGCAAAACAGGATGTGCTTTATGTGCCTGTAACTCAGCTGGATATGGTTGCAAAGTACATCGGTCCGAGAGAAAATTCAACGGTTAAGCTCAGCAGACTGGGCGGTGCCGACTGGAGTAAGGCAAAGGCACGGGTTAAAAGCTCCGTTAAGGATATGGCTAAGGAGCTTATCGCCCTGTACTCTCAGCGTATGCGCACAAAGGGCTATGCTTTTTCACCCGACGGCGAATGGCAGAGGGACTTTGAGAGCCGTTTTGAGTATGAAGAAACCGACGACCAGCTAAGGTGCTGTAAAGAAATCAAGCGTGATATGGAACGACCGGTTCCTATGGACAGGCTTTTGTGCGGTGATGTAGGCTTCGGCAAAACGGAGGTTGCCCTGCGGGGCGCTTTCAAATGCGTTACCGAATCAAAACAATGCGCTCTGCTCTGCCCTACAACCATACTTGCCTGGCAGCATTATCAGACCATACTCAGGCGTTTTGAGGATTACCCCGTAAGGATTGAGCTTTTATCAAGATTCCGCACCCCTAAACAACAAAAGGAAATTTTGAAAAAGCTTGAAAGAGGTGAAATCGACATAATCGTCGGCACTCACAGGCTGGTGCAGAAAGACGTAAAATTCCACGATTTGGGACTTGCCATTATTGACGAGGAGCAAAGATTCGGCGTTGCGCAAAAGGAAAGGTTTAAGGAAGTGTGCAAAAATGTTGACGTCCTTACACTTTCGGCTACCCCTATTCCCCGAACCCTGAACATGGCTATGAGCGGAATAAGGGATATGTCGGTTATTGAAGAAGCTCCGAGAAACCGACAACCTGTGCAGACTTATGTTTTGGAGCACGACGAGGGTATTATTTCAGAAGCTATCCGCAAGGAAATACGCCGAGGCGGTCAGGTGTTCTACCTCTACAACAAGGTGGAAACAATCCTTGACAAGGCCGCAAAGCTGGGCAGGCTTATCCCCGAGGCAAAAATTGCCGTGGCTCACGGAAAAATGAACGAAAAAGAGCTTTCAGAGGTTTGGGAAAAGATGCTTAATCAGGAGATAAACCTCCTTGTCTGCACCACAATCATAGAAACAGGCGTTGACCTGCCCAATGCAAACACTCTTATCATTGAAAACGCAGACTGTATGGGTCTTTCTCAGCTTCACCAAATCAGAGGCAGAGTGGGCAGAAGTCCCAGAAGAGCCTACGCTTATTTTACATTCTGCCGTGGAAAAGTGCTGTCTGATATTGCTCAAAAAAGGCTTAACGCCATAAGAGAATACACCCAATTCGGCTCGGGATTTAAAATCGCAATGAGGGATTTGGAGCTTCGGGGCGCAGGTAATATTTTAGGCGCAAAACAGCACGGTCATATGGAAGATGTGGGCTACGATATGTACCTGAAACTCCTGGGCGAAGCCGTCCGTGAAGAAAAGGGCGAGGCTCCTGAGGAAGCGCAGATTGAGTGCCTTATTGACGTTGCCGTTGAGGCGCATATTCCCGAAAGCTACATTTCTAATCTTTCACAAAGGCTGGATATTTACAGAAGAATTGCGGATATTCGCACAAAAGAGGACAGCCTTGACGTTAAAGACGAGCTTGAGGACAGATTCGGCAGTATTCCGCCTGCTGTTTTGGGGCTTATTGATATTGCACAAATCAGAAATACGGCGTACAGCTGGAAAATATCCGAAATAAAGCAGAACGAAAGCACTATTTTGCTTTATTTAAAAGATATTAAAGACGAAAAAGTTTCTTATATACTGACAAAGTTCAAGGGCAGATGTATGATAAACGCAGGCGCAAAGCCATATGCGGCAGTTAAATTCCCGAAAGATACCCCGCCGCTGGACGCATTGAAGGAAATTTTTTCTGTATAAGAATAATTTTGCCTTTTTAGTTTCAAAATTTACGGTATTTTCCGCTTATTCAGATTTTTTAAGTGAATTTCAGTAAAAATATAGACATTAAGAAAAAAATTGTGTATAATTGTAGGGTACGTATAGTTTCGGTACTTTATAAAATTTTCTATAAAGGATGGTAAAAGAAATGAACCCATTTAAGAAAGTAACCGCTGTTCTTCTTGCGGTGTTAATGATTGTTCTTGCCGCAGGATGTACACCCATCAGCCTTAGCAAGGAGTGGAGCTACAAATACGGCGACCAGGAGCTTCCTATCGGCGTATATATCTACTCTATGTATCAGGCATATAACGAGGCTAAATCCTACGCTGAAAAGCTTGACGACTACGCCACAGACAAGTCTTTCCTTGATTTGGAAATCACCGATGACGACGGAAACACCCAAGTTGCAAGGGAGTGGATTCTTGACAAAGCAGATAAGATAACAAGAAACGTTATTGCAATAAACAGCGAAATTGAAAACAACAATGTTACTGTTGACCAGGCTACTTTAGACGAAGCAGAAAAGACTGCAAAGAACACCTGGGATATGGGACAGTATGTGTCTTACGGATACTTCAGCCCTATGAGCAAGGAGCTTGAGCCTTACGGAATTTCTTATGAAAGCTTCTATATTTCTACATACGAAGCAATGGCAAAGCAGTCGTGCCTGTTTAATGCTCTTTACGGCAAGGGCGGAGCTAAAGAAGTTACCGACGCAGAGCTTACAGAGTACTTTAACAGCAACTACACAGATTATAAATACTTTGCCGCAAACCTTTATACCTCCGAAACCGGCGAGGACGGCACCAGCACAAATGTTGCCCTTAGCGACGAGGATAAGGAAAAGGTAAAAGCAGAGCTTGACAAATATGCCGAAGAGGTAAACTCGGGCAAGTCTTTCGACGATGTCGTTAAGGAATATATGGATAACAATTCCATTACAGAGGACCCCACAAAGACAGGCACCGAGGTTCTTGATAAGAGCTCAATCGGCGACGAGTTAAAGGAAAAGCTGGGAGAAATGGCTGAGGGCACCTGCGCAACAGTTGCAGTAGGCGACGGCGACTCCGCACAGTACTACCTGATTTATAAGGGCAAAATTGCTGACGCTGCTGATGGATATATCTCTGACGACACAAACAGAACAAGCGTTCTCTCTGCAATGAAGTCCGAAGACTTTAACTCATACCTTGAAGATTTGGCTACAAACCTTGATGTTGAAATCAACACATCACAGACAAACAGATACAAGCCCGATATGTTCTTTGTACCTGTTGCACCGTCAACGGCCGCCACAACTTCGGCCTCCGAGTCATAAGCACAACTTAAGCGAAACAGCGAAGACAGCATAAAAAGCATAAAAAGTCTATTAAGCTCCGAGTTTAGAAACTCGGAGCTTTTTGCGTGCCTGTTCTCCGGGATGATTTTCAACAAAGCAGAAATATTTACAGAAATACCACATCGGAATAATTTGTTTTTTACAATAGTGGTTTATAATCATATCGTTCTCAAAGGAAATTACCTGAATAAGCCTTTTGATTTTATAGGCGACTGAATATGAACACTAATACTAAAGGCGGATTCAGGCTTGCTTTATGAGAAACCATATACCGAAATCCGATAAATGTCAGCAAAGCTTTACCCTGCTTTTATCGGAAACGGTACTATTCACCATTACCATTAAGAAAAAACAAGGAGATGTATGGAATGAAAAGAAAGAGAATCGGCAGGATTATTCTTGCCTCTGCGCTTGCGGCTGTGTTAACCGCTGCCGCTGCACAAACAGCGTTTGCTGCGCCAAGCACACCGGGTTTTGAGGTTGAGGACTTAACCCTCCAGCCCGGAACAGACACAACACAAATCAACCTTAACTGGTACACAGACACCGACGGTAAGGGTGCAAAGGTTAAATTTTCAGACGGCAAAAACACAATCACACAGGACGCTTTTGCTAAGTCCGCTGTTGAGGGTAAAACAGCCTGCAAGGCAACTGTAAGCGAGCTTGCTCCCGATACCGAATACACTTACAGTATTTCTGAGGACGGCGGAGCAACCTGGTCAAATGAATACAAATACACAACACCTGCCGAGGGTGAATTTACCTTTGGTTTTGTAGGCGACCCTCAGCTTAACAACGGTTCAGAAGATAAAAACAGCGCTGTTTTTAGTTCGGATAAGACTACAAAGACAGGCTGGAACGATACTTTGAATGCTTTGGCTGACAAAAATGTAGATTTAATTGCCTCTGCCGGCGACCAGGTTGACGATACTAAGGGTGGCAGTGAGGCACAATATACTGAATTATTTTCTTCAAGCGTGCTCCGGTCAACTCCGTTTGCGGCTGCTGTAGGCAATCACGACCGACACAACGGTTTTCTTTATCACTATAACCTGCCGAACGAACAGGATGTTTCGTCAATAGTAAACAGCACCACAACAGCCGCCGCACAGGAAGTAACAACAGACAAAGGCAACTACTTCTACAAATTCAACAACGCTCTGTTCGTTGTGCTTAACGACTCATCGTATCCCTCAAACGCAGAGGAAGCTAAGCCATACATTGAGGCTTACAGACAAACTCTCAGCAACGCTGTTTCAGCATATCCCGACTACAGGTGGCTGTTTGTTCAGCACCACAAGTCAACCGAATCTGTTGCACAGCATGTTGCCGACAGGGACATTCAGTACTATGTTGAGGCAGGCTTTGAAAAGCTGATGGACGAATTCAAGGTTGATGTTGTGCTTGCAGGTCACGACCATGTATATGCAAGAACCTACGCTATGAGCAACGGCAAGAGAGTAAGCGACCTTACAAACAGTTATGTTGACCCTGAAGGCACTGTTTACCTGACCTGCAACACAGGCTCCGGTCTTAAGTACTACAACATTTTCGATACCGAAAAGCTCTATGTTAAGGATAACGAGGAATATCCGTATCTTGCAAACGGCTTAAAAGGCTCACAGGAATACCTCAAAGGCGTATTCCCATTATCAACAGCAGTTGCACAGCAGGATAAAATTCCGGGCTATACAACTATCAAGGTAACCGATGAAAAGATTACCTTTAATTCATACAGCACATACGACAATCCTGCAACAGCAGATATTAACGAGGCAACAGACAGCATAGACACCTTTACAATCACAAAGTCAACGCCTGTTACCCCAACAGAGCCGGAAACCACTCTCCCCGCCGAGACTGAAACTACTGCTCCCACGGAGCCTTCAACAGCTTCACCCACAGACAGCACAGCAGTTGTTACTCCTACTGCACAGTCACCTAAGGGCGGCTCAACAACCTCAACAAACGACTCAAACGGACAATCAACAGGCACAACCTCTAACGGCAAGGTTGCAACAGGCGACGCATTTAATATATCTATACTTCTTGTCCTTCTTGCAACAGCCGCCGGTTTAACGGTGCTTGTCCGTAAGAAATTCAAAAACTGATTGTTTGTTTAATCTTTTTCAGGCAGGGAACTCCTTAACAGGAGTTCTTTGTTTTTATAAAATTCTCCTGAACTCTAACAACTAAATTGTTACCATACGGCGATAATGATTACAGATTTATGATTTTTATGTGAAAATATCAATAAACCCTTTTACAGTTCGGATTTTTGTGTTATAATCTTTGTGTATAATTTATTATAAGCATTTGTTTCCCGAAAAAGGAGGGCTACGATGAATATAAAATCAAAAATTTCAGCCTTGTTAATCGCCTTGGCTATGGTATTCGCATCGTTCTCATTTACTGCGTTTGCAGCCGAAAAAACCAATGAATCTTACGCTGAATATGACGCAAACACATCAGGCGACGACATAATTTACGATGATCCCGGTTCTTCGGAGGTTACACCTGACCCCGAACCGGCACCGGTGGAGCCTGAGCCTGACCCACAGCCCGACCCCGGCAGCAGCAGTATTCCCGACACGCCGTCTTCATATCCCGAATATGACCCGGGCTATGAATCGTCGTCAAGTTCCGATTACGGCGATTACTCCGATTACGGCAATTCGTCCAACTACTATGACGACTACAATTCATACAGCAGTAATTATGCCTACGGATACAACGACGACTCGTCCAACGACAATTATATTTCTTATGAAACGCCCACAAAGCCTGTTAATAACAGCAGTTACTACGACAGCGGAAAAATTGACGACAGCGAGCTTTCGGAAAATGACTGGAACGCTATTGCGCAAAGCCTGCAAAATTCCGATGACTCAAACACAGGCGACGACTTTAACTTTATTAAAAACAATACAAGCACCAGCGACAACGGTCTTTGGATGCTCGTAACGGGTGCGGTTTTGATTGTTCTTGCTGTTTCGGGAATAGCTTACACCATAATTTCCGGTATAAACAGAAAGAAAAAATTTGCCTATGCAAGTCCCGGTACAGGAAACAGGCGTGCTTCAGCTCAGCAGAATCGTTCAAGAAACGATTACGGCGACAATTACTATAACAGGAGCCAAAGACAGCTTCCAAAGAGGAGAAAAATTGAAGATACAGCCGATATTGTTCTTCCCCAAAACAGAAACAGCGGAAACCATTACAGGCATTGATAAAAAGACATTCATTTATGAACAGACAATTTAAACCAAGTAGATTCTGCCAAATAAAATTTTAAAAATAAAAGCGTTCCTTTTGAGGAGCGCTTTTGTTGTTTATAAAGTATTTCATCACATTGTATATAATAATAAGAGCGCTCTCCTGACGACAGCGCTCTTTAATTCTGTTATCTCTTTAAATTCCGTTATTTTGATTTTTAATGCTTGGATTTCACACGGCAATATCCGTTTTTATATTAAATACTGTGCTTGTGCAAATACCAATTTAGCTGCCGAAGTCAATAATATTATCAAGCTTATATGTATCTCCCTCTTTAACAATAACGAACCTGTCGGTCATATTGTTAATTCCGACTTTGCATCTTGTACCTTGGTAACCGTCGTCAAAGGTTATAAAGTAATGGATAAGCATCTCATAGGTTGCTCCGGTTTGCTTGCCTGTGTCAAAAGCAATTTCCTTAAGGATAAATTCCTTAATATTGCTGAAGTACTTGTTTACATCGCAGCTCGAAGACCTCATCTTATCTGTGGTCAGCCTTGTGTATGCGTCTCTGTCCTGGTTGTTAATAGCGTCTGTAATGTCGTTCATAAGCTGTTCAACGCTTGCTTTGGCAACCTCCTTGGAATCCAAAACGGTTTCAACCTTTTTTTCACATCCGCATCCTGCCAAAAATAGGCACATCATAGTAAGCGCCATAAATGCCGAAATAATTTTTTTAGTCATAATTTTTACACTCCTTTGGTATCATTCTAACATAAAACCAAATGTTTGTAAACAAAAAATGTCATTTTGTGACTGAATTTTCTGACTTTTCTGACTAAATAATATAGAGTGTTTTATCTGAACGCTAAAACAACATACTGACCGTACTGTTCGTTAAGATTATAAAACACATCGTCTTGTGCAGATGTGCTTTGCTTAACCGTCAATACACTGTTTTTTATTCCTCCGCAGTCGTCATCGGCAATATCAGAGCTAAAAAAAGCGCCGTTGATTTTTTCCGCAGAAATATCGGTGTCATAATTGCAAAATCCGCTGTATCTTTTGTAAACTACAGCGCAGGAGGGCTGAAACGGCAGGGTAATGTTTTTTGTTGCCGTTCCTGTTCCCGAGTAACTCGTTTTATAAACAGGCGAGCTAAGCTTTTCCCTGTCACTTTCCGATAAATGAGCCGATGAATCGCTTAAATGTCCGCCTAACTTCTCGTCAATTATGTTATTATCCTCCACAAAGTCCACACGCTTTGGCTTATCGTCTGCAAGCCAGCTGTTAAGCCCAAGGTTTGGAGTTTTTTCCGTTGATGGCATTGTATCTCTCCTTAACTTTTTTGTTCATCAATTTCTTCCCAAGTCATATTAAGGGAATCCATTGAAGAAAATGTGTTATTCTTGTCCTCAAAAGACTGCCAGCTGATGCCGTAAAACAAGGTCCAGACAACAATGCCGGCAGGCATAATCTTGCTGATTTCTCTTTTGATATACGCTTTTCGCTCCTCTGTGCAATCGCCCGAAATCTCAATAATCACTCTCGAATCCTTAACGCACTCGGTGATTTTATATTCTTCCGTTCCAAAAGCGTTTAAAGCCGATTCCATAGCGGAGAGTGTTAAATCTTCGTCCGAGGTAAGCAATCGGTTCATAATTCTGCCTCTGCGTTCCTCAGGTTCAAGCTCGCTAAACGGTGCCGTATAAAGACTCTCAATACTGTCAAGGCCGTAACCGCAGGCGGTAAAAACAAAGCTTTCCCTCAGGATTTCGTCAAGAGAGTCGTAAATCAGGTCAAATTCATCTGCAAACACTGAAAGCTCTGCATAAATTTTACTTTCTTCATCCAAAGAGTAAATTTTCAGCGGAGAAAGAATGTCTAAAAACTTATCAATTATTTTCATCATTTATCAACCTGCTTAATGGATATTACACCCGGAGAGGCAAACAGATTTTGCTCGGGATATTTGTCATAAGCGGTTAGCCCGTAATTTGCTACCCCGGGAATTTCGTAAATAATTTTGCCTATATCTGCCATAAGCACAGGAACACCGACTCCCCTGGATGAAATATACTGTGAAATTTTTGCCGTGCAGGCATTTTCGATTTCTTCATAGCTAAAGCCCTCTTTTACGGCAATTTTAACAACAACAGATACATTCAAGGGCGATGCGCTTTTCACAAGAACATCCGTGTTAATCTCACGCTTTTGATCAATTAGAGCCTGTGTCTTGGCAATAAGCCCATCGTCGGCGGATGCGCCTTTTTTACATATGTAAACATTTACCGTACCTGCCCCTCTCTCCAAGGGTATCACTCCTGCGCTCTCTACCCCATCAACACTTTGTGCAAGCTTTTTGTAGTATGCGCTGTTACATCCGTTTGAGGGATTAACTATGGTAGCTGTAATTCTCCGGCGAAAGCTTTCATCGTCCTCAAGGTCTGTTCCCCCTGTAAATGCAGACTCGTTTTTCACCTTAAGTCCGCTGTCAGCAGGACTGCAAATAACGGTGATTCGGTTTGCCTGCACATTGCCCTTTGAACCGCCTGTAAACGCCGTACAACCCACGGTAACAGAGCTTTCTCCGTACTCAATACTGCACGGTTCATCGGTTTTATAAACAAGCGCCTGTTCTCCCGATGTTGAAACCGCCGTTCCCGACGGAATTGTTACGGTATTCACAGCGTCGCTGTCAAGATAAAATGTAACCTCACCCACCGCCTTCTGAGGCTGTTTGCGGTAAATCCCCCTGTATTCTCCGTGATAATCCAGGTATTCTCCCGAAGCTGTTTTTACCTGAGTTTGGTTTTTAATAAAATCCATATTCATTCGGCAGGACAAAATCTCCCCTGCAAGGAGCTTTAATCTTATAGCCGTATCCGAAGCCTCAGCAGGATAGTCGCCTGTAAGACTGCGGTATTTTTCTTTCATTCGGCTGTATATTGTTTCAAAGCTTTCCATTAAAGCACCACCTCTTTTTCGTATGTTTCATCGCCTGCGGTAAATTCCGCCGTAACCCTTAATTTTCCGCCGTCAACTGATGCTGATTTCACCTTGGCGTAAATGTTGCCCAGGGAATATATGCTTTCGTTAATAAGCTGTTCCAGCTTAAATATATCCTCAGGCGAAAATCCGTCTTTCAGGCGGTGGCATTGAGAGCCCAGGTTTCTGTCGTATATATAGCTCCCCTTGGGAACGGTTATGCAGATAACCGCCTGCTGAATAAGCTCATCAATGCCGTAAACCTTAACAGGACTGCCGTTTGTTTCGGTTGCAATATCGCCGTTTTCCAATTTTAAATCCACTAATATTCAACTCCGTTTATATAAACCTTGCCGTTGTTGCAAAGGTAAATCTCTGCTCCTCCCTGTGAGTAAAGCAAAAGCTCGCCCGGCTTAATGTCTCTTTTTTCTGCAAAAGTGCCCACAGCCACATTCTCTCCCTTGAGGGGTATCACCACAGCACTTTCTCCGCTTGGGGGCACGCTGATAACTCCGTATGGAAACACCTGCTTAACCGAACGGAGCAGATTTGACGATACTACGCTGACTGTTTGTGAATCTGCGGATGAAACCTCGCCCTTGTTTGCAGAGTCACCGGCATTTTGTTTTGTTATGTAATCAATAAGCCACATTTGTATTCTCCTTTTTTAAGGTTATATCGCAGTATTCAGAGTCAGGCTCCTGCACAATCGCCAAAGCGCTTACATAGAGCTTTGTTATATTTCCAGGCAGGAGTCCTTTATTTCTGCACTTTGAAAAACGCTGAAACTTCGGATACTTTCTGTCCTGATTTTGTATTCCTCATACTGCGAGTTTGTATTCTCTATTATTCTGAACGCCGTTTCCGCAGGCGTCGAAGCACAGCAGGCGTCAACGCACCTCTCCCTTATTACGCCCGTCTTATCACCCAGGTTGTTTTTGATTATTGTGTTGTAAAAATCATCGGAGGAGGTTTTTATTCTGACGGAGGAAATTACTTTACAGGGATAGCTGTTCGCTGTAATGCTTGTATATGTAAAGAACTGATAATCTGATGAATCCGAAAAAATAACCTTTTCAGCGGGATTTACCCCTGTAAAGATAATTTTACCGTCAGGCAGTACGGCAGGCTTACAGCCGTAATTGATACTGCAAAAATCGGACAGAATCTTATATACGCTTGTCCCCTTTTTAACGGTAAATTTACCGTTTACTGCTTTGCCGTCTGCAATAAAGGAATCAAACCCCAAGGGTGCAAGGTACTTTTCAAAAATAACGTCAGCCGTAGGATTTATAAACTCACAGGGTATGCCCTCGTTATCAATAAGAAGAGCAGTAAAATCTCTGAAATATAAAGCCACAAAGGCTCCCTTTTGATTTTTACGCAATTTACTCTCGTCGCAGATACCGCTGAAAATACGGTTGTTTTCATTATCGAAAACGCTTACTCTGCTCACATCTTTATATGTATCAAAATACGGGAGCGTAACTTCAAGGCTGTCGGCAGGTACGTCGGAATCCATAGACAGTTTAAGGCTGACGCACCCGGGAGAAGTTATCCTTTCCCAATCCTTGTTGTAAAAGCACACATTCAGCATAATTTCACCATATCTCCCTCCTTGATACTGTCCGGCGTTTTAATTTGGCAATTCTGCTTTGCAAGGGTTTCTAAAGGTATAGAATATTTATAAGAAATATCCCAAAGGGTTTCTCCGTTTTTTGCTGTGTGAAAGGGAGCCTTCGGCAGGCTTTTTTCCCGGGTATCTGCCTCTGTAAATACAAAGGAATACTCAATTATGTTCTCCTTTGGCGGACAAAGCATCTGAAAATCGGTAAAGTACGCCTCCACCGAGGGCAGACCGTAAACGGAAAGCACACCCTTTCCGCCTTGGGCAAAAAGCCTGTTGATTTTGTTAAACTGCTCAAGGCAGTCGTCTCCGTAAAACTCGCCTGTGCCTGAAATCACCGTGTTCCTGCGCATCATTTCCCGAACATCCATACTCTGCGTCAGATACTCCACGGAAACAGTCTTTTTTCCGTTAGAAATTTTAAGGGTCTTGGGGTTGTTGTTCCATGTTACACCCTTGTACCTTATGCCGGGACATTTCATCTGAACACCGCCCGACTTTCTTCTTCAAAAGGCTTTTCATAGCGAAGGCTCTGCCTGCTCAGCTCCGCACTTAATTCTTCAACAGAAATATACAAAGTATCAACAGCCGTAGTTTCTTCAATTATATTTTCCATAAAACCTCCTGCTAAAATTTATTAAATGCTTTAATTTTGTGGACGTACATAAGGTTTTTATTCTGAAAAATTCCGCAGTCGCTTTGGAGCAGACAGCATGGCTCGTATGTAAAGGTTTTCCCGTTTTTAACGGTTAGTTCAAGGGAAAAATCAACCAATCCGTCAAGGGGATTATCCTCTGTAAATGCCTGATTTATAACTATATCAAACTCCTTGTTTAAAGGTATTCTTTCTTCAGGCTCCCCCGAAAGATATTCACAAATTTCGTAATAACCTGCGGTTTCATTTACGGAAATCCCCTCAACGCCCCAAAGCGCCTGACCGTTTACCGAAACGGTAACATCTCCT
Organism: bacterium; assembly: GCA_022774755.1. Lineage (GTDB taxonomy): Bacteria > Bacillota > Clostridia > Oscillospirales > Acutalibacteraceae > Ruminococcoides. The sequence goes on from JALFLK010000013.1 coordinate 12,835, forward strand.
CCCTGCAAAAAGTTAAATACAGTCATATTTTTACCTCCCTGCAAAGATAAAAGCTTACATCAACACAGCAATCACGGTACATAGCGTTTATATTTTCGTCAAAGCCCACAGGAGAAAACTTAACCCCGCTGACGATTTTCTCTTCGTCGGCATTTTTGATGTTTTCGCACAAAATCCCCGAAACAGAGGTAAGCTCCTGTCCGTTCTGATAATCGGGCGCATAAATTCTTATTTTAATTTGTGCTGTGAATTTTTCACCGTTTAAGCCGTTATAAACCCTGTTGCCCAAAAAGCTGTTTGTTCTTGACATAGAGTCAATGGAAACCACAGCCAGATACCCCGAAACGGGAGTTTCCGGGGCATCCGCCCCATAGGCTTTAACAAAGCGGACATCCTCAAGTCCTCCCGACTGCTTAGCCTTAACAATAAGCCCGTCGGCAATCTGCTCAATTTCTCTCATAAACAAAATCCTCCTTACGTGGCGGAACGTATGGCTTTAGAATTGCCCAAAGGTACAGTTCTCTGTCGCCGTAAACAAAGCTCTCCGCCCTTTTTACGGCGTACTTTTTACCGCCGTTTTCAATAATTGCATCTCCGTGACAGGACAGATTTGTACCTGCTCCTGCAATAAAAAGGTAGTGACCGCCGTCAAAGTAGCCTGCGTCCAGTCTTTTACCGCCTAAGTACATATTATTTTTGTACCTAAGCGGCTGGATAAAGCCTTTACAGGTATATATTTCCCCGTTGTTGCTTATTTTAATAGTGCTTCCCCATTTATTTATGGAATTCTCCACGGTTTTGTAAATGCTCATATTGTCACACCCATAAAGCAGGGACCGCCGAAATCGGTAAAGTCCCTGCACTGCTCCATCTCACAATTCATCATTTTCTCAGCACGCAGAACCGACTGCTCCTGAGAAATATGAATATCTCCTGCCGTAAATGAGCTTACTTTGTCGCTGTCGTACAATGCAAGCTTGTAGTATGCAATGGAGGCGGCAAGGCAGGCGCACCTCTCCTGCTGAGAGTCAGACAGTTCTTCCCTTATGGTATGCTCCAAAACATAATTTAGACACTCCGTGCAAAGGAAGGACCATTTTGACAATTCTTCTCCCGTCAGTCCGGAAATAACAGAAAATCGTTTCAGAACATTCTTGAGCAAAAAATCACCTCTTAGTAAGCAAGCGACTTTGAAGCGTCGGTAAAGATTTTTGCAAAGCCCGCAATACAGCTTATGGACGCCCTTTCAAGCTGACGGTCGATAAGCTTATCGTAATCGGTAAGGATGTCGCCTGCCTGTACCATTTCAAGACCGCAGTTTTTGTCAAGTCCGATAACCTTGTTACCGCTAATTTCGGGAGTATGAAGAAGCGACGCTCCCAAAGGCGTAATCATCTTTCCGGTTCCCTGGAAGGTAAGTCCCGACTGAGCGTCCTTCATTTCTGGCAATGACAATAACTTCTGCATAGCGTCAGTGGGGGCAAGAATTGTGTTAAGCTCATAGGGATTGAGCGTTGCCCAAAGGTTCACAAGATCAGTATAGGAGATTTTTCCCGATTCCGCAGAGGAAATTTCAGCACAGGGATTATCGTTGCCGTCGCCTGAAATCAACACCTCCACAGCGTCTTTAAGCTGAGCTCTTGCAATATATCCGCCAATCTGATTAAGCATAACCGTAAACAGGTCAAGTCTTTGAAATCTGAGAGCTTCATAGGAAGAAACAAGCATTCTGCCCCTCTTGTGAAGCTTCACAAGGTTTTCAGAGGTTTTGATTACCGTAGTCGGAATAGACGCACCCTAGTTTACGATTTTCAGGCTTTTGTCATCGTCGCCGGCGGCAGAACTTACGGTTCTGTAATCCATACCGTCGATTTTTGTAACGGTTGCTACGATATTGGGGAGAATATTATTTCTCTCCATACCCTGGCGCACGGCACGACTGACATATTCCGGGAAAAGCGCCGCACTATCGCTTGTTTTAAAGAACTTCTCAACACAGTCAGAGCCCTTTCCGCTGACCTTAATGTCGAATCTTTTAAGCTCACGGGAAAAAGCGTCAAGTCCTTTCAGGGAAGTATTCTCGTAATTTTCAGAGGGGTCGAGCTCCTCCAAAACCTCCGTAAGGCTTTTGCCCGAAATCTGATACATACCCTTTTCAAGTTTTATATTTTCATAATTTGCCATTGTTTTTCCTCCTTAAAGAATAAATCCTACCGTGTCGGCAGTTGAGTCAAGTACAAGATATTCCCTGCCTGTGGTTGAAGAAACAACCGTACCGTCTGCGCCTGCGCCCAGCTTCTGAAAGCCTGTGGAAATAAGCTTTGTCGCAGGCATATTTACATATCCCGAAAGCACCACGGTGCAGTAACCGTCCCTGACATCTTCGCAAACTCCGCAGAAATTCTCTCCGCTTGCACAGGGAGAAGCGGTTTTGCTTGCTGTAATTTTTACCGGCATACCCTTTTTCAGACCTTCGCCGGCAATAAAGGTCAATGCGTTTTCGTTAAATCCGCTGAAATCAATACTCATATATACCTCCGTAATTTTTAAATTTCAAATGCGCTGTTTTTGGTGTTCTGTTTTTTATCCTTATTGCAAAAAAGCTGAGGCTTACAGGGAATAATCTTATCCGCCTGTTTTTCATATGCTCCGATAAACTCCTTAAGCTCCGCTATACTCAGCTTTTCGCAGAGGCTTTCGGCGGTTTCAGCCGAAATTTCTGGCTGAACAACTGCGCTGAGCCTTACAAATTTACTGCGCATACTGCTCTTATATTCTCTGCCCCACTTTGCGTCCTCAAGCAGTTCCCCAAGCACCTGAGAAAGATGCCTGCAATCGCTTTCTTTTAAAACAATTTCATCGGACTCCCTGAGAATTGCAACCGCTTCAACAGATTTTTTGCATAAGGCATTTACAAAAGTTTCACCGTTTTTCTTATCCATATATTTCTCCTTGTAATTCTTAATACCCTTAATAACGCCTGCGTCCCTTTGTGACGGCACAGCCACAAAGCTCCATTCGTAAGCGTCGGCAGGCTTGCTGAGCAAACAACAGCAAGTTGAGCCGTTGTAGCTTTTGCCCTTAATATGACGGCAGGTATCAAAGTCTTTGCCGCATACGGAACAGATTTTTTCAGACACACTGCACCCTACGCTTACTTCCTTTAGAATTCCGCTGTCAATAAGCAAAATCAAATCCTTTGTATTGTCACAAACAGGAATGTACGCCTTTGCCGTAAGCCTGAAATAATCATCGCCGAAGGAGGTCTTTTTTGACGGTATATTTTCAACACGGCACTGAAAAATCCTTGCGCTTTGATTCTGCGCCTTAGGCTCGTGATTAAAAATCCCCGTCTTGCCCGTAAACATTTTTTCCATATCGAACAGAGCCTCTACGGTAAAACGCTCGTTGTCCCTGTCAATCTCGTTATCGCACAGAACAACCGAAAAAACATAAACCTCCTCCGCCTTAAACTCACGCCTTGTATATTTGTTAATAAGCTTTATATCCTCATCAGAGGTACCTGCGCTCTTAATTATTGCGCCCAACCGGCTTCACTCTCCTTTTGCATATTTTCAATCTCAATAGCCCTTGCCTGTGCGTTATACAACCTTGCCTGAGCAAGCTCTTTTTCGTCCTGCAAATTTATGTTGTACCACTTAATCTCAAATTCCTCTCCAATCCCTCTGGTTTTCATCCACAGAGAACAGATTTTTGAAATTACGGGATTCAACTGCTGACGGTAGTATTTAAGCTCGCTTGTAAGAATGTCCGTCTGCTGACTGCTCATTCTCTCAGTGCTTGACCAGTTTAAACCCAGCAAAAACGGCGGAATAGAAAACTTTGCTATAATCTGCTCCAGCATATGCCTGATAGGCAGGTCGCTGTCTATAATCTGATTATCAGCGCCTATAACCTTAATTGAAACATCACCGGCGCTGACAAAATCGCAAACCTCTCCCTTTGTGCGCATAGCCTTGCTCCATTCATCTGCAATCTGCTTAACGCTTTCCTTGGTACATTCAAAGGAAGAATTCGACTGGGGCTTATAAGTAACCGCAAAGCGCAGGTTTCCCAATCGCTCAAAGTTATTGCCGATTGTGCCTATAATTTTCAGCAGAACAGAGCTTACAAAGGGCAGTCCTTTCAACAGCGACGTGCCGTGCAAGGCACCCGGCGCCGGGTTAAGCATAGTAAACATAATAAGCTCCTGATACTCCAAAGGCGTTTGCTCTGCGTTGTTTCTGCAGACCACTAAAGACATAGGCGTGTCGCCGTGCTTAACGGTAATATCCTTTAAACTTCCGTTGTAAAGCCCGCATATTTCCGTACCTCTGTTATTGCAGACAACCTCTCCTACAGCCTGTCCGTAGGTTAAAAGCTGATCAAGATAAATGTTTAAAAACTCATAAATACCCGACTCTGTACCGTTTACATTGACTCCGTTTAAAAACCTGTTCAGCTCTGCGGTTGTTTCCCGTGACTTACACTCAACGGTAAAATTCCCCGTAAGCCTTACAAGCTTTCCTATTGCGGCGTCAATAATAGGCACAGCCTCTCTCAGAGATTCATAAAGCTCCTGCTCCGCCCTTGCTAAGGGCATATAGCTGTCAAGCTGAGAAAAGGGATGAGCGGCGGAATCTCCGCTGACGCACTGCACAAGGGGATTTTCTGCAGTTTTTCTCCCTTTCTTTTTACTAAAAAACTTCACTGTAATTCTCCTGTTTTCTGGGAGCGGCAAAGGCAATAAAGCCCCTGTCCTCCTCCATAATTGTTGTAACAAAATAACGGATATCATCCATTGCATGGTCGTTTTCCTTAACAGGTGCGTCCTCAACGGAGTTTTCACTCCACCTGTAAAGAGAAAACTCCCTGATGCTGTCGGCGCAGTTACTGCAAATTTTAATTCTGCCCTGTTTTAAAGCCGACGAAACCTGCCTGATTCCGTTTACTACGGAATTTTTCGCAGGAACAACCTTAAACCTTGCCTTTCTGCGGATAAGCTCAATAAAGCTTGCCGCAGATGGGTCAACGGTAACTGCTTCTATGTTCCTGTTCCCTGCAAGTTTTTCAAGCTCACGGTAATGCTCCTCGTCAGTCCTCTGTCTCCCCTCTCTGCGCGAGTCGTAGTAGTACTCATCAATTCTATACCATACCCCCTGCTGTTTTCCCCACAGTCCGAAAGATGCAGGATTGACCGTTCCGTAATCGCAGGAGACAGCGTACTCCGAAAATTCCCCCTCAGGCACATCGCAGTAGGACTTGCTGTTCATAAAAGGATAAACACATCCGTAAACTGCCGTCCACTTACCCAGAACAAACCTCTCGTAAAACGCTCCGCTGTATAAGTTCTCATACCGCTTTATCATCTGTTCACTTAAAGACGGATTATCCCTCATTGTAAAATGAATATACAAGGCGTTTTTCTCACTGTGTTTTTGAATCCACTCCTTGTAAAACCAATGCATTGGATGCTGAGGATTGCAGTTAAACCAAAAGGTTGAACCCTCCACGGAACACCTTGCAAGAGCCTGTTCAACAAAGGACCTGGGCATAAGCGCCGCCTCGTCAAAGAGTACGCCGGATAAGGTCATACCCTGAATCAAAGCGGCTGAGGATTCGTCCTTACCTCCGAAAAGATAATAAGTATTTTCTTTGTCACGGTATTTGATGTTAAGGATACCCGCGGACAGTTTTTCCGTGCAGGAAAAACCCAATTCCTCCAACATGGGAATCAGCGGAACAATTACATTTCTCCGCAGAGATTGCCGTGTTTTTCCGCAAAAGGCAAAACCGGCTCCGTTAAACCTGTAAAAACTCCACAGAACAAAGGACAAAGACATACAAAAGGTCTTTCCGCTTCTTACGGCGCCGTCGCATATAACAGCGTCACGGCACCTGTAAGGCGAATTGGGGCACCACCAACATAAGGTCAGAAGCTGTTTTTCCGAAAAAGGCTTAATCTTCATCAGTTATTCCGCCCTGACCAAGCTTTTCTGCGCCTTTATTCAGCGCCTCATACAGGGGATTCTTATCTCCCGAGCTTGATAAGCTTAGAATTTCAAACTTCTCCAAAGCCTTTAGCCTGTCAAAAAACTTAATTTCCATTGCGCCGTCCTTGGGCTTTTTTATTTCTGAAACAGAAAATAAGTTCATATCCTTTAACTGTTCGCTGGGGGGATTTTCCATAAAAAGAAGTGAAACAGCGTCTGCAATATTTCCGAATGCAAGCCTCTGATAGCCTATTTGTGCAAGGCTCTGCATAATCTTTTGATTTTGCTTTCCGAGGCTTGCGATTTCATCGCAAATATCCGACCTGCAAATCAGCCGTTCTCCTTCCTTTTGGGGATTTTTTGTGTAGCCGGCTTTAACAGCTGCCTCCTCAGGGTTTCCGCACATTGCGAAAAATCTGCAAAAATCCTTTTCCCTCTGACTAAATGATTTATTTCTCATATACAACTCCTTTGAGGAACTTAAATTTGCCCCTGATTTTTCGTCCCTCACTATACACGGCAAAAAGCCCGAAATTGTACTAATCTATACAACTTCGGGCTTTTTTATTAAAATTTATTTATAATTATTTATTTATAACTTATTATTTTATATTTTCCGATTGACTTTCCTACTATTCCTATAGTATAATTTGGAATAAGAAATTAGGTTTCCGTAAATAGAATAACAAAATACTTACGAATTTTCAATATACAATATTAAAGAAAAGGGATAAAACATATGATTTCTACAAAAGGCAGATACGCACTGCGTGTAATGGTTGATTTGGCGGTTTATTCAGAGGGCAGGTACATCGCCCTTAAAGATATTTCAAGGCGTCAGGAAATTTCTCTGAAATACCTTGAACAGGTTATTTCTCTGATGAACAAAGCAGGCTTTCTACACTCCTTAAGGGGCAACAACGGCGGATACAGGCTGGCAAGAAGCCCCAAGGACTACACAGCAGGAGATATCCTCCGAGCCGCCGAGGGCACCCTTGTGCCCATCGCCTGTTTGCAGGACGAATACAATCAGTGTGAAAGAAAGGACAGATGCACGACATTGAAATTCTGGGAAAATTTTGACAAGGTCATCGAAGATTATGTTGACAGCGTAACCTTGCAGGACTTGGCTGACAACGCCAAGGAAATGTCCGGCGATTATTATACAATCTAATTACATTAAAAGCTTAAAGCTGACAGCCAAAATGCGGTTGTCAGCTTATTTCTTTATATAAAACTCTATAATATCAAAATACCTAACCCTATAATAATAATATCAATAAATATTTGAAAAAATTATAAATAACTATTGACAAATGGTATTTATAGGTATATAATCCTATTAACTTAGTAGGAAAGGTATGAATTAAATTATGAAGTTATTACGATGTTGACGCTGTGTAAAAGTCACTAACCGTTTTACAGACAAACTACAGATAAAATACTTACAAATCAGTTTTAAAAATTCTACTATTTCTCGAAAGGAAGCATTAAAATGAAAATTTACAATTCAGTTACAGAACTCGTCGGAAAAACACCTATCATTGACCTTAAAAATTATGAAGAAGCACACAATCTCAATGCCTCAATACTGGCAAAGCTTGAATATTTTAACCCTGCCGGCTCAGTAAAAGACAGAATTGCAAAGAAAATGATTGAAGATGCAGAAAAAGCAGGAAAGATTAAAAAGGGTGCAACTTTAATTGAGCCCACATCAGGTAATACGGGAATCGGCCTTGCCTCCGTAGCCGCTGCAAAGGGCTACAAGCTTATTATCACAATGCCCGAGACAATGTCGGTTGAAAGAAGAAAGCTTATGCAGGCATACGGCGCAGAGCTTGTCCTCACCGAAGGTTCAAAGGGTATGAAGGGAGCTATTGCAAAAGCAAAGGAGCTTGCAGCATCTATCCCCGGTTCATTTATCCCCGGACAGTTTGAAAACCCCTCCAACCCACAGGCACATATTGAAACAACAGGCCCCGAAATCTGGGAGGACACAGACGGAAATGTTGATATCTTTGTAGCAGGCGTGGGCACAGGCGGAACAGTATCCGGCGTCGGCGAATACTTAAAGAGCAAGAATCCTAACATTAAGGTTGTTGCAGTTGAGCCTGCATCCTCACCGGTGCTTTCAAAGGGCGTAGCAGGCTCTCACAAAATCCAGGGTATCGGCGCAGGCTTTGTTCCCGACACATTGAATCAGGATATTTACGACGAAATCATCACGGTTGAAAACGACGACGCTTTTGAAACCGGCAGAGAGATTGCACACAAAGAGGGAATTCTTGTAGGTATTTCCTCCGGCGCAGCGTTGTGGGGGGCTACTCAGCTTGCAAAACGCCCGGAAAATAAGGGCAAAAAGATTGTAGCTCTTCTGCCGGATACAGGCGAGCGTTACCTCTCTACCCCATTGTTTTCCTGATTTAACAAGCTGACTAATCTGCTTGTAACCTAATAAACATACATATACACAGAACGGCTCCGAGATTCGGAGCCGTTTTCATTACTGTTTTATACTATTTTTCCTAATTTTAATTTAATGATTTCGACAACATACGGCATTCGTTATATATCAACATTTTCATCCATATAACCGCACAAAAATACCGCCTCGCCTAAGCGAAGCGGTATAGTTTTTATTATTTTAGGTACGAAAAATCGTAAAACCGGTTCTATATTAAAGCTGAGGACCGAAAGCAACCAGGCTCTTGCCCTCTTCGTTGTTTTCGTACTTTTTGAAATTCTTAATAAATAGACCGGCAAGATTCTCCGCCTTCTTATCCCACTCGGAACCGTCAGCATAAGTGTTGCGTGGGTCAAGAATATTAGTATCAACGCCCGGAAGCTCAGTGGGAACTTCAAAGTTAAATACAGGAATCTTCTTTGTAGGAGCCTTAAGGATTGAGCCGTCAAGGATAGCGTCAATAATACCTCTTGTATCCTTAATGGAAATACGCTTGCCTGTGCCGTTCCAGCCTGTGTTTACAAGATATGCCTTAGCACCGCTCTTTTCCATTCTCTTAACAAGCTCTTCAGCATACTTTGTAGGATGAAGCTCAAGGAAAGCCTGTCCGAAGCAAGCAGAGAAAGTAGGAGTAGGCTCGGTAATTCCACGCTCAGTACCTGCAAGCTTTGCAGTAAAGCCTGAAAGGAAGTAATACTTTGTCTGCTCAGGTGTAAGGATAGATACAGGCGGTAAAACGCCGAATGCGTCAGCAGAAAGGAAGATTACATTCTTTGCAGCAGGAGCAGAAGAAACAGGGCGAACGATATTATCAATATGATATATCGGGTAAGAAACACGAGTGTTCTCAGTTACGCTCTTGTCGTGGAAGTCAATCTTTCCGTCCTTGTCAAGAGTAACATTTTCAAGAAGAGCGTCACGCTTAATTGCGTTGTAAATATCAGGCTCTGATTCCTTATCAAGGTCAATAACCTTTGCATAACAACCGCCCTCAAAGTTAAACACGCCGTTGTCGTCCCAGCCGTGCTCGTCGTCACCGATAAGAAGACGCTTGGGGTCGGTTGAAAGCGTTGTCTTACCTGTACCTGAAAGACCGAAGAAAATAGCTGTGTTCTCACCGTTCATATCGGTGTTTGCAGAGCAGTGCATTGATGCAATACCCTTCAAAGGCAGGTAGTAGTTCATCATAGAGAACATACCCTTCTTCATCTCTCCGCCGTACCATGTGTTGATGATAACCTGCTCACGGCTTGTAATGTTAAATACAACAGCTGTTTCGGAGTTAAGTCCCAGCTCCTTATAATTTTCAACCTTAGCCTTTGAAGCGTTATAAACAACAAAGTCAGGCTCAAAGTTTTCAAGCTCTTCCTCAGAAGGTCTGATAAACATATTCTTTACAAAGTGAGCCTGCCAAGCAACCTCCATTATAAAGCGAACAGCCATACGGGTGTCTTTGTTTGTTCCGCAGAAAGCGTCAACAACATAGAGCTTTTTGTTTGAAAGCTCTTCCTGAGCAATCTTCTTAACAGCGTCCCAAGCCTCCTGTGAAGCAGGGTGGTTGTCGTTTTTATACTCGTCAGAGGTCCACCAAACGGTGTCCTTAGAATTCTCATCCATAACGATGAATTTATCCTTAGGCGAACGGCCGGTATATACGCCCGTCATAACGTTTACTGCGCCAAGCTCGCTTTCCTGTCCCTTGTCGTAGCCTGTAAGGCCTTCCTTAGTTTCCTCCTCAAACAACAATTCATAAGAAGGATTGTAACAAATATCTTCCTGTGAACATGTGATTCCATACTTTTTCAAATCAACTTTTGCCATTTCAAGTCAGCCTCTCTTTGCAAACATAAATTTGTAATGATCGTGCAGTAAAGCAAAACTGCTGCCTAACCAATCTATTACCGTTTAAAGTATATCATAATTTATAAAATTTGTAAACGGTATATATAGTATGCAAAAATACAATTTTCATACATAATCGCTCAATATTTCGTATTATCTCAACAGATGTAGGTAAAAAAACAACGCCTTGACAAAATTAATCAACCGCAGCATAGCCGCCGCAAAAGCGCAGAAATTTAGGCGGAGAAAACAACCCATAGCTTTCTCCGCCTTTAAACACATTTATATTTCGTATTCAGAAATTTTGCTTATAAGCTATATAAACTACACTTCCGCTATGGTAATATTCTCAAAAGGAATATCCACCTGGGATGTTACTGCGTCCTTAATCATAATGGACGATGTTTCGTTCATCTCATCCTTAAGCACAACAACACTGCATCCGTTATCGGAAATATAGCAAAGACACTGAGAAAATCCCTTTGCTTTCAGCACGCTTTCAATGCTGTCCTGATAAGTAAAATCCTTAAGGAGCTTTTCAATGCTTTCAACAGCGGATTTACACTCCTCGCTTTCGGCGGATTCGTTTTGCAAAACCTCGTTAGCCGTATCCAGAATTTTGTCCTGAGTCTGGTCACGCTGATTCTTTACATTTGCAAAATACTCCTGCTGTTCTCCCGTCATATTCGCCGTCTGCACCGCCTCGTCAAGGGTGCTTTGGGCAGAATTATCAACTGTTGCGTTTACATATTTCGCCTCGCCCAGTTCCTTAGAAGTCGTGGACACGCTTTTGTTTTCCGCAAACTGCCAGTTAAGATAAACAGCCGCACTCAGCGCAATCACCAAAGTTCCCAAAATAATGTGTTTTTTTCCGATTTTCATTATGTTCCTCCTGTTAAAAATTAGATTTTGTTACACAGACCTTTGCCGAGGAAATGTTCAGCGCCTTTGTCACCGCCGACAAAACACGCTGAACGGTTACGGGGTTGTCTCCTCCCTGACAAACAACAACCACTCCCCTGATAACAGGCTCAATCTGTTTGGTTTTTGTATTGCTGTTTTCAAGGTAAACACATTCCACCGAGTTTTCTATTGTAAGCAGAACCTGCGCCGTTCCAACGCCCTGAATATTCTCCACAGTTTCCTTTAAATCCTCCTGCATCTGAGTGCAATATTCCTTTACCGAAAAAAGCTCATTCTTGTTTTGATCGCTTTCTCCGGAAAAAAGATTTCCCGAAAGCGTGGATAAAAATATCAGTCCTATACCTAAAAAGCCTGCAATTATTATGATTGTTTTAACTTTATCTCCGCCTAAAAATTTTGAAGCAATGGCTTTTTGTTTATCGTTCATATTACTTCTCCGCAATTACAAAGGGCGTCTGCCCGAAATTCTTTTCCGTAATCTCCTTAATTTTAAAAACATAGGTATTGTCCTTTTTTTCAATGTATATGCAAATCCTGCTGATAATTATTCCAAGATTATCGTCACGGCACAAATAGAATTTTGTTCTTAAAAAAGGGATTTTTTCGCTTTTTAAATACCCCTCCAAAGTCCGGGACAGAATATCAGATGTTTCGTCCAAAACTTTTGAGGTGAAAATCTCGTCAGCCGTCGCCGTAATTTCCTCCTCCGGCGGAATTTCAGGCTCATCAGCATTAAAACCGCTGATAGCCTCTTTAACGGGAGCTATCATCGAGCAAAGCAAAAACGCTCCCAAAACCAATGACACCACCCTTTTTGTATTGCCCTCGGGCATAAGCACCGAGGCAAGAGAGCCTGCAATGGCGGCGGCGCAGACCGCCGTGCATACGGATATTACTGCGCTCATCCCTTTGCACCTCCCATAATAAGCACCAGAGCAGTTGAAATAACATAAACAGCCGCAATACAGAGAATTATCGCCAAAAGGGTTGTTACAACCGACGAAACAGCCTCAATAATTTTTCCTGCACGGCTAAGTCCCATTATTTCCGCCGCCGCTTTAGAAATTCCCATTGTCACAATCCACACAAAGCACTGCACAAGCACAGGCATAAAAACCGTAAGCACCGAAATTATTACAAACACCCCTAAGCCTGACTTCAGCAAGCCCACACTGCTCTGAATTGTTTTATATGCGTCCGAAAGCGCAGAGCCTACAACAGGCACAAGGGAGGTCAGAGTAAACCTTACGGCTCTTGTTGATACATTATCAATAGACGAGGTAAGTATCTGCTTAAAGGACAAAACAGCCGTAAACAGCGACATTACAAACCCCAAAAGCCACTTGATTATTTTTCCGATAAATGCGCTTAATCCCGAAAGATTTACATTGGGAGATACTGCTCCTGCAATGCTTATTCCCAAAAAGCAGTTTAGCAGCGGAGAAATAACCTTTGAGGCTGTCTGAGCAACCCCCTGACCTGCCATAATCATCATAGAGTAATATGCACTTCCCCCTGCGGCTTGTCCCGAGCTTAGCATAATAACAAGCATTATAGGAATATATGCAAGCATAAAATCAGAGGCGGTTACAATAACATCAACAGCGCTCAGTATTGTTCCGTTTACGGGGATAACAAGGGCAGACACAATGCACAAAACCGTCACTGCGTCAATAATAGTCTGCATTTTTCCGCTGTTTAGTGTGCTTTTAAATCCGCACATCAGAGAGCTTAAGAGTATTACCGCCATAACGCACCCTAAGGATTTTAAAGGAACGGCAGACTGCTGTGCAGTGGTTGATACAATCATCGACAACAGCTTGTCAAAAGAAATTTTGCTTAAAACATCAGGGTCAATATCCGAAATTCCAAGCTCCCCCAGCGTTTTTTTTGCATCATCCGAAAGAGAATCAAAGAGATTTTTCTTGTCAGTATCACTAATTAAATCAAAGCTTTCAGAACTGTTTTCAGACACCACATCAGATTTTTCCACGGCACCTGCGCTTAACGAGAATGCAAAAACCGCCATCAGAGCAAAGATTAAAATTACAAAAGCCTTTTTCATACACTGCCTCCCATAAGAGTAAGCACAGTGTTGAGAATCTGGCTGTAAAGCGGAACTGCAGTAACAAGCACCATTACCTTGCCTGCAAGAGCCACATTAGAAGCCAGCGCCGACTGACCGGCGTCCCTGCAAATATCACAGGCGAACTCCGTGACAAAGCATATTCCCACAGCCTTTAAAAGAATTGTTATGTAAGTAACGCTTATTCCCGTATTGGCAAGGATTTTGCTGACAGTATCGTATAATGAAGAAAAGGAAGAAAGCAGAGATAAAAAAATAAATATACAGCCGGCTATACACAGCAAAAGCGACATTTCGCCGTTATACCGCTTGATTGTAACGGCTGTAACTGCAATTACAACGCCTAAAGCGCAAATTCCCGTAATGTTCATTTTACAATCCGAAGAGCGTTTTTATTGTAGAAAAAAGCGTGCTGATCTGGGTTACTATCATTGTAAGCACAACAATAAGCCCTGCCAAAGTTGTGAGCATTGCCTGCTCTTCTCTGCCCGACCTTACAAGAAGCTGGTTTAATATTGCAACGATTATTCCGACAGCCGCAATTTTGAAAATCATATCTACATCCATAAAATTACCTCTTTATCCCAATATTCCGCATTAAGACGAAAAAAATTCCATTGTTGTTCGGAATATCATTATTATACAATCATTAACGCTATTGACGTCCCTGCAAAAAATCCCAATGTTTTGTATAGCTTTGACTTTTCATTTAGCTCCCGTCCTGCACTTTTTAACAGCTTGTCAAATATTTCAACATACAAATCAATATGGGCAAGCTCTCCGCATACATCGGCTGTACCCAATGTTTCTCCGAATTGAATCATCGCTTTTCTGTCGCTCTCTTTCAAAGGCGAGCCTTTAAAAGCAATCGTAACCGCCTGTTCCCACAAATCCGGAAGGCTTTTGCCGGAATCTTTGTTTTGATTTACAAAATCAATCACAGCGTTAATGTGCTTTGAACCCTCCAAGGAAGAAAGCAGAGAAAAAATATCCGCACCGCTGTACCTTATTCGTGTTTTCAGCTCCGCTAAAAAAGCGGAAAATTCCTGCAAAATATCGCACCTCTTTTTGAGCCGTCCCGAATAGTAAAATCCGGCCAGAGAGCCTGATAATACAATCAGAACTGCGCCCATAACCCTAAGCATTTAAAAGCTCCCTGCAATTTTCCACGCTCTGAATTTTTCCGGCGTTCTTTCTGCTTTGAAGAAAAACAGCGGTTTCAAATACTCCCGACTTAATCAGCTCTTTAATAAAAGGCTTCTTAACAAGCTCATCGGGATTTTTTGCGTGAACAGCGGCTATAAAGCTTACGCCGGAATTTGAGCATTGCAAAATTGCCTTAACATCGTCAAAACCGCCGATTTCATCGCAAATAACCACCTCAGGCGACATAGAACGAATCGCCATAATAATGCCCTCTGACTTAGAATAACCGTCCAGTACATCGCAAAGCCCTATATCGTTTTGAAAAATTCCTCTTACCGTTCCGGCAATCTCGCCCCTTTCATCCACAACCGAAACCTTCTTTCTGTAATCGGTTGAAAGTGTCAAGGCTATATCCCTTAGTACTGTGGTTTTTCCGCTGCATGGAGAACCGCAGATAAGCACACCGCCGTCAATATTATTAACAGCCGACAAAACCGCCTTTGAGCACCCCTTATGCTCCCTTGCAATTCTAATGTTAATCGAAGAAATATCCCGAATATTAACTATTTTTTCATTTTCAACAACAGCGGTACCGCATATTCCGGCCCTGTGACCGCCCTGCATAGTTACAAAGCCCTGGCGGATTTCGTTCTGACGGGAATAAACGGAATAATTACATATATTCTGAAAAATATCGTTAATTTCTCTTTGATTAACCGACAGCATAGGCTGGTCAATCAGCTTGTTTGTCAGACAGCCGTTCTCTGTTAAAAAATATGTATTGTCCGGACACAGCACCGCTGCCGCCCTGTTGACCCTTAAAATAACCTCCTGGGCGTTTTCGCAGATATTGTCCGGCAACGAGTACATTCTTTTTGCAATGCTTGTACACAACGGCGAAACAGCCTGAATAAATCGTTCCTTTGAATTTAAACTGCTCATTTAACATTCCTCCGAAATTTCAACTTAGTAAATGTTATGTTCGCAGGCAAAAAAATATGACCTTTGAATTCATCAAAGGTCACCGTTAAAATAAGTTAATTGTGTATATATGCTTTTGTAAACAGCTATATCCCCAGCATATTTTTAAACTCTTCTTCGCTTATAATTTTTACCCCTAACGCCTGAGCCTTCGTAAGCTTACTGCCTGCATCTTCTCCGGCGAGGACAAAATCCGTCTTTTTAGATACGGAAGATGAAGTTTTGCCTCCGTTATCTTCTATTATTTTTGCCGCCTCACTGCGTTTATAGGTGGGCAATGTTCCCGTCAGCACAAAGGTTTTTCCCGTAAACACGCCCTCCTCAACCGCCGTATCGGTCTCGCTCATATTCAGTCCGAGATTTTTCAATTCATATATGAGAGCTTTTGTTTCTTCAAGAGAAAAATAATCCTCTACGCTCTCAGCCATAACATCGCCGAATCCCTCAATTTCGCTTATTTCCTCAGCTTTTGCCGAAAACAACATTTCCACCTGATGATATTTTCTGCACAAAAGTTTTGCCGCTTTTTGACCGATATGACGGATTCCCAAGGCAAACACAAGCCTGTAAAGTGAGTTGCTCTTTGATTTTTCAAGGGCGTTAATCAGATTAAGAGCAGATTTTTCGCCCATTCTTTCAAGAGACGCAAGGTCAACAGCTCTAAGCTTGTATAAATCCGCAGGCGATTTCACAAGGCCTCTGTCAACAAGCTGTTCCATAACCGCAGGACCCAAGCCGTCAATATCCATAGCGTCACGGGACACAAAGTGTATTAAATGGCGCATAAGCTGAGCCGGGCAATCGGTATTTGTGCATCTGACAACAGATTCGCCCTCTTCTCTGTAAACCTTGCTGTGGCAAGAGGGACAGTATTCGGGATATACAAAAGGCGTTGAATTTTCGCCGTGGCTTTTAACAGCCACAACCTCCGGGATAATTTCTCCCGCCTTGCGGATAATCACAGTATCGCCTATACCGATTTGCGTTTCGTCAATAAAATCCTTGTTATAAAGAGTCGCCCTTGAAACAGTAGTACCTGCCAAAAAAACAGGCTCAAAAATTCCAACGGGTGTAAGGGCGCCGGTTCTGCCCACATTTATTTCTATATCAAGCAGTTTTGTTTCCTTTTCTTCCGGAGGATATTTATAGGCTTCCGCCCATTTGGGGAATTTCGCCGTACTGCCTAACAAATCACGCTGAGCAAGATTATCAACCTTAACAACAGCGCCGTCAATGGCATAATCAAGACTGCCCCGTAAATCGCCTATGCGGTCAATTTCCGCAAGCACATCGCCGATTTCGCTGTATCTGTTATAAAAAGGCGCAACGGTAAATCCCAAAGATGCAAGGTAATCAATGGATTCCTTGTGGCTTTCAAAGGTTTTTCCCCTTATTTGCTGAATGTTAAATACAAATATGTCCAGACTTCTTTCAGCTGTAATTTTGCTGTTTTTTTGTCTAAGAGAGCCTGCGGCGGCATTTCTTGGATTTTTAAAGGGTTTTTCTTCATTTATTTCCTGTCTTTTAACAAGCTCCTCAAAGCTTTTATAAGACATATAAACCTCGCCCCTGACCTCAAGAAAAGGAGGAAAATCCCCCTTAAGCCTGTGAGGCAGACTCTTAATAGTCATAAGGTTATCGGTAACGTCCTCGCCGTTTATGCCGTCGCCTCTTGTAGAGCCTCTTACAAAAACGCCGTTTTCATATTCACAGGAAACCGACAAGCCGTCGAACTTAGGCTCAACAACATACTGTGGATTTTTAACAATTTCACGAACCTTCCTGTCAAAGTCGATAATTTCTTCCTTTGAAAAGCTGTCGTGAAGGCTCGCCATTGGGACGGTATGAACAACCTCAGAAAACTTTTTTCCGGCAGAACCTCCAACCTTAACAGTAGGCGATGACGAATCCCTATATTCGGGGAACTCCTGTTCAAGGTTTTCCAGCTCCCTTAAAAGCATATCATATTCATAGTCGGATATCTCGGGATTATCCTTGTTATAGTAAAGGTTATTGTGATATTCGATTTCTTTTCTAAGCTCAAAAATCCGCTGTTTTGCCTGTAAACTATCCATTTTATTATTCCTTTATTGAATTATTAACTCAGTGTTTGTTTACCGCCGAAGTATTTTTCTCTCGCAAATATGTAGATTCCAGGTCTGCAAGGTGAAGCTTAACAGCTAAGGGGTACTTTTCATAAGCCTTGCTTATGGTCATACCGTTGTCGCCGCCGAACTCGCCCATATGCCAGCGAATCGCCATAGCCTCGTCAATTTTAAGGCGCATAAAACGCTCAATTAAAAACACGGATTTCTCTCCGTGACCGTAAGGAAAGCTGTCCTCAATGGCATAGTAGGGCACCTTTTCCCATTGTCCCGTCTGCTCGTTTTTAACATTTCTTGTAGAAACCTTGTAAAACTGCGCCTTGCACAAATCGTGCAAAAGTGCAGTAATTGCAAAGCTTTCGGGATTATCGGTTTCTTCGTCAAAGTGTTTTTCCATAAGGGTGTTGAACACACTTACAGAGTGCATAACCAAACCGCACTCGCAGGCGCAGTGGTATTTTGAGCTTGCAGGGGCGGTAAAAAAGTCTGTTTTTTCAAGCCATTCAAGCAGTCTGTCACTGCCGTCACGGCTGATGTTTTCCGTATAAATTTTGATAAATTCATCTTTTGCAGTCATAAAATCACCTATTACAATAAGCTTTCGTCATAAACAGCACGGCATCCCCCCACAAATTTCGGGCGTGTTCTTGCGCAGATAATGGGAGCACAACCGATTTTTTTCAGGCTGAGCCTTAACGGCACGGCAACCTCCTTAAGGTGCATACCTATAAGCGTTCCGCCTATGTCTATGCCTGCGTCCGCCTTGATATGCTCAACCATAACCGGGGATTCTAAGGTCTGATACGCCGTTGTTGCAAGGCTTCCGCCGGCTTTAGGCTGAGGAATAACATTAACAATTTCCAAGCCGTGAGCAAGGGCATACTCCTTTTCAATGCACAAGGCTCTGCCCAAATGCTCACAGCACTGGGCGGCAAGAAAAATTCCTTTCTCCTTAATAAGGGGATAAAACCCCTGAAAAAGCGCTTTTGCGGCGTCTACGTGAGAATTTGTGCCGATTTTATCTCCAATCATCTCGCTGGTGGAACAGCCCACAACCAACAAATCTCCCGAAGAAAGCTTTGCTTTTTCAATAAACTCCAAAAAAACCGCATAAGCGTCCTGAGTAATATTTTCGTACATTATACCGCCTCGTTATTAGAAATCACAATAAAAACACATTAAAATCCAATTATAAAACAATAAAGGGCATCCCCAATGAGGATGCCCTGAATCAGTAAAATTATTCTTCTGTTGCTTCTTCTGCCTCTGCCGGTTCAGCAGTTTCAGCTTTTTCTTCAGCAACAGGCTCTGATACAGCTTCTGCGGGAGCATCCTCAGCTGCTGTAACATCCTCGTCAACGGGAGCAACCTCAGCTACTGTAACATCTTCGTCAACAGGAGCTTCCTCCTGAGGGAGCAAAGCCCTGATTGAAAGGCTTACACGCTTTTTCTCAAAGTCAATAGCCGTAATCTTAGCCTCTACCTCTTCGCCGACCTTAAGTACATCAGAGGGTTTCTCGATTCTCTTGTTGGCAATCTGAGAAATATGGATAAGTCCGTCAACACCGGGGATAATATTTGCAAATGCGCCGAAATCGGTAAGACCGACAATCTTAGCCTTTACAACAGTATCAACAGGGAAGTCCCTCTTCAAAATCTCCCAAGGATTAGCGTTGGGATCCTTGTAACCGAGAGAAATCTTATGTGTTTCTTCGTTGATGTCCTTAATGTAAACCTTAACCTCATCGCCTACGTTTACAACCTCTGAAGGATGTTTAATTCTTGTCCAAGAAAGCTCGGAGATGTGAATCATACCCGAAACTCCGCCCAAATCAACAAATGCGCCGTAGTTTTCAATAGAACGAACAACGCCTGTGTATTCCTTGCCAACCTCAACATTCTGCCAGAACTCGTCACGCTTTTTGTTAAGCTCGTCCATAAGCACGCTTCTGATAGAGCCCACAGCCTGTCTTCTTCTGCCACGCTGAGAAACCTCAATAAGTCTGAACTGAACTTCCTTGCCCACAAGGTCTTCAAGGCTTTCATTTCTTGTAAGGGTAGCCTGTGAAGCAGGGATAAAGATTCTGACATTATTGTAAATCAAAGAAACTCCGCCCTTAACAACAGCAGTAACCTTACCTGTAAGAACTTCCTTTGATTCAGCTTTTTCTTCAAGCTCTTCCCAGCCCTTCTGAGCGTCAACACGGCGCTTAGAGAGCATAATTGTGCCTTCCTGGTCGTTAGTTTTCATAATCAAAAGCTCAAGCTCATCGCCGACCTTAACGACATCTTCGGGAGCAAGAGTCGGGTCGTTTGAAAGCTCACTAACAGGAATATAGCCTGTCTGCTTTCTGCCTACATCTACATAAACAGCAGTTGGATCGATGCTGACAACTACGCCTTTTACCCTCTCATTTGTATTAAAGTTTTTAAGGCTTTCCTCCAGTAATGCCTCAAAAGACTCTTCATTTTCGTTTGTTACGCTGGATTTGATTTCTTCACTCATTGTATCCAGTACCTCCTTTATTATCCTTTCCGGCGTAGATGCACCGGCTGTCACGCCAATCCGATTTGCACACTTAACTTCTTCAATATCAAGCTCGGCGACGGTTTCAATCAGAACCGTCCTCCTGCATTGGCGTTTGCATATATCAAACAGCTTGCCTGTGTTTGAGGAGTGCCTGTCGCCGATTACAATCATCATATCGGAAGTTTTGGCAATTTGTTCCGCCTCGCTCTGACGAACTGACGTAGCATTACATATTGTATCAAATATTTTTGCATTTGTATAGACCTTTTCGACGGTTTTTAAACATTTTTTCCATTCTTTTGTATCAAAAGTTGTCTGCGCAACCACCGAAACAGGTTTATTTTTCTCTGCAAGAATATTGTCAGCAATATACTCCAATTCTTCATTATTGTTAAAGGTAAAAATTTCTCCCTTTGCGTGGCTGACAATTCCCTGCACCTCAGGATGATTTTTGTTGCCTGCAACCAGAACCGTTCTGCCCTGAGCGCTTTCTCTGCCCACAATGTTGTGTATCTTCTTTACAAAGGGACAGGTAGCGTCGGCAACTTCGGCGCCTGTTTTCATTATTGCCTCTTCCGTTTCAAGAGGAATTCCGTGACTTCTTATTACAAGGGTAGAATCCTTGGGAATTTCAGAAATGTCGCTTATCGTAACACATCCTTTTTCCTCAAGCTCCTTTACCATTTCCATATTGTGGATTATGGGGCCGAAAGTGCAAACCTTCTTTTTTTCATTGAGAAGTGAAAACACCAAATTAACCGCTCTGTTTACTCCAAAGCAAAAGCCCGCCGATTCAGCTACGTTTATATTCACTTAAATCCTGCTCCCTGAATTCTCTTATTTTGCTCATTATTTTTTCGCTGGCATACTTTAATTCCCGTCTGTCACCGGTAGTAAGTCCCAATTCCTCCGGTGTCATAGGCTCTCCGAAATGAATAACACGCTTTGCAAAGGTGTGTTTCGGATTTCCTACAACCGTTATGCACGCAGGCACAACAGGTGTTTTTGTCTGCAAAGCAACAAGCGCCGCTCCGCTTCTTGGGCGCATAAGCTCGCCTGTTTTGGAGCGTCCGCCCTCAATAAAAATCGTCAGAAGATTCCCCTGTGACAAAAGCTCTTCGCCGGTATTTATCGCCTTGCCGTCGCCGGCGCCTCTTTCAACAGGGAACGCTCCCAAGTGCCTGATGAGCCAGCCGAAAAATTTATTTTTAAAAAGCTCCGCCTTAGCCATAAAATATGTGGAACGCTTTTGTGAAAGTCCTATCAGAACCGGGTCGGAATATGACAAATGATTACAGGCAATAAGGTATCCCTTTCCATCGTCGGGAATAGAATTTTTATTCACAACCTTAAATCTGTAAAGTGCTTTGAATATAGGAAAGCAAACAGCCTTGCCCACTTTCCACAAAACTCCGGACTGTGCCATTACATATTCTCCTTCATAATTTTAATCAACAGCTGAACCGACTGTTCAAGAGTATTGCCCGTGGTATTTACCATTATGCTGTCCTTTGCAGGCTTTAAAGGAGCAATATCACGGTGAGAATCGTTATAATCCCTCTGCTTGACATCCTTTAAAATATCCTCGTAATTAACATCCATTCCCTTTGCAATAAGCTCGTCATAACGGCGCTTCGCCCTGTCCTCAGGCTCAGCGTAAAGGAAAATTTTAATCTTTGCATCAGGCAGTACAACCGTACCTATATCCCTGCCGTCCATTATAACATTGTTTCGCTTTGCAATATTACGCTGTAAGTCAAGGAGATATTCCCGAACAGCAGGCACCGCCGAAATTGCCGACGCCATCATAGAGGCCTCCGGCGTTCTTATAAGCTCCGACACATCTTCTCCGTCAAGCAAAACCACCTGCTGGTTTTCATCGTTAAAGGTAAGCTCCACCCTGATGTTTTTCAAAAGCTCGTCAACTTCCTTAGAGGGGATTGCCTCTACACCCTTGCGTGTCGCCGCAAGTCCCACGGTTCTGTAAAGAGCACCGGTGTCAACATAAATAAAGTTAAGTTCTTTTGCCGCCGTTTTGGCGATTGTAGATTTTCCTGCTCCGGCAGGACCGTCAATAGCTATTGCAACAGGCATTTTATTCTTCCTTTCAAAACATACATATTATTCTGCTAAAGCATAATTATCCGATATTACAATCAAAGTCCATCAAAGTGATTAAGGCTTAGTGCTTATATCTTTTTCCTTTTAATCTTCCTAAAGCCGTATCCTTGATTTTGTAATAAATCATAACAAAAATAAGCGAGCAGAGGAACACTGCAACAGGGGTGACAAAATAATACAAGCTTTCCGTCACACCGCCGATTTTTCCTGCAACTCCTCCTATTACGTCCCTGAAAACAGGATGGATTATGTAAATTGCCAGCGAGTATTTTCTGCCTGCATTTGCAAGGGCTCTGCCCACTCCGCTGCAGTTATACATTGGATGCTTCAAAGCTAAAACGAACACCGAAACGGCAAGGAATGTAGTAGAAATATAATGCTCTCGTGTTGCCGAGGCGTTAATTGCACCGAGGAAATATTTTTCTCCGACGGATGTTAATGCAAACAAAATAATTAGGGTAATCAAAAGACCGCTGCTGACCTTTATTTTATCCGGCGTGTACCCTTTGAAAAGACTTCCAAGGTAAAAATACGGAAGTCCCACGAAAATGAAATTTCTCACCCAAATAACGGGGAACTCTCTGCCGAAAATCAAAAGGCTGTATTTTCCGAAAATCAAATCGCCCATAAGCAAAACCGCTATTGCAACAATCATAAAGACCTTGTTCAGTCTGATTTTTGACAGAAAGAACGCAATTATCATACAGTACAAAAGCGCTGACAAAAACCAAAGATGACCGCCGAACGGCGACTCGTTAAAAACTAAAAAGTTAAACAGAGAGCTAAGCGAAAAGCTGTTCGCAACGAACTGTCCCCCATTGTGTCCCAAAAAGGCCAAAGCAAATTTATAGGCAAAAAACAAGATATTTGTCAAAACCACCAAAATGAGTATTTTCTTAATGCTCCGCATTTGTGATTCTCTTTTTCCGCCGATAAAAAAGTATCCGGAAATCATAAAAAACACAGGTACGGCAAACCGTGCAACGGCGTTTACTTCCTGCATAGCAAAAAATTCAGTGTGAATACACACAATAAAAAACGCCGCCACAATTCTAAGCAAATCAATACTGTTACTTCTCTTCATCTTTGTAATCCCCTCAGATTATAATTTTTGCAGTCGTTTATTAAACATAAACGATTTAACTATAAGCGCTGTTTTCACCGGCAAGTCTGCCTGTGCTCCAGGCTATCTGCAGGTTAAAACCGCCTGTATATGCGTCAACATCAATAACCTCGCCGGCAAAGTACAATCCTTTGCAAAGCTTGCTTTCCATAGTTTTCGGAGAAATCTCCGAAACCGCTACCCCTCCCGAGGTAACTATCGCCTCGTCAATAGGGCGAAAAGACTTTATCTGCACCCTAAAGCCTTTGATTATTTCAAGCAATTTGTGCCGTTCTTCCTTTGTAATGGAGTTGCACTTTTTGTCAAAAGAAACTCCCCACCGTTTCAATACAACGGGAATCATTTTTTTCGGCAGTAATCTTGACATTGAATTCGATATATCCCTGTTTATATTTTCGGAAAAATCTCTTAAAAGCCTTGCATCAAACTGTTCAAAGCCCAGCGCAGGCTTAAGGTCAATTTCTGCATAATAAGCCGTTTTTTGGGGATCGTCCATATTTGCACCTGCGCTTAGAATCACAGGACCCGACATTCCGAAATGGGTGAAAAGCATTTCACCAAAGTCGGAATAAACTGTTTTTTCGGTTTTCTCTTCAACAATTTTCAGAGAAATATTTTTAAGTGAAAGCCCCTGCATTTCCTTACAGCAGGAGTCCGTGCTTTCCATAGGCACCAGCGACGGCTTAGGCTTTACTATATTGTGACCTGCCTGCTTTGCAAGCCGGTATCCGTCACCCGTAGAGCCTGTAAGGGGATAGCTTAATCCTCCGCAGCAAACAATCGCCTTGTCGCACATTATCTTTTCGCTTTCGGTCTTAACGCCTTTAACCTGACCGTCTTTTATTATCAAAGCTTCAGCGAAGCCGTTAATTATCTTTACTCCCCTGTCGGTTACAAATCCGTGCAAAGTATCAACAACATCAAGAGCTCTATCCGATACGGGGAACACTCTGTTTCCCCTTTCGACCTTGGTTTCCAACCCGTTGCCGTTAAAAAAAACAACAGTATCATAGGGAGAAAAATTATTCAGAGCGCTGTAAAGGAACTTTCCGTTTGTAGGCACATTTGAAATAAAGGTCTGCACATCGCAGTAATTAGTCAGATTACATCTTCCCTTGCCGGTAATTGCAATCTTTCTGCCGACCTTTTTATTCTTTTCAAGAAGTATAACCTCTGCGCCAAGCTCTCCTGCCGTTCCTGCCGCCATAAGTCCCGCCGCTCCTGCGCCGATAACAACAACCTTATTTTTCATCTGTTAATTCTGCTTCCTCATCCCGTATAACGGTGCCGGAATTGTTGGCGTAAATATCCTGACTGTTCCAAACCTCTTCAAGCTGTTTAAAGGTGTCAACAACCTCCTGCTTTCTCTGTAAAACCGCCGCAACAACGAGGGCGTTCATAAGGCTCATAGGCGCAACAAGCGAGTCAACAATAGACGCCATATCACTTCTTGCCAAAAGCACCTGGTCGGCGTTTGATACAAGGGGAGAAATCATACTGTCGGTTACTGCGATTACATCTGCCCCTCTTCCCCTTGCAAAGCGCATTGCGTCAACAGCCATATTGCTGTATCTGGGGAAGCTGATGCCTATAAACACATCATCCTCCGAAATTCTGAACATCTGTTCATATGTCTGTGTATGGCTTGTTGTCGTGATTATTCTAACATTATCAAACATAAGCTCAAGGTAATATCCCAAAAAGTGAGCAAGAGACGCCGTTGAGCGCACGCCGAAAATATAAATTCTCTTAGCCTTAACAATGTGTTCAACTGCGCTGATAAAAGCCTCGTGGTCGGTTTCTTCAATAGTCCGTCTTATTTTGTCGATATCCTGATTCAGAATACTTGTCAGAACATCCTCTTCGCCGATTCTTGTAGAGGTAACCTCAATTCGCTGAACAGATGTAAGCTTATCCCTAATCATTTCCTGCATAGCCTGCTGAAGCTTGGGGTAGCCGTCGTAGCCGATTTCCGTAGCAAAGCGCACAACCGTGCTTTCCGAAACTCCAACGGTTTCTCCCAGCTTTGAGGCAGTCATAAAAGCCGCCTTATCATAATGCTCAACTATATACAAGGCTATTCTTTTCTGACCTTTTGAAAAGCCGTTCATCTTCATATCAATTCTTGTAAGCAAATGAGTCATTCTCATAAACCGTCCTCTTGCAAAATTTATTTAATTCTATCATATTTATGAGAAAAATTCAATAATAACTTGATTTCAAAAGGATTTTTTGCAGGTATTTTTTTATAAACTGCAAAATTTCTAAATTCCGACCCCTTATGAACACGGTTTTATTGCAAAATATTTCAATTTATGATAAAATTTAAAAACCAAGGCAACAGAAAGGGAAGATTGTATGATAGCTGTAATTGATTACGGCGCAGGAAATATTCAAAGCGTATGCAAGGCTCTGCAATATATTAACTGCGATGTAACCGTAACAAGTAATCCCGATGAAATTATGAAAGCTGACGGTGCCGTTCTTCCGGGTGTGGGCTCTTTCGGAGATACAATGAACACAATGACAAACTTCGGCATAAAGGACACCGTTATTGAATACACAAAAACAGGCAAGCCGTTTCTGGGAATTTGCCTGGGACTTCAGCTTTTGTTCGGCGAAAGTCAGGAAAGTCCCGGTGTAAAGGGGCTTTCGCTTCTTGAGGGTAGTATTAAAAAAATACCAAACAACGGCGGAACTCTTAAAATTCCCCATATAGGTTGGAATAATCTTAACATAAAAAACGGCGGCGGACTTTTTAAGGGCATAAACGGCAGTCCTTACGTTTACTTTGTTCATTCATTCTATTTGGACGCCGGCGATAAGAGCATAGTCACCTCTCAAACCGAGTACGGCGCAGTAATTGACGCAAGCGTTCAAAAAGGCAACATTTACGCAACGCAGTTCCACCCGGAAAAAAGCGGAGAAACAGGGCTTAAAATGCTTTCAAATTTTGCTGATATTGTAAACAAACACAGAAAGGCAGAAAACTATGTACGCTAAAAGAATCATCCCCTGTCTTGATGTAAAAAACGGCAGGGTTGTAAAAGGAATGAGCTTTGTAAATCTGGTTGATGCAGGCGACCCTGTGGAATCGGCTATACAGTACGATAAACAGGGAGCAGACGAGCTTGTGTTTTTGGATATTACAGCATCCTCCGACGCAAGGAACATTATGATAAATATGGTGGAAAAGGTTGCAAATTCAATCTTTATCCCCTTTACCGTAGGCGGAGGAATCCGAAGTGTTGACGACTTTAACGCTATTCTCAGAGCAGGCGCAGATAAGGTGTCGGTTAATTCAGCCGCAATTAAATATCCCGACTTAAT
The DNA here is from genome assembly GCA_022774755.1 of bacterium. Classification (GTDB taxonomy): domain Bacteria; phylum Bacillota; class Clostridia; order Oscillospirales; family Acutalibacteraceae; genus Ruminococcoides. The sequence goes on from JALFLK010000013.1 coordinate 39,480, forward strand.
AAACGAAGCCGCCTACAAATTCGGCAATCAATGCGTTGTGTCGGCTATTGACGCAAAGCGCAAAGAAGACGGAAATTGGGAGGTTTATATAAACGGAGGAAGAATCCCAACAGGTCTTGACGCAGTTAAGTGGGCTTGCGAGTGTGAAAAGCGAGGAGCAGGAGAAATTCTGCTGACAAGTATGGACGAGGACGGTCAAAAAAGAGGATACGACCTTGAGCTTACAAAAGCTGTTTCAGAAAGCGTTTCAATTCCCGTTATCGCCAGCGGCGGCGCAGGAGCTCTCGAACATTTTTACGACGCTTTTACAAAAGGAAAAGCCGATGCAGTGCTGGCGGCTTCTCTGTTTCATTTCGGAGAAATCCCTATTCCGAAATTAAAGGAATATCTTAATTCCAAGGGGATACCCGTAAGATTATAACTGTATCACCTTTTTTATAACATTACTGATTTACGGCGTAATTTTCGGTTACGCCGTATTTTTATTATAAAGAATGTCAAATCAAATGTCATTTTTAAGAAATGCTGAAATTGCGGAATAAGAAAAAGAGCCGGCTAATAAAAATCGGCTCTTTTATGTAAATTATTCTTGTTACTGATAATATCCTGCAAAAACAAAAGTATAAAATTATAATGCGGAAGAAAAAATTTCTTCGGCGGTTTTCTGCATTTGCACAAGCCTTTCTTCTCCGCATTTTTTGCGGATAAATCCACACGCTTGCAGGTACAAATCGGGATTGCCCCTATTCAGCGAATGAGCGTCCGTTCCCAAAATATGAATCAAGCCCCTGTCGATAAGCTTAAGAATCCTGTTGCGTCTGAAGAATTTTTCAAAGGACGACACATTAGTCTGAATAATCACGCCCATATCGGTCAACTCCTCCAAAGTGCCTTCATCCTCAAACACGTTTGGATAACGCTCAATATGAGGGATAATCGGCGTGATTCCATAGTTATCCCTTATCTTCAAAAGCTTGTCAAGAGATTTCCCCGTAAAGCTTGAATTATATGGGAACTCCGTGAGCATATACCTTGATTTACCGTAACAAGCCCTTGAAATATCCGAGTTGTTAAACAGATATTTACTTACGTAAACCTCTGCGCCCAAACAAACCGTGACGCCTTCTGGCAAGCGGGGTTTTAGCTTTTCAAAGGCTTCGTCCCTGGCGTCAGCAAAATCCTCAAGGCTTATTTCGTTTGAGTAATAATGAGGCGTAAGGCAAATATTTTTTACACCGTTTTTAAGATGTATATTTATAAGCTCCAGCGACTGCTCAACAGTTTTACAGCCGTCGTCAACCCCGGGCAATATGTGAGAGTGCATATCAAAATAGTTCATTGTCATTTACCGCAAATTTATGTTCCGAATCAAAGGGCGGCGCAGACTAAGTCGCCCATTTCTTCGCATGTAACCTTCTTTGTTCCCTCTTCGTAAATATCGGGAGTTCTGTATTCTTTCAAAACCTTATTAACTGCTTTTTCAATGGCCTCGGCAGCCTCGGGACGGTCAAGGGAATATTTGAGCATCATTCCGGCAGAAAGTATAGTAGCCAGAGGATTTGCGATTCCTTTGCCTGCAATATCGGGAGCAGAGCCGTGAATAGGCTCGTACAGTCCGCTCTTGCCCTCAGAAAGAGAAGCAGAAGCAAGCATACCGATAGAACCGCTTATCATTGAAGCCTCATCGGACAAAATATCGCCGAAGATATTGGAAGTTACAATAACGTCAAACTGCTTTGGGTTAATAACAAGCTGCATAGCGCAGTTATCAACATAAAGATGATTCAGCTCAACCTCAGGATATTCCTTAGAAATTCTGATAACGGTTTCTCTCCACAGCCTTGAAGACTCAAGAACATTTGCCTTGTCAACGCTTGTCAGCTTCTTATTGCGCTTCATAGCTAAGTCAAAGGCAACTCTTACAATACGCTCAATTTCAGGCACTGTATACATTTCCGTATCGTATGCGGCAGGCTGTCCGTTTACCTCTTTTCTTCCCTTTTCTCCGAAATAAATTCCGCCTGTCAGCTCTCTGACAATCATAATGTCAAGAGCGCCGTTGATGATTTCATCCTTAACGGGAGAAGCCTCTTTTAACGGCTCAAAAATAACCGCAGGACGCAGATTTGCAAAAAGTCCCAAAGCTCCTCTTATGCCCAGAAGTCCTGCCTCGGGGCGATTGTTTCCGGGCTGATTATCCCACTTAGGGCCGCCTACTGCACCCAAAAGTACGCTGTCGGCATTTTTGCATTTTTCCACGGTTTCATCGGGAAGAGGAACTCCCGTTGCATCAATAGCACAGCCGCCTAAAAGTGCCTCGTCATATTCAATGGAAAAGCCGAATTTTTCTCCGGCTTTATCCAATACCTTAACCGCCTGATTTACAATCTCAGGTCCGATTCCGTCGCCTTTAAGCAAAACTATCTTATAATCTGCCATAACAATTCTCCTTTGTGATTTACTATACAAGTTTTTATACTATCATTTTCTATCATATTATTACATAATAAATTCCGAAAGATTGTAAACAACGCTACAATCTAATAAATTAAGATACATTATTCCTCAATTTCTTCGGGGATTTTTTTATAAACCTCTGCAACCTTATCTCTCTGCCACAGCAAAGGCGTAATCCTTACGGAATATCCAAAGCCGTTGTCCATAACCCAGTCAAAGGGCTTTGCCTGGGGCAGTCCGTAAACAGCAAGCAAGGTCATAATAACACCGCCGTGGGTAATAATAACGCTTTCGGTGGTGCCTGTTTTCATCAAGCCCTCAACAATGCTCTCAAACATTCTGCATATGCGCCTTGTAAAGTCGTCATTGCTTTCTCCCCTGGGAGGTTTAACCTCCGGCGAGCCGGAAAGCCACTTTTCAAAAACCTCATCGCCTTTTAATTCTTCCGCAGTCTTGCCCTCCCATTCCCCGAAATTACATTCTGAAAGCCGGTCGATAATCAATGGCTTTTGCTGAGGATACAGAATACGGCAGGTTTCAATACATCTTTTAAGAGGGCTTGTAAACACCGCCATTGTACCGGGATACTTGTAGGTTTTATCCAGAATTTCAAGCTCCTTTTTGCCGTCCTCGCTAAGGGGAACATCGGTTGTGCCTATGTATTTTCCGCTTAATGTTTCGCTGATTTTGCCGTGACGGATAAAATGAATAACATAAGATTTCATTTAAAAACTCCTTAACAAATCTTTACAAATTTATATAAATAAAGTAAAATTAAAGTATCCGAATTTTTGAGAGAGGTTAAAGTATGAACAGGGATTTTCCGAGAATTATTACATTGCTGAGAAAGGAACGGGGACTGAGCCAGCGCCGTGCATCTGACGAGCTTGGCATTTCTCAGGCTTTGCTGTCTCACTACGAAAAAGGCATCAGAGAATGTGGTCTTGATTTTCTTGTAAAAATTGCAGACTACTACAATGTTTCCTGCGATTATCTCCTTGGCAGAACTCCCCAGCGCAACGGTGCAACCATCAGCGTTGACGATATTCCCCAGCACAGCGAAGATAACGACTCGGACAGCGCAAAAACAGATATGCTTTCGTCCCTGAACAAAAAGCTGATAATAAACACAACATCGGTTATTTTTGACGCCGTTACTCAAATGTCCAGCAAAAAGCTGACAAACTCCGTATCAGGCTACCTTATGGGGGCAAACTATACCGTTTTCAGAAAGCTCTATTCCTCCAACGACAGCAACCCTAAGGGAATGTTTTCAATACCCGATAACGCCTGCAGCGGTTACTGCGACGCATTTATGGAAATAAGCAAAACAAAAATCGACCTTAATCTTGCAGGCAAAAAGGGCAAAAAATCACTTAATATGTCGCCTGAATCAATACGCAGCGACTTCCCGTCAGAGGCAAGCTCACTTTTCAGCCTTATTCAAAACACGGAAAAAAGCATTAAGGGCATAGGCTGACAACGCTGAAAACAGACAGAATACACAAAATAATCGGTAAGCCTGCGTTAGGCAATCATCTCGGCAAGTCCATTTTATGATTATTTTCAAAATCAAGCAGATATTTCTTTATCTCTGTTCCCACAGCATATCCCGTAAGGCTTCCGCTTGCACCTATTACCCTGTGACAGGGAATAATTATTAAAACAGGATTTTTTCCGCAGGCATTTCCAACAGCCCGGCAGGCACCGGGCTTGCCCATAGACTCAGAAATGTCTTTGTAGGAAACGGTCTTGCCGTAACCAATTCTTTGAATTTTTCTCCATACATCTTGCTGAAAAGCAGTTCCGCAGGGCTTCACAGGAATCGTAAAACGCTTTCTTTCTCCCCTAAAATATTCATCAAGCTGAGCACAGGCTTTTTCAGCCAAAGGGGACGGCTCAGCGGAACATTCTATGTCGGACAGAAAAACAGCCGTAACGGCAGTTCCGTCGTCCTGAATACACATTTTGCCCACAGGCGAATTATAAGTAAAACAATTCATAAAACTATTCATAAATCACTGACATTTCAAAACAACTAATATCACAAACAAAGGTGGGATTTCTCCCACCTTTTTTAATACACTCAGTTTGATGTAACCGAACTAACCTTGCTTGAAGAGGCGTCGTCGTTTGTTTCAACGCCTTTGCTTACGATAATCTTAACCTCGGCTCCGTCTTCGAGCTGGTCACCGGGCTTATAATCCTTATATGCAATTACCCTGTCCTTGGCAAATTCGTTGCTGTACTGATAATCGGCATTTACCACAAAGCCTAAAGCACCTAAAGATTCCGCAACCGTATCAATGTTTTTGTCCTCAACCTGAGGCAATTTCCGCATCTGACTGCCCTTGCTGACCGTCAGGGTTACTGCAACCTCAACGCCCTCGTTTACAGGCGAACCTGCCGGCGGAAACTGCTTCATAACCTGTCCCTCAGGATACTGGTCGCTGTACTCGTCCTCAAAAGCACGGTAAAACTTTACGTTTGTATCAGAAGCTTGGTCAATATCATTGTAAACCTTACCCACATAATCGGGAACGGTAGGACCCGTCCACTCCTGATTCTCGGTAGTTTCCTGGTTTGACATATCGCCGTTAAAAAGCGAAGCAAAGGGATTCTGAAGGAATATCAAAATTCCGACAACTCCCAAAACAACAGCCGTTATTGCGGCGGAAAGAACTCCTATTGAAAAATGGGACATTCCCTTTTTTTCGTCATCTTTAATTTTATTCAGACTTGCCGTTCTTGAAATTTCCTCCTGAATTGCCTGAACAGTAGGCGCAAGAGAAAGCTGTGAACGCAAATCGTCAAAATCGGTTATACGGTTTTCCCTCTTAACCTGCAAACCGTTTGCAAGGGCTGTAACAACATGGGGAGGCAGACGCTTAACCGTATTTGTGCTCATTAAAAGTCTGCTGTCCTTAAGCCTTTCCTGGGCATTGTTGGGCAGATGACCTGTAAGCGCATAAAAAAGCGTAGCGCAAAAGCCGTATATATCTGTAATATTATCAAGAGGAAAATTATCAAGGTACTGTTCGGGAGCGGCGCATCCGCCGAAAAGCTGAGATTTAAGCTCCGTGCCTCTTTTCCTCTCGTTCTGTGTGGCAAATCCTGTAATTTTTATCTTACCTGCGGCTGTAACATACATATTCCTGGGCGAAAGAGCATAGTGACCTATTCCCTTTTTATGCATAGCCTCAAGTGCAGAAATAACAGGCATAAACAGAGGACGGGCAATATCCCAATCCAAATGTCCGTTACTGCGCTTTACATATTCCTCAAAAGGAATCAAGTCCTCGTTTTCTTCAATAACATATGCGGTGTTATTCTCCGTAAACACATCGTGAATTTTTAAAAGAGCCGACAAATCTTTCATCTGAGAAAGAGTGGAATAGTAAGAGATAAACTGTTTTTTCAGTTTATTGTAAACAGTTTCGTTTTCAAAAGACACCTTGACTTCTTTTTCGTTATATTGCCTGTCAAACAAACCTATAGGCAAAAACTCACAGACAATCACAATCTCTCCGGTGTGCTTATCAAAGCCCAGATAGCGAGTGCTTTCTCCGTTGTTATCTATACCTGTTCCTACTATATATCTGTTATTTAAAACCGTCCTGTAAGGCAAAAAAGGTGCTGACTGAGTTTTAGTATTGTCAAATCCGCAGTTAGGGCAAACCTGATTACTGCCGATTTCCTGCATACAGCCCATACACAATGACATACATTTCACTCCAAACTAATCAAATTGCATCAAAAAAAATCCGATAAGATTATTCTACCATAAAAGAATTATATAAATCAAGAATACAAGTTATCAATATTATTACAGTTTTGTTATTCTCTGTAATACCAATACTCCGTAATTTTATTTATCGTTAATTATATCATACATACGCACCATTGTAAATATTTTTTGCCTGACACTTTTGAATAATTACCAAGCAATTTCGTATAATACAAAGCCGAGTACCTCGACACGCAATCCGAGCAGGCAGATTGATTTTGCAAAACACTATGTTGCCCGACTGTTAAAAGCAGTTTCCAATAAAGTAAAAAAGCCGGGGCAAAAAGCTGTGCGTTCAGCCTCGGCAGATATTATTCGGGAATTTTTGTAACATCAACCCATGCTTCGGGTTCAACGGCGGTTTCCAGCTGGTCAACGGTAAGTTCCACAGCGGTGTGGTCGTTGCCGGCGGCAGGATATACCTTTTCAAACCTCTTTATACTTTCGTCAAAGTAGATTTTCACTCCGTCGTTTACGCCAAAAGGACAAACTCCGCCGGGAGCGTGACCGGTCAGCTCCTCAACCGAATCAAAGGGTATCATCTTTGCTTTCGTGTGAAATGTCTGCTTATACTTTTTGTTGTCGATTCTCGCCGTTCCCTCCGCAACAATCAGAATCGGCTTGTCATCAACAATAAACGACAGCGTTTTTGCGATTTCGTCCTCGCTAACGTCCAAAGCCTCAGCCGCCTGCTGTACGGTGGCGCTTTTTTCATTCAACACGATTATTTTTTCGTCCAGACCCTTTTCCTTTAAAAATGATTTTGCTCTTTCAACAGACATATTCTCTCATACCTTTCCTCGGAAATAAACTTACCCTTATCCAGAATAATTTAAGGAAACACTGATTAAATCGTTTGTGCATATTGCGCCGTCAGATTTTTTGTCAGGTTGCACAAACAAACCGCAGTAATGCTGATGCATTACGAGGATTTTTTGGGCAGGCTGACGGAAAAGATGCAAGCAAGATGTGCAAACAATCTTATGATGTGATTTATTCAGTGTTTCCTTAATATCAAAATTTTATTTTTTGCCTTTCAGCCTTTTATCGGTTACCTTTGCAAGCTTTGTACCTACGCTTTGAAAAATCTGAACAAGTATTATAAGAATAATAACCGCAATCAGCATTACAAGGTATTTATATCGGTAATAGCCGTAGTTAATGGCGATTTTTCCCAGTCCGCCTCCGCCGATAATACCGCTCATTGCAGTATATCCCAAAACCGTGGTAATAGCTATGGTGGTGTTTGAAATAAGCGACGGCAGGCTTTCTGGAATCATAACCTTAACTATTATCTGAAAAGGAGTCGCTCCCATACTTTGCGCCGCCTCGATTATATTGGGGTTTACCTCCCTTAAACTGCTTTCCACAAGCCTTGCAACAAATGGAAACGCCGCAATAACAAGCGGAACGATTGACGCCACCGTTCCGACGGTAGTTCCCACAATAAATCGGGTAATCGGGAACACAAGTATCATCAAAATCAAAAAAGGCACCGAACGCAGTAAATTTATAACCACATTCAACACAGACATAACAGGCTTAGGTATGGGCAAGACGCCGTTTTTCTCACCTGCCACAAGCAATACTCCCAGAGGAAGTCCGATTATTAAGGCAAACAGCGTTGCAAGCACCGTTACATAAAAGGTTTCCCAAAGGGCAAAGGGAATTTCGTTTACCGCTATATCAACGGTTTCGCTGATTACTTCCGGTGAAAACAAATTATCAAACATATTACTTTACCTCCTCTGCAATCAAGCCGTCCATACTGTTAAGATATTCCTTTGCACTTTCCAAAGTATTTTCATCATTAGGAAAGCTCAACAGCATATTTCCGTAGGCTTTGTCCCCTATGCTTTTTGTAGAAGCCGAAAGTATGTTGGCAAAAACACCTTTTTCCGCCGCCATTTTTGCAATAAGAGGAGTATCGGTTGCGTTTGCGCCGTTAAACACAACACGCAGTATTCTTTCACTTTTAAGTGTGTTCTCAATATTTTCTCCGCCGTCGGGAAAGACCAAATGCTTTGCCGTCTGTGACTTCGGCGAACTGAAAATATCGCTTACTTTCCCCTGTTCTGCCACCTGTCCGTTGTCTAAAATCGCAACATTATTGCAAATCTCCTCAATAACGCTCATCTGGTGAGTAATAACAATTACGGTAATACCCAGTTTTTGATTGATTTCTTTCAGCAGAGAAAGAATTGAACGGGTGGTTTTCGGGTCCAGAGCGCTTGTAGCCTCGTCACAAAGAAGCACCTTTGGGTTAGTTGTCAAAGCTCTTGCTATTGCAATTCTCTGCTGTTGACCGCCGGAAAGCTGTGCCGGATAGGCGTTAGCTTTTTCGCTTAATCCAACAATCTCCAAAAGCTCCAGCGCACGCTTTTTTGCGTCTTTTTTCTTTACGCCCTTAAGCTCAAGTGGAAAACAGACATTTTTCAGGCAAGTCCTCTGCATAAGCAAATTAAACCCCTGAAAAATCATAGTTACATCACGGCGAACTTCACGAAGCTCCTTATTGTTCAGCTTGCCTACATCAACGCCGTCAATTATCACACTGCCCTCAGTAGGGCGTTCAAGCATATTTATGCACCTGACAAGGGTGCTTTTTCCTGCACCGCTCATACCGATAATTCCGAAAATATCACCGTCGCCGACAGTAATGTTTATATTCTTCAGCGCCTGAAAATCGCCGTCGGGAGCTGCAAAGGTTTTTGAAAGATTTTTAATTTCAATCATAGTACCACCGTATCATAGAATAATGCACCGACCGTATTATAGTCGGTGCAGATTCATTTCCTTAATTCTGATTTTATTATTTCAAAAGGTCAAGGTTTGTTTGTTTTCCGCCGTAAAGTCCCAAAGGCTCAACATGAATAGTTGCGATTGAAGCAATCTTCGTTCCGTTTTGAGCATTAAAATCTTCAAGGTAAGGAAGATGCTGGAAGTAGTTTGCGTCAATCTCACCGCTGTCAACAACATTGTTAGGCTGAATGTAATCGGTGTATTCTTTTATGTCAAGCTTAATGTCCTTCTCGGCAAGTATATCCTTAACAACTGCAAGGATTTCTGCGTGAGGCGTCGGAGAAGCGGCAACAGTTACGGTTTCTCCCTTTAATGCGTCATAGTCAACCGAGCTGTCAAAGCCGTCCGTGGGATTTTCTACAACGCTTACAACAGAGCCGTTGTACTTTTCGTTAATAAAATCAACTACCTTTTTGCTTTCAAGAGCCGCCTTAAGAGCAAGAATTTTCGGCTCATTTTCGTTACCCTCTTTAACAGCAAGAATATTGCCGTAAGCAGAAGCAGAACCCTCTATTCCCAAAGAATCCTTAACCGGATTAAGTCCTGCCTCAATGGCGTAGTTAGAATTGATTATTGCATAGTCAACATCCTGGCGGACATTGGGCACCTGAGCCGCCTCAACCTCGCTGAACTTAATGTTGAACTTGTTTTCTGCAACGTCCTTAGGAGTTGCGGTGATGCCTGCTCCGTCTTTAAGCTTAATGTAACCTAAATCCTGCAAAAGCAAAAGAGCTCTTGCTTCGTTTGTTGTATCGTTAGGAATTGCGATTTTAACCTCCGAAGCAGATGAAGCCTGTGATGACTGGGCTGGTGACTCTTCCTTGGAAGCGCTGTTTCCGCAGCCTGCGAATGTAACTGCTGATGTAAATGCAAGGGCTGACGCCACTAAAATTGATGCTAATTTTTTCATAATATATAACTCCTTCAAATTCTTTAAATGTGTGTTTTTTTAATTCATAATTACCTTATACAATCAACAGCAACATCGCATTCGTCCGAATCTGAAATTGGCTCTGAGTAAATAGGAAAAAATAATTTTCATTGTTATCACCTTTTTCTAAGTTTTCCTACTTATTTGGTATGTTTTTAGCGTGATAAAATCATATCACCCCTATGCAAATTTGTCAATGCGTCAAAAGCAAATTCCACATTATTGTTAATTACACCGGTTTTCAAAGGGTTAATTATAGTTAAAATGTTATATAAAACGCCTAAGTTATAGCTATAACCTATATCCAAATATAGGACAAATTTATAGTAAATACAGCAAAGCAAACAGCAAAGCCGGCTGTTTCAGCCGGCTTATGATTACATATCGTATTTGTTCGGCTTATTCCAATACAAAACCGCCCTTTGACTTGGTGTCTATTGCAAATTGAAACAATGCACCCTTGCTCACAGCCGCAAAATACCCCGATTTTTCATATTCATCACCGTAGTTATTCTCAATAAAATCCAGTAAATCTTTAAGCTGAAGCATTACTGCAAATTCGTGTTTGCAGTTAAATGTGCAGTAGCAGGAGCAAACAAGATTGCTTATTTCGCCGTTGTTATATTCAAATTCAACCTCGTAAGACTCCGTACCCGTAACAATGGCAAAGCCCTTGTTTCCGTCAACGCAGAGATACACTACCTTGTTTTCCATATAGTAGTTATAACCCCGTTCTGCAACAGCGCCGGACACGTTCATACCGTCTAAATTATCAAGGCTAAAGCCTTCGCCGTCACCGCCGTACGCAAATTCCTCGTCATCAGAGGGAGCCTTAAACCAAGTAATTACCTTTTCGGAGGGAATAACCCTCCTGTCAAAGACTAAGAAATGCGAACCTGATATATACAGTCTGCCCTGCACACGGGTATCGGCAACGGAAATAACCCTTTTATAATCGGAGAGCTTAATTTTAAAGTTGTAGTTTACCCCCACAACATAACCACGCTTGCCCTCAAGCTTGCCGTCAACAAATACCATGTCGCCCTTGTGCAAGTCAAACGAGTCATTATAGTAAGAGCATGTCAGTCCCCGTTCAGGAAAAAAGACATCAACAACAGATTTTTTAGCCTGTGCCGTTTCATTATTAGCAACAGCAATATTCTCATCAATGTTCTCTGCCTGATTTTCATTTTTGCTTTCTGCCGTAAAACCGATTTTAAAAGTCATAATTCTTCCTCCCTTTGGCATTTGATTTATACTCTTTTTATCTTTAAGTATATTTTACCAAAAGGACTGTACCATAAACATCTCTTTGAAAGACGATAAACGACGATAAACGCAAATACTGTAAAAGCATTGGCTCCCTACAAAACATTGGTTCCGCAAATGAAAAAACAGGCGTCCTTATTTTCTGCCTTTATTCAGGCACTCTTTCATCGCCGAGGAAAAATACCGCTACCGTACCGGGACCGCAATGCGAAGCAATAATCGTACCAACGTCGCAAATTCGGATATCTCCCTTAATATTCGGAAAGCGTTGCTTTAATTCTTTTTTCAAATTCTCTGCGTCTTCAAGGCACCGTGAATGGCAAATCCAACATTTTTCGGAATAATTTTTACCGCCCTGTGCGTGACTTTCCATAGCGTCTAATGTGGTTTTTATGGCGTTAGTCTTACCCCGTACCTTTCCGTATGCAATAATTCGTCCCTTGTCGTCAAGCCGCATAATAGGACAAATGCCGAGAATTGTAGCAATCATAGCCGTAGCTCCGGACATTCGTCCGCTGCGGCGATAATGTTTAAGCTCGGTAGAGAAAAATTGGTGGTGAATTTTATTACGGTTATCAATAAGCCATTTTTCGGTTTCTTCAATCGAGCAACCCCTGTCACGCATATCAGCGGCATAATCTACCAACATACCGTACCCTGAGGAACTGCAAAGGGAATCTACCACAATAAGTTTGCGGTTAGGATATTTTTCACGCATTTTTGACGCTGCGCTTTCTGCATTTGTCACCGATTTCGTCATTCCCGAACCAAAGGCAATATGGAGCAAATCGCCCTGCTTTAACTGCTCTTCAAAAAATTCCTCATACGCAAACTCATTAAGCTGTGATGTGGACGGAAGCTTGCCATCATCAAGTAATTGATAGAAATTAGGCAATGCTTCCGGATCCCGAAGCATATCGTCAATGTATTCCTTACCATCCACCGTGTAGGTATAGAAAATCACGGGAATGTTCCTGCCGCTAACATAAGAAAACGGAAGATCCACAGTAGATTCACAAGATAAGATAAATTTTGTATTCATTTTAACTCCTCCATTTTAACAGACAAAGGTCATCACATATAAACTGATAGAACTATAATTATATTTCAGTATCAATAACAGCATTAACAACATCGGCGATTTGCCTTGTCAGATAGATACTTAACTATATTATATCTGTAAAAAATATTCTATCATAAAATCAACCGTCAGGCAATAATTTTCACAAAAGACATACCGATGTAACAGCGGTAAATTTATGGAATCTAAAATTTGTCTGTAATTTGTCTATATTATTTACTGCATTTCCTTATTCTTACAAAAATTTTTAATTTTCAGTCTTATAATCAACACAAAAGGTCGAGTACCTCGACAGGCAATCCGGGCAGACAGCTTTTGCTGAAAACAGCCTTTTTCGCCCGGTTGCTTTCCAGCAATTATCTATAACGCAAAAAAGCACCGGTTATTACTAACCGATGCTTTGAAACACATATACCGCATAAATATTTTTTGTTCTATCGCTCTTCCCTGAAGTAAGAAAGACCGAGTGATTGCGGACCTTGATTTTCCTTTTTGTTCCTGATGCTTACAATAATAAGCACAACAATAGTAACAACATACGGAAGCATTTTAAACAGTTCCTGAGTTCTGAGAGCAAGTCCCGGAATAAACAGGTAAATAATGTAAAGTCCGCCGAATAAAATGGAGCCTAAAATACCTGACTTTGGTTTCCAGATTACAAAGATTACAAGAGCAATAGCAAGCCAACCTCTGTCGCCGAAGCCATCGTTTGACCATACTCCGTTGGCGTAATCCATTACATAGTAAAGACCGCCTAAACCGGCAATCACGCTTCCGATACAGGTAGCAAGATACTTTGTTTTTGTGACGCTGATACCTGCGGCGTCGGCAGTAGCAGGATTTTCACCTACTGCCCTAAGATGTAAACCGCCTCGGGTTCTGTTGAGGAAGAACGAACATCCCAAGGCAATGATAATGGCGGCATAAGCTAAAAAGCCGTAAGATAGGAATATCTCGCCAAACCAGCCGGTTGAGTCAGCAAAAGGCAAGGTTGTCCTAAAAAAGTTACTTGTCGTCGTCAGAGAGATTGAAGGAATATCCGTGTCAACAAGCTTAATAAGCGAACCGCCGAAAAAGTTTCCGAAACCAACGCCGAAGGTTGTAATTGCAAGACCGGTTACATTTTGATTTGCTCTTAAAGTAACAGTCAGGAAACAGTAGATTAAACCCATAATAAGCGAGCCTAAAATACTGCACAACAATGGGATTGAAATAGCAAGAAAGGCGTTTGCGTCTTCGGGAGCGGCAAGGGAGCTTTCGTAAAGAAAAGCACCGATAACACCGCTTATGCCTCCTACATACATAACGCCCGGAATACCAAGGTTAAGATTACCGGATTTTTCCGTCAAAATTTCGCCGGTAGAACCGAACAACAGAGGAATACCCTGCATTACAGCACGCTGAATAAATGTTGCAAGCATTTTACTTTACCTCCTTGTGAGAACTGCGGAAATGCAGTTTGTAGTTAATAAAGAACTCACAGCCTATAATAAAGAAAATTATAATGCCGGTGATTATGTCGGAGAAAGATTCGTTTAATCCAAACACTGTTGAGATTTCTCCTGCTCCCGATTGCAGAAAGGTAATCAGAAACGCAGTCAAAATCATATACAGCGGATTAAATTTTGCAAGCCACGATACCATAATAGCAGTAAATCCTCTGCCCCCGGCCGTTGTGGTGGTGATTGTATGGTTTGTGCCGCCCACAAGGAGTAAACCGGCAATACCGCAGATAGCACCTGACAAAATCATTGTCCTCATAATTACTTTCTTAACATTCAGTCCGATGTATCTTGCCGTGTTTTCGCTTTCTCCCACAACTGTAAGTTCGTAGCCGTGCTTGCTGTATTTAAGGTAAATATACATAAATACGGTTAAAGCCAAAACAACTATTATATTCAGCAGATATTCAAAATTGCCGATAGTCGGCAGCCAGCCTGCGTGAGTAGCCTGGTTTATAATACCGATGTTGCTTGAACCCTTTGGGTTTTCCCAAAGCATCTCAAAGTACGATACAAGCTGAATTGCAACATAGTTCATCATAAGCGTAAACAATGTTTCGTTAGTATTGAATTTCGCCTTAAAAAACGCAGGGATAAGCGCCCAGATTGCAGCAGCAGAAATACTTGCAACAATCATTACAATAATCAAAAGAACATTCGGTACTTTATCGCCGAGAGTAATCATACAAGCGGCAGTAGCAAGACCTCCGATAAGAACCTGTCCCTCTGCGCCGATGTTCCAGAATTTCATCTTAAATGCAGGCGTAACTGCCAATGAAACGCACAACAGCATCGCTAAACTTTGCAGCAAGCTCCAGATTCTTCTGCTTGTTCCAAAAGCTCCTTTAACCATTGTAGAGTAAACCTTAAGCGGATTTTCACCTGTTAAAAGCATCGTAATAATGCCTGCAACTATCAGTGCGGCAAGGATTGCGGTAGCCCGTATTGCCCAGGCTTTATATGCAGGAAGGGAATCTCTCTTAGCAATATGAACGAGAGGTTCGTGTTTTTTAGTTTTATTCATTACTGTCCTCTCTTTCTACGCTTTTTGTCATAAGCAGACCGATTTCTTCCTTAGTGGCAGTTCTGCCGTCTAACACACCGGTAATCCTGCCGGAGTTCATAACCATAATTCTGTCGCAAAGCTCAATCAGCACATCTATATCCTCGCCGACGAAGATAATAGCCGCACCGTTTTTCTTTTGCTCTGAAAGAAGATGATAGATAGTATATGATGAGTTAATATCAAGTCCTCTTACAGGATAGGCTACCATCAGCACCTTTGGTTCAGAGGCAATCTCTCTGCCCACAAGCACCTTCTGAACATTACCGCCGGATAAGCGTCTTACAGGTGTTGTGGCGCTGGGAGTAACTACTTCAAGGCTTTCAATAATTTGCTCTGCCAGCGATTTGGGCTGTTTCCTGTTAAGAAATGAGCCTCTGCCTGATTTGTAGGAACGGAGCATCATATTGTCGATAATGTCCATATTTCCCACAAGGCCCATACCCAGTCTGTCCTCAGGTATAAATGAAAGGGCAATACCGAGCTTTCTGATTTCTTTCGGAGTTTTTCCCACAAGCTGTTGATATTCCATATCGTCGGGCTTGTATATAACGCTTGAGTCCTTTGTTGTAACCTGAAGTCCTGCAATAGCCTCCAAAAGCTCCTTCTGACCGCATCCTGAAATTCCGGCAACGCCGAGAATTTCTCCGCCGTATGCGTTAAAGCTGACGTTATCCAGCGCAACTGTGCCGTCGTTTTTTACAACTGACAGATTATCCACAACTAGTCTTTCAACAGGATTTACCGGCTCTTCACGGGTGATATTAAGGTCTATTTTTTCGCCCATCATCATTTCGGTAAGGGATTGTTCCGTTGCGTCCTTTGTATCAACAGTACCGACATACATACCTTTTCTCAGTATGGTAACCCTGTCGGAAATCTCAAGCACCTCGTGGAGCTTGTGAGTGATTATAATAATAGATTTTCCGTCTTCTTTCATCTTGCGGAGAATGTTGAAGAGCTTTCGTGTTTCCTGGGGTGTAAGCACAGCGGTAGGCTCGTCAAGAATAAGAATGTCCGCCCCCCTGTAAAGCACCTTAACAATTTCCACAGTCTGTTTTTCAGACACTGACATTTCATAAATCTTTTTATTAAGGTCAATTTTAAAGCCGTACTTTTCGGTAATTTCCAGAACTTTCTTTTCAGCCGCCTTAATATTAAATCTTCCGTCTTTAATTCCGAGAACAATGTTTTCCGTAGCAGTAAAGACATCAACAAGCTTAAAATGCTGGTGTATCATTCCGATTTTATATGCAAACGCATCCTTCGGCGAGCTGATAATGACATTTTTGCCGTCAACTAAAATTTCGCCGGAATCAGGGTAATAAATACCGGATACCATATTCATAAGTGTTGTTTTGCCTGAGCCGTTTTCTCCCAGTATTGAGAGGATTTCGCCCTTATAAACCTTAAGGTCAACATCCTTATTTGCAACAATACTGCCAAAGGTTTTGGTAATGCCTTTTAATTCTAATGCCAAAGCTTCAGCCATAATGCCTCCTAAAAAAACTATCCGTGACCGCTAATAACGGTCACGGAATAACCAGTCTATATAGTGACCTGATACCTAAACTTATTCAATAACAGAAATTCCGTCGATATCAACGTCAAAGTATGGAGCTGAACGATATTTTGATTCCTCAAATACGCCGTCTTTAACAACCTCTGTGTCGCCCTTGAATTCAGCGTCTGAATCAACATCAGCCATATATGAAGTCAAAGCTTCACCCTTTACTGTGAAGTTAGCGGTGTCAAATACATTGATTTTACCTGACTCTAAACCTGCCTTTGCGGCGTCAATAGCCTCCTGAGTACCCTTAGCGGCAGCCTTTTCGTTTACTTCGGTAAGCTCAACAGAACCGGTTGCGATTGTTCCTGTCCAGTCTGTATCAATAGCCTTGCCTTCCTGTACGCACTTGATAGCATACTCAAAGTACGGCTCCCAGTTAATTTTTGAAGAAACGATAAAGGTGTTGGGGCAAGCATTAACGGTTGAACCGTTGTAAGAAACATTCGGAACTCCTGCAGCCTCACAAGCTGTCGGAGCGCCCATTGAGTCGGCGTGCTGGCTGATAAGTACACAACCGTCGGCAATAAGCTTGTTAGCAGCCTCTTTCTCAAGAGTTTCGTCATACCAAGAGCCTGTGAATGTTACATCCATGGTAACAGACGGGCAAACTGACTTAGCTCCGAGATAGAAAGAAGTGTAGCCGGATTTAACCTCAGCGTACGGGTGAGCGCCGACATATCCCATCTTAGCCTGGTCTGCTGTGATTTGTCCGCTTTCAATCATTTCGTTGATTTTCATACCTGCTGCAACACCTGCAAGGTAACGACCCTCGTAAATAGAAGCAAAAGCATTGTGAAAGTTATCAAGCTTCTCTGTGTGAGCCTTCGTTCCGGTAGCGTGCAGGAACTGAACATCAGGATTAGCCTTAGCGGCCTCAATCATAAAGTCCTCGTGACCAAAGCTGTCGGCAAAAATAATACCACAACCCTGATCAACCAAGTCGAGAGCAGCCTCTTTGCAAGCGTCGCTTTCGTCGATGTTTGTCTTGTTAATCATTTCAACGCCCATCTTCTCGCAAGCTTCTTTTGCTGCTGTTAAGAAGTTGTTGTCGTATGTAGAGTTTTCATCGTGCAGATAGATGAAACCAAACTTGAGGCTGTCTGATTTTGTTTCAGAACCACAGCCTGCAACTACAGCGGCAAGTGAAAACACCATTAGCGCAGCCAGTACAACTGATAATAACTTTTTGAACATTTCAATTCCTCCTGAAAATAAGTTAAAATATGTCAAAGAGCTGTGCTCTCTGATTACAGATTAACTGCAAAAAATAACACCGTCTTCTTCCGACATTTCTTTAATTCTTGCAAGCGACTCAACCCTGATGTTCATATCACGGATTATTTTTCCGCCTTCCTGAAAAGCCTTTTCAATAACAATGCCTGCGCCCACAGTCACGGCGCCAGCGTCATTGATAAGGTTAATCAAGGCTGATAATGCACTGCCCTTTGCAAGAAAATCGTCAATTATAAGAATACGGTCCTCTTTGTTTATAAACTGTTTTGATACATAAATTTCATAATCTTTTTTATGAGTAAAGGATGTCACCTTAGAGGTGTAGATATCGGCATATATATTTACTGTGGGTTCTTTCTTGGCAAAAACCACAGGCACATTAAAGTATTGTGCGGTTAAACAGGCAACACCGATTCCCGAAGCTTCAATAGTAAGGATTTTTGTAATGTTTTCATCTTTAAAGAGTCTGTAAAACTCCTTTCCAAGTTCAGAAATGAACCCTGTGTCAATCTGATGATTTAAAAAGCTGTCAACCTTTAATACATTACCCTTACCGATATGTCCGTCCCTGAGAATTCTGTCCTCTAAAAGCTTCATATTATCTGCATCCTCTGTTTCAAAATAATTAAATTTCAAAATAAATAATAAGATTATTATACTACATCGTTCGACAATATTCAATTATTTGTTTGTGTAAAAAATATAGAAATATCATATAAAATCTTGAAAATATTAACACAGATTGAATAAATCGTGAGCAAAGAGTGAGTATTATATGACCGCTGAGTGTAGTATAATAAAAAACTTCAAGTTAAATTAAGCAGACAAATCAACTCAAGAATAAAGAATGCCCCGGTACGCAATTTACGTACCGGGGCACCCGACTGGTGGAGACGATGGGAGTCGAACCCACGACCTTTTGACTGCCAGTCAAACATTCTTCCATCTGAACTACGCCCCCGAATATTCACTTTTCACTCAGATAATACCATAACCCCTGCATTTTGGCAAGAACTTTTTACATTTTCTCCTAAACATATTTTCTCCATATCATTTAATAAAAATTACTTTTCAAAATAAATCAGCCTCCATATTCGCCGAAATCAAACCTCGGTCTGATTTATCATTACAATAACGCTTCCGTTTTCTGCAATAATCTCTGCGCTGTCATCAATAAACACATTTGAAACCCCGACAGGGAAATCACAGGTCATTTTATACTTATCCATAGGGTACTCCACCCTGCCCTTTGTGGTAACCGTTGCGCCGGTGCATCCAAATGCAAAAACAGAAAAAGTCTTGCCCTGCACATTATCAAAACGCTTGGTTGAATTGCAAATTACGCTGACCCGAACCCGGGGAGAAGAAATCTCAGCGGTATAATTATTCTTTGCAAGAAAATAAAGCAAGGACAGATTGGCATATTGGTGGTCAAGCCTTCCGCCGAGGGCGTTTACACATAAAAATTCATCACAGCCCTGCTCAACTGCCATTTTAATGCAGGAAAGCGTATCCGTGTCGTCTTTTCTGTTATTCAGCCTTACAACCTTTACGCTTTTCGGCAAATCCTCAAAACCGCCGTTATAGGAGTCAAAATCGCCCACAATCATATGAGGAACTATTCCTGCCTTTTTACACAAGGCGTATCCGCTGTCGGCGCACACAACAAGGTCTCCGTCTTTAAAGCAGTTTTTGATAAAATCCTCACCGCAGTCGCATCCGCCGGAAATCAGCAAACACCTCATAAATTCCTCCTGATTCGGGTTATTTTTGCCAGGACTTAATATCCTTAACCTCGTTATACATCTGCTTGTAGCTGTCGTGTCTTGATCTTGGAATATCACCGTTTTCAACAGCCTGTATTACACTGCATCCCTTTTCACAAATGTGAGCGCAGGAGGTAAACCTGCATCTGCCCAGATAATCCTCAAATTCCGGGAAACAATGCTGAAGCTCATCCTTATCAATCATCTGATATTTTTCCAAATCAACCGTAGAAAAGCCCGGTGTATCCGCAACATAACTGTCGTCAATTTTGAAAAGTTCAACGGTCCTGGTAGTGTGCCGACCTCTGCCCAGCTTTTTGCTGACTTCGCCTGTTTCAAGGCTCAATCCGCTGAAAAGCACATTCAGCAAGGTTGACTTGCCAACGCCCGTGTTGCCGGTAAACGCAGAAATTCCGCCGTGAATAAGCTTTTTAAGCGGTTCAGCAGAGACCTTGCTGTCGCTTGAATATTCCACCACGTCAAAGCCTGCTTTTCGGTAGATTTCGGCAAGTACACTTCCGTCTGACAAATCGGACTTTGAAATTACAATAATCGGTCTTATGTTGTTATATACCGCCGCCGCAGTCATCTTATCAATAACCACAGTATTTGGGGCAGGATTTACCGTAGAACACACAATCACAAGGTTATCAAGGTTTGCAAGGGGCGGCCGCCTGAGGGTATTTTTCCTTGGCAGAATTTTATCCACAGAGCAATAGCCGTCCCTGGGCACGGTTATCTCTACTCTGTCGCCCACCAAGGGCGAATGTCCCTTTTGCCGAAAGATTCCCCTTGCCTTACATTCATATACTTTTTGGGCGGCTTCTACATAATAGAAACCGCCCGTAGCTTTAATCAATAATCCGTTAAGTGTCTTTGAATTTTCCATTTTTTAATACCACTCGTTTGCCAATGTCGGAGCTGCTGTCGGCAACTCTGTGACAGGCTGTTCCGTGGGAGTGGGCGCAGCCGTGGGGGCGGGAGTTGTCGGTACGGCAGTTGTAGGCGGATTGTAATCGTAGGTTGTAGTGGAAACATTGCCCGTTGAGTAGTCAATCTTATACTCCCTGTACGGACTTCCGTCCAGCTGCACTACAATGTGCGATTCACCCGAGCCCTCAAACTGAAGGGTTGTGGTTCTTGAATACTGGGGATAAAGCTCTTTTGAATATGCAGTATCCACCACTCCGTCAACAATAACCGTCATACTAACCTTATCCGGTGCGTTTGACGGAAGGTCAACATAAATAGAAACGGTGCTCTTGCTTCCCTTACCTGAGCTTACCGTCAGATTAATCTTTGTGCCCTTATTCACCTTGCCAAACTGTAACGGTGTCTGGTTAAGCACGGTATCCTTAGGCTCCTTGCTCTTTTCGTCATAGGTTGTAACAACCGTAAGTCCCAGCGCCTCAAGCTTTTCTTTTGCTGAAGAAAGGGTGAGTCCCGAAACATCGGGAACAGTAACCTTATCCTCTCTATTTCCGCTTGAAACATAAACATAAACGGTGGAGCCGATTGTCATCTGCGTTCCTGCATTCGGGAACACATTTGCAACATATCCCTCGGCTGTCTTAGTACTTTCAACATACACAATTTCGGGAACAAGATTTTTATCCTTAATAGTTGAAACTGCGTCCTTTTCGGCTGTATTCAGCACAAATGGCGTTGTAACGTTAGTATCCGTTCCGTTTACCGTAAGGGTAATTGTTGCGCCCTCTTTAATTTTCATCGAATTAGCCTCAGGCTCCTGGGCAATAATATAGCCCATTGGCTTCGACTCGTCATATTTACTCTTTATTTCATATTTAAACTTATGAGGATTGTCCTGCTGAACATCAACAATGTTTTCGCCCACAAGCTGAGGCACGTCAACATCCGAAGCCTGGGCCGTGGAACAGCCCCTGAAAACGCACAGCAAAAGCACAATCACTATTACAATAAAGCCCGAAATCAAAGCACCTTTAACAGCATAATAAGAGGGCTTGTGAACTTTAATTTCGTCATCCTCATAATCGTCGTCTGAATCACCAACAGAATCCTCGGGTTTATCCTCAGGGTAAGGCTCCATTCTTACTGCTCTTCTGCTGTCAACACGGCGCAAATCGCCGACAGCCTTTGTGGGGTCGTTATCTACAAAATAGTTATAGTTAAAGGTTACAGACGGATTTAGTCTGAATCGCTCCAAGTCGTTAAGAAGCTCCACTGCAGACTGGTACCTGTCTTTGGGGTCTTTCTGCATTGCCTTCATTGTAATCTGCTCAAGTCCCACAGGAATGTCAGGGTTAATAACCCTTGGCATTGCAGGAGTGGACTGTAACTGCATAAGAGCAACAGAAACAGCGCTGTCAGCCTCAAAGGGCAGTTTGCCCGTAAGCATCTCATAGAGCATTACGCCAACGGAATAAATATCGGACTTTCCATCGGTTATGTCGCCTTTTGCCTGCTCGGGAGCAATATAATGCACAGAGCCGATTGCCTGCTCGGTCATAGTCTTTGTGGCTTTATCCGAAAAGCGGGCAATGCCGAAGTCCGTAACCTTAATTGTGCCGTTTTGCAGAAGCATAATATTCTGTGGCTTTATATCACGATGCACAATACCGTGCTCGTGAGCATGCTGGAGTGCTTTGAGAATCTGGGTTGTAAAATGAACAACCTCTTTCCAGTTCAGGACGCCCTGCATTTCAATGTACTCTTTCAGGGTGATGCCGTCAATGTACTCCATTACAATATATTGAATCATATCGCCGAAGCTTACGTCGTAAACCTTAACAATATTAGGGTGCGAAAGCATAGCAATAGCCTTGGATTCGTTTTTAAAGCGTCTTATAAATTCTTCGTTATTTAAATATTCATCCTTCAGGATTTTAATAGCTACTTCTCTATCATCGATTGTGTCGGTACAGCGGTAAACGTTAGCCATACCGCCGACGCCGATGAGTTCATGGATTTCATAACGTCCGTCAAGCTTTTTGCCGATGTATTTATCCAAATTTATCACTCCCGTTAATAGATTACCGTTACGGTAATGTTGTCAGAACCGCCGCCTTCTTTAGCTTTATCAACAAGCTTGTCGGTTAAACCCTCGCCACGGTTTTCGTGGCATATTTTTACCATATCTCCTGTTGAAACACAGTTGGAAAGACCGTCCGTACAAATCAGAAGAACATCTCCGTATATAAAATTTGCCTCTATATAATCCAGATGAACCTCGGGCTTAATGCCCAAAGCCCTGGTAATGTAATTTTTATTCGGGTGGTGCTGAGCCTGTTCCGTGGTAATTTCACCACGCTTTACCATTTCCATAACAACCGAATGGTCTTCGGTAAGCTGTTTGATTTTTCCGCCTCTTATAGCGTAGGTTCGGCTGTCGCCGATATGAACAATATGAACGGTGGTATCTTTAACAAATACAAACTCGCAGGTGGTACCCATTCCGTGCAAATCAGGGTCGGAAGACGCCAGCTCATACACCTTAAGGTTGGCGTTTACAACAATCTCCGCCATCAAATTAACAAGCTCGTCCTTTGTCAGATTCTCATCGGTCAGCTTTTCAACCTGAGAATCAATATATTCAACGGCTGTAGCGCTGGCAATATTTCCGCCCTTTGCGCCCCCCATTCCGTCGCAGACAACCGCCCACACACAACTCGGGGAAATAACTCCGAAGCGGCAATCGTCCTGATTTTGACTTCTCACAAGTCCAACATCACTTTTACTGAAAACTTCCAAGCTATTTACCTCCTTCTTCTTTGTGTTTTCCTCTCAGCTGACCGCAGGAAGCGTTAATGTCACTGCCCAAGGTCCGCCTAACGGTAGCAGTTATGCCTCTTTTCTCAAGAATCTCAACAAAGGCTTTCTGCCGTTTTACAGAGCTTTTTCTGTAAAGCGTTCCCTTTACGCTGTTCACGGGGATAAGATTAACATGACAGGGCATTACCGAAAGCAGATTTGCCAAAGCCTTGGCATTTTCGGCGCTGTCGTTCACATCTTCTATCATAGCGTATTCAAAAGAAACACGCCGCTTGGTAGTGTTAAAATAATATATGCAAGCCTTAATAAGCTGTTCCACAGGGTATTTCCTGTTTATGGGCATTGTTTTGCTTCGGGTTTCGTTATCGGGAGCGTGAAGAGAAACCGAAAGGGTAACAGGCATCTTTAAATCTGCAAGCTCGTAAATTTTCGGCACAATACCGCAGGTAGAAAGAGTAATATGCCTCAGCCCGATGTTCAGACTTTCCTCACTGCTGACAATCTTCAAGAATCTCACAACATTGTCAAAATTATCAAGAGGTTCGCCCATTCCCATCAAAACCACATTGGAAATCCTGATGTTCAAATCCTTCTGAGCTGTTTCTATCTGGCTTAATATTTCAGACGGCGTAAGATTTCTTGCAAATCCGCCCCTGCCGGTAGCGCAGAAACTGCAGCCCATTTTACAGCCTGCCTGAGTAGAAACGCAGATTGAATAGCCGTGTATGTACTTCATAACAACCGATTCAACACATTCGCCGTCAGAAAGCCTAAAAAGGTACTTTACCGTACCATCATACATTGAAATAAGTTTTTTTTCAATATTTGCAACAGAAATGTAACAACTTCTTTTAAGGTATCCCCTTAAATCCTTGGGAATATTGCCCATTTCGTCAAAGCTCGTCACGCCTTTTTTAAGCCAAAGGGAAACCTGCCCGGCCCTGAACTTAGGATATCCCTCGTCAGCCAAAAGCTTTTCAAGCTCACTTAAATACAGGGACTTAATATCCTTTAACAACTAATTACCACGCTTTCTGAACATAGAAATAAAAAATCCGTCCGTATTATTTATATGAGGAAACAGCGTAAGCTGATTTTCCTTTTCGTCAATTCCCCTTTTGAGTCCCACGGGAAGTTTTATGGGATACGGCTCAAAATCGGGATTTTCCTTTAAAAACCTGTCCGCAACCTCTGCATTTTCCACAGGATTAAGGGTGCAGGTTGAATAAATCAGAAGTCCGCCGAAAGCAACATAACGGGAATTATTCTGCAAAATCTCATACTGAATTACAGGCAAATTATTATCGGTAACATTGCTTTTATAGCGGATTTCGGGCTTTCTTCTCAAAATTCCCAATCCGCTGCAGGGCACATCGCAAAGTACTCTGTCTGCAAGGGGGAGTTCTGACTTGTCCGTTTTGCTGTTTCTGACAGATGCATTTACAACCGTAACTCCCAGTCGTTTTGCGCCCTCTTTAATCAGCTTGATTTTATGGTCATACATATCAAAGGCAAAAACTTTTCCCCTGTTGTCCATATCCAAAGCCATTCCAAGAGCCTTACCGCCGGGAGCAGAACAGGCGTCAATAACAATCTGCCTTGGTTTTGCGCAGGCAAAATTCACGCAAAGCTGAGAGGACATATCCTGAATATAGAACAGCCCCTTTTTAAATGCCGAAAGCCCCTCCACAGAGCCTGTGTTTTCAAGGGTAAGACAGGTCTGTAAAAATGCTGTTTTTTCCGCCTTGACCCCTTCTCGTTCAAGCTCCTTTATTAAATCATCAGGGCTGATCTTAAGAGTATTTACCCTAGAATATAACGGCGGACGGTTAAACATACTTTTGAGTATGCCGACAGTGTTTTCTTCACCGTAGGCTTTAAGCCAAATATCAATAATTTCTTTGGGGCAGGAATACTCAACCGAATAACGCAGACTTTTATGGGCGTCATCAGGCAAATTAAACTTTTTGTCATTTCGCAAAAAGCTTCGCAAAATTCCGTTTATATAGCCTGCCGAATGGGACAAACGCAGATTTTTTGCAAGCTTGACGCTTTCGTTCACAGCCGCCGAATCGGGAACCTTGTCCATATACAATATCTGATACAGCCCCATACGCAAAATAGTCAAGGTCTTTTGCTCAATTTTCCTAAGGGGAATTTTTGAATACTTCTTAATAATAAAATCAAGGGTAATAAGACGTTCCAACACTCCGTAAACAAGGGCAAAAACAAAGGAAGAATCAAGCCTTGAGAGTCCTCTCTCCCTTACTGTGTTTTGCAGCAGCAGGGAAGAATACGCCCCGTCCTTTTGAATTTTTAAAAGAATGTCAAGTGCAATTTTTCTCGGATTTGCCATATCAGTCCCGCCTGTTGTTTACAATCAAAAGCAATCTTAGGAACTGCAAAATCGAAGTAAGCGCAGCGGCAACATAAGTCATTGCGGCAGCCTGCAAAACACTCCTTGCGCCGGGATATTCCTCTGCCGAGAGCATATTGGTTTCCTTTATACATTTAAGCGCTCTTGAAGAAGCGTTAAATTCAACTGGGAGCGTTACAAGTGTAAACAGCATTGACATTGCAAAGAAAATAATACCCAAATCAAGTACAAAATTGCCGAAGTTAGGAATCAACAAACCCACCGCAATCAAAATCCAGCTAAGCGTTGAGCCAAGCCGAGCCAAAGGAAGAATTGCCGACCTGAGCTTGTTTGGGAAGTATCCCTGAGCATGCTGAACAGCATGACCTGCCTCGTGGCAGGCAATACCCACAGCGGCAACGGTAGCGCTGTCGTACACTCCGTCGGAAAGCCTGATTACGTTGGTGCGGGGGTCAAAGTGGTCGGTCATCTTGCCCGACACTCTCTCGATGGTAACACCGGTTACACCGTTATTATACAGTACCTGTCTTGCCGCCTGTTCCCCTGTCATATTTCTTGAATTTGGAATTTTTGAGTACTTTGAATAAGCAGAATTAACCTTAACCTGACAAAACAGAGTTATCAATATGCAGGGAATCATAAATGCAATATAAGTCCAGTCATAATAATATAAATAGTTAAAGTAGCCCATAACATCACCTTTTTCAAACACAATTATTCAAATTTATCGCCTTCGGAAACCTTATGCCCCAATAAATAGGAATGAGCGTCCATTATCTTTTTTCCCAACGGCTGCAGCTGTAAAATTTCAAGGGATTTTTCTTTACAGCCAACAACAAACGGATTAAGAGAAAGCACCTGACCCGGATTGCCCTCTAAATCTGAAACCTTTGTCCTGTGGATTTTCAGCTTTACGCCATTGAGCTCAGCCGTTGCTACAGGCCAGGGATGTAAACCCCTCACCTGATTATGCGCCTGTTGGGCGGTTTGTTGAAAATTCAAAGGACACATTGACTTATCAATCATTTTTGCATAGGTTGCCTGTGAATCATCCTGCTTTTTCGGCATAAGCCGGCCTTTTTCAAGCTGATTCAAGGTTTCAATAAGCAGCTCTGCGCCCATTTGGGCAAGCCTGTCAAAAAGCTCCCCCGAGGTTTCGTCAGGGTCAATGGGAGTTTTTCTGACCAACAGCATATCTCCCGTGTCAAGACCCTCGCCCATAAGCATCGTGGTAACGCCCGTCTCGCTTTCGCCGTTAAGCACCGCCCTCTGAATGGGTGCGGCACCTCTGTACTTTGGCAAAATTGAGCCATGCACATTTACACAACCGTATTTCGGAATATAAAGTACAGACTTTGGGAGGATTTTTCCGTAAGCCGCTACAACAATAACATCGGGAGCAAGGCTCCTTAAAAGCTCAACAGTTTTTTCATCCTTAAAATTTTCAGGCTGATATACAGTCAGACCGTGCTGTAATGCACAGACCTTAACCTCGGGAGGAGTCATAACCATTTTTCTGCCTCTGGGCTTATCGGGCTGTGTAAAAACAGCAGAAATATTATTATCCGTTTCAATCAGCTTTTCAAGGGTAGGAACGGCAAAATCAGGCGTTCCCATAAAAATAATGTTCAAATCAATACCTCGTAAATATAATCAGTTATTTTCCTCAATTTCTTCAAGCTCTTCGGGACTTACCATTCTTATGGCAATCTGCTTGTAAAGAACACCCTCAAGATGGTCAAGCTCATGGCAAAACGCCTTGGCAAGCAAGCCCTCACCGCTTACGGTAAACTCCTTTCCCTTTCGGTCAAAAGCCTTTACGGTAACATTCATAGGGCGTTTTGTAATACCCCATTCCCCGGGACATGACAAACATCCCTCAAGTCCCTCCTGCTCTCCCGACTGTTCAATTATTACGGGATTAACAAGTTCAATAGGACCTTCTCCCACATCAACAACTACAATTCGCCTTAAAATTCCCACCTGGGGTGCGGCAAGTCCCACGCCGTTGGCAAGGTGCAGGGTTTCTGTCATATCGTCAAGAATCATTGCAAGGCGGTCGTCAAACTTAACGACCTCTCTGCATTTTTTAGTAAGGACATCGTCGCCCTCTTTTACAATCTGTCTTATAGCCATATTTGCCTCCTAAGAATAAAAGCATAAATACGCAAATATCAAAATATATAAATTTATAAATAAAATTTAAACTAAAGCTGTTTGAGCATTTTAACAAAAACAGCGTAAAACTAAAACGTAACGGCGTTCATATCCGC
The DNA here is from genome assembly GCA_022774755.1 of bacterium. Classification (GTDB taxonomy): domain Bacteria; phylum Bacillota; class Clostridia; order Oscillospirales; family Acutalibacteraceae; genus Ruminococcoides. The sequence goes on from JALFLK010000013.1 coordinate 67,341, forward strand.
ATAAACGGAAACGCCGGATTTTTTCTTGTCAAAGTCAGCCAAAACCCCGCTTAACAGACTTCTGAAACGGCTGTCGTTCCTGCATTTTATTATGAGCTTATATCTGTACTTATTGCTTACCTTCATAACATTTGCAGGAGAAGGTCCCAGAATTCTGAGGGGAATATTGCCGTAGTTTTCCGAAGCGGATTTTACAAAGGATTGCAAAAACTCACCGGCAGTTCTCATGGTACCCTGCTGATTATCACCCACAAAGCCCACAATGCAAATATCCGCAAAGGGCGGATAGAGCATCGCCTTTCGGATGTTGATTTCACCCTCATAGAATTTCTCGTAATCCTGCTGTGCCGCCATTGAGATAATATTGTTCTCAGGCGTGTAGGTCTGGATAACAGCCATACCGGGCTTGTCGCCCCGACCGCTTCTGCCAACCACTTGCGTAAGCAGAGAAAAAGCCCTTTCGTAACTGCGGTAATCGTCCGCATAAAGCATTTGGTCTGCGTTTAATACGCCCACCAGCGTAACATTGGGAAAGTTAAGTCCCTTAGCAACCATCTGCGTTCCGATTAAAATATCATAGTCTCCTTTTGCAAATGCCTCCAGCTTTCTTTCGTGAGAATACTTCTTCATCGTAGAATCCGTATCCATTCTAAGCACGGAAGCATTGGGCAACAGCCGCTTAAGCTCCTCCTCCGCCATTTGCGTTCCTGCGCCGGAAAGGCGAAGTCCCTTACCGTGACAGGTTGGACAAACATTGTCAAAGACGGTGGAATATCCGCAGTAGTGGCACATCAGTCGGTTGTTTGCACTGTGATATGTCATTGTAATCGAGCAGTTGGGGCAGGTCACAGCCTCTCCGCAATGAGGGCAGGCAACATAAACATTGTGACCTCTGCGGTTGAGCAATAGTATGGACTGGTGCCCGTGCTCGAGGTTATACTGCAAATTTTCAATAAGAACCGATGAAAATTCCGAGTAATTTCCCTGCTGTGCCTCAATGTTCATATCGGCAATTACTACCTTAGGCAAAACAGCATTGCCGTACCGTTTTTTAAGCACAGCAAGACCGTATCTGCCCTCATGAGCGTTATAGTAACTCTCAACGCTTGGTGTAGCTGAGCTTAAAAGGAGCAGTCCCTTATGGGCGTTTATGCGGAATTTTGCAACATCTCTTGCGTGGTATCTGGGAGTGGATTCGGATTTATAGGTGCTCTCCTGTTCCTCGTCCATTATTATCAGCCCGATTTTTTCAAGAGGAGCAAAAACCGCCGAGCGTGTGCCTATGGCGATTTTCGCCTCGCCGTTTTTCACCCTTTTGTATTCATCAAGCCGTTCGCCGAAGGAAAGTCCGCTGTGAAACACCGCAACCTTTTTTCCGAATCTTGCAGAAAAAATATTTATAAACTGAGGTGTAAGAGAAATTTCAGGCACCATTACAATAACGCCTGAATCAAGTTTCAAAGCGTCCTCAATAAGCTTTAAAAAAACCGAGGTTTTTCCCGACCCTGTAATTCCGTAAAGCAAAGAAACCGAGGCTTCTCCACTTAAAAGACTTTCCTTGAGCTTTAAATACGCCTTGTTCTGTTCGTCGGTAAGAACCAGAGGCTTAACAGCTTGTGGAGAGCTAATTTTCGGTGTTCTGAACACCTCTTCGTCATAATAAAAAACAAGCCCTTTCTTTACAAGTCCGTCAAGCACAGACTTGCCCACTCCGGTATAATAGCAAATTTCCTTTACAGATGCACCCCCTGCGGTCTGCAAAAGCTCAACAACGCTTTTTTGCTTAGGCGTCAGGCGTATTCCGTCAAATTCGGCAGTTTCGCTTAACGCCGCCATCTTCATACTTGCGTCCCCTGTCTTTCTTAACGCCTCACGGGTTTTCACCGCAAAGCCCTTTTCAACAAGGCTCTCAAGTGTACTTTCGTCAGCAGAAGAAAAGGCAGACAGCGCTGTTTCCTCCTTAACGGGGCGTTTTTGCGCCGAAAGAAAATCATAGAGCTGTTGTTCGTAAATATTCAAAACGCCGTTACGGGGATTTTTTACAGCCGTATAAAGGGTTTGAATTTTGTAATTTATACCGGCAGGCAACATTGCTTTAACCGCATCGTAATAGGTGCAAAAACAGCGTTCCTTAATAAACTCAGCCGTTTTAAGCATTTCCTCAGTCATAACAGGCTCTTTGTCAAGAACCCTGATTATGTTCTTAAGCTCAACAACCTCGGCTTCATTTAAAAAGCCGGAAGACATAACAATTCCCTGTCTTGGTTTACTTCCTCTGCCAAAGGGCACAAGCACTCTGCATCCGGGCTTGATTGTTTTCATACTCTCGGGAATACCGTAGTCAAAAAGCCGGTCAAAGGAATATACGGTTTTTTCAACCGCAACCTTGGCGCAAAGCTGATTATTCGTCTTCATCCTCAGGCTCTAAAATATTAAATTTATGTTCTTTAAATTCATCAATAGCCAGCAGAACGGGCTTATCAGCCGATACAATATGCTGTTCCTGAAAATCGTCTGCTATTTCTCTTGCACGCTTGGCAACGGCAATAACAAGAGCGTAACGGCTCCTTTTTCCTGAAAACATATCATCAACATTTACTTTATGCATTATTAGCACTCCTTATAAAAATATTTATGTAATTAAACTATAAACTAAGGAAACACTGATTAAATCGTATGTGCATATTGCGCCGTCAGATTTTTTGTCGGGTTGCACAAACAAACCGCAGTAATGCTGACGCATTACGAGGATTTTTTAGGCAGGCTGACGGAAAAGATGCAAGCAAGATGTGCAAACAATCTTATGATGTGATTTATTCAGTGTTTCCCTAAAATAAACACAATTAAAAGCAAAAATACAGTCCGATTTTTTATTCGGCTTATTCGGCTTAAAATTTTACGCTCTCCGTCATTTGGAATGAATAATATCCAGCACTTCCTCAACGGCTTTGTCAAGGTCGTCGTTTACAACCGTGTGCTGATACATTTTTGCGTATGTAACCTCGTTTTTTGCTGTTTCAAGCCTTTCGGCAATGACATCCTCAGGCTCGGTGTTTCTGCCTCTTAAACGGCTCTCCAGCGTTTCCATTGACGGAGGCATTATAAATATACTTGTGCAGTCGGGGCATTTCTTCATAACCTGAACTCCCCCCTGCACCTCAATTTCAAGAATAACGTTAAGTCCCTGACTGAGCATTTCCTCAACTGCTTTTTGCGGAGTACCGTAAAAATTTCCGCAATATTCCGCATACTCCAGGAAACCGCCGTCTTCTATCATTTTTTTGAATTTGTCTTTGGTAACAAAAAAGTACTCTCTGCCGTCAACCTCGCCGGGTCTTGGCTCTCTTGTTGTTGCAGAAACAGAAAGCCTTAAACCGGGGTCTTTTTTCAAAAGCTGTTTCATTATGGTGCCCTTGCCTACTCCCGAGGCTCCGGTATACAGAATTAGTTTTCCTTTACTGCTCATTTTTATCCTCCGTATCTTCCGTGCGGTTTCCGATAGTTTCAGGCGAAATTGCCGAAAGCACCACATGGTCGCTGTCTGTAACAATAACCGCCTTGCACCGTCTTCCGCAGGTGCCGTCAATCAACATTCCCTTTGACTTTGCCTCCTGAACAATTCTCTTAACAGGAGCAGAGTCGGGAGCAACAACAGCAATAATCCTGCCTGCAGAAACAAGATTGCCGAAACCTATATTTATTAGTTTCATTGTATCACCCTATTCCACATTTTGAACCTGTTCTCTTATTTTTTCAATTTCCGCCTTTATGTCAACCACCATATGAGCAATTTCGGCGTCCTGAACCTTGGAGCCGATAGTGTTTGCCTCTCGGTTCATTTCCTGAATAATAAAGTCGGTTTTTCTTCCGGCAGGCATATCGCCTTCAAAGAACTTCTTAAGCTGGGCCATATGACTTCTCAGTCGGACGGTTTCTTCCGCAACGGCTACCTTGTCGGAGAAAATGGCAACCTCTGTCAGCACCCTCTGCTCGTCAATGGTTCTGTCGCCTAATGTTTCCGTAATTTTGTCCTTTAAGCGTTTTTCGTATTCCGAAACGGTTTCGGGAGAACGCTTTTCTATCTTTTCAACAATGGACAAAATTGTTTCAACCCTTGCCAGAATATCCGCTTTAAGCCTTTCGCCCTCTGCCTCTCTCATTGAGATAAACGCCTCCATCGCCTCGTCAACAACAGAAAGAACATCGGAACACACCTTTTCCTCATCCTCGGGCTCTCGGCTTACGGTAAAGATGTCGGGGTAACCTGCTACGGCTGTTATTGAAATGTCATCAGCCAGACCGTAGGTTTTTCCAAGCTCTCTCATAGCGCTTATGTAACCCGAAGCAAGCCTGTGGTTCACCGTAACGGTTGCCTGCTCATCCTGAGGGGCAGAAAGAGATACAAACATATCCACTTTGCCTCTTGCAACTCTTTGAGAAATATAGCTTTTAAGCTTTTCTTCCAAAAATCCGTAGCCCCGTGTTGTACGGCAGGAAAATTCAAAATATCGGTGGTTAACGCTTTTTATTTCCACGGTAATTTCACGGCCGTCAACAGTACGCTGACTTCTGCCGAAGCCTGTCATTGATTTAATCATAACACATCCCTTTCCTGTAAAAATCATCTATAAATTCAGCAAGTATATTTCGTGCAGTTTGCAGTACTTCTTTCGCACTATTTTTCTTTAATCATCTGCATATATGAAAGCTCAGAAAATCCGCACCTCTCATATAACCTGACAGCGTCAAGATTATCACGCTCAACCTCAAGTCTGAAACGCTTGGCCTCTTTAAAAGCTCCCTCTAAAAATTCTAAAAAAGCCGAGCCGATACCCTGTCCTCTGAAAGCTTCCTTTACATAAATCTCCTCGATTAAAACCACCAAACCGCCCGCCTCGTTTGACCACGTCAGCGAAACAAGCCCATAGCCTGCTTTTTCTCCGCCGTGCTCAAAAATAAAGCATTTTTCATAGGGACTTTCTGACATAAGGTCGTTAATGGTATTGTGGAAGTTTTCTTCGGGAACAGGATGAATAACGGCAGGAGAGGTATAAAAATCTTTAACGCTTTCCAAAAAGAACTCTCTGTCGTCCTTAGTTATTTCTCTGAAAAGAGCCATATTAAATCCTCCTGCAAGCGCCGTTGTTTACTTATTACTATATAATATCATCACGCATTTGTTTTGGCAATAGATTTGTAACTATATTGTAACCATTTTTCAGGTTTACATAATGTATGCTGTTATGATATAATTTTGTGTAATATATTAGAATACAGAAAGAATGTGAATTTATGTCAGGACATAATAAATGGAGTACAATCAAGCAGAAAAAGGGCAAAAACGACGCCGCCAGGGCAAAGGTTTTTACCAAAATCGGCAGAGAGCTTGCCGTTGCAGTCCGTGACGGCGGAAGCGCAGACCCAAGTGTAAACTCAAAGCTTAGAGATTGTATTGCAAAAGCAAAGGCAAACAATGTTCCTAACGATAACATTGAGCGCATAATCAAAAAAGCCGCAGGCGGAAACGACGGCGCAGACTACGAGGCAGTTACATACGAGGGCTACGGTCCCAGCGGCGTTGCCGTTATTGTAGAGGCTCTGACCGACAACAGAAACAGAACCGCAGGCGATGTTAGGCACTACTTCGATAAATTCGGCGGAAATATGGGAACGCCGGGATGCGTAGGCTTTATGTTCCAGAAAAAGGGCGTGCTTGTAATTGAGCGCGAAGACCTTGACAAATCCGAGGACAAGGTTATGGAGGACGCTCTTGAATTCGGCGCATCCGACTTTGAGGCAGACGACGATATTTTCACCGTTTACACAGAGCCCGAGGATTTCAGCGCAGTTAGGCAGGATTTGGAGAATGCAGGCTACACCTTCGCATCTGCCGAAATCGAAATGGTCCCCAACACATACACAACAATCGACGACCCTGCTGTCCGTGAGAATATGCAGAAAATGCTCGATATGTTTGAGGACAACGACGATATTCAAAATGTTTGGCACAACTGGGAAATGCCTCAGGAGTAATAAATCAAATACCGGGGCAACAGTCGCCAGTGCTGTTGCCCTTTTTCATTTGGAGATGAGGAAAATTAAGCTGAATAAATTTATGGGCATAATGGGCGCAATAGCTGTGCTTGCAGTCTTAATCAGCGCCGGCATATATACATCTGCTCTGAACAAAATTACATTTGACAATACAGCAAGCGGTGACACTCCGGAGTTTATTTTCACAGAGGACGGGCTTGCATTGGGCGGCGTCAACGGCAGTTCGGTATATTATGATTTTATCGAACCAATCCAAAGCAAAAATCAGCTTGACGGCATTTCCGACATCAGCTTTTGCAGTTTTTCCGGCAACGGATTTTGCATAGTCTCCAACCCCCGTGAAGACGACGGAAATATGTTTTACGACTTTACATTTAGTTCTTTCGACGGAAGCTACGAAAACAAGATAAATCTTTCATTTAACCAAAAAATCTGGAAAGAAATCACGGCTGTTGACAATGATTATAATTTATATGTTTCAAGTCAGGATAACGGTCGTTGCGAAATACTTGTCTTTTCATCAAAGGGAAAGCTGAAAAACAAAGTAGCTCTTAATTCTTCCTGCGACAGGCTGATGTTTATTAACGGGGAAATATACGCCGTTTCGGACGGTGAACTTTTTGTTCTCAAAAACGGCAGTCTCACCCCGATTAGCCTCAGCGACCCCATGATACTCCCCTGCACCGTTGTCGGTAAAGATGAATTTTGCGACTCAAGCGGAAAGCTGATAACCGTCAGCGGCGGCAATGCAGCTATCACAGCCGATTTTGGAAGGAACAACTCCCTATGCTGTTCTTCTGAAAATTATGTATTGTACTCAGACGGCAAAAAAATAAGGGGCTTTGACAAATCCAAGCCCGATAACGAAGTATATTACAAATTTGATTTTAACATTGATGTTCTGTGCCGTATGGACGAAAAAATTTACGCAGGCGGTTTTTGCGATGATAGTATGACTGTGGAAAGTATAAGTGAAGGAGAACTTAAATCATTTACCGACGAAACCGCTTCACAGCCCACATTTGCAACGGAGCAAACAGATTCAACCTCGTCCCCTGAACGCCCCGAATACACCCAGCCGGAGCAGGAAACTCCCACAGCGGAGGAAATAAGCGATTTAGAGCTTACATCGCCGACTTTTATAGTTGACCGTAATACAGGCACAATCAGTAATATCGACTGCAAAACAACCGTATCCCGGTTTCGAAACAGCTTTCTGATAAAAGAAAAAGTCAGCGTAATAAGCCAAGATAACAAGCCCGTCACCAAAGGACAGGTTGGCACAGGTATGAAAGCAGTGTTTGAAAACTCAACGGGGAAAACATCATATACCCTCTGCGTTTCAGGCGACCTTACAGGCGAAGGGAACCTTAATACCCTGGATTTAAGCGCAATGTTCGGGTATCTTTTGGGCAAGAACAACTTTTCAAACTCACAGCTGATTGCCGCCGACCTTAACCAAGACGGCAGAGTAAGCAACACAGACCTGGTTCTTTTGGAGCGAAAACGAATAAGTGCGGAGTAAAGTCCTATGCAATTCGTATTTTGTGTTTGCAACTCACAGCCGGCAAATTTATTTGATAAAATTACAAAAAACATATTGACTTTTTAAATATATACTGATATAATCTTACTTGCTGATTTAATCCAGCCGAGTAAATGCGAGTGTGCTGGAATAGGCAGACAGGCACGTTTGAGGGGCGTGTGTCTTTGACGTACGGGTTCAAGTCCCGTCACTCGCACCAAACCTTTGAATCTCGGAAGTCCGATAGATACTGGACTTTCGGGATTTTTCTTTTGCACAAAAATGCCTGTGTTCTTTGCTGTGTTCTTTATGCCGTTGCTATTCTATTCGCCATAAAATCAAACTTAACCGTCAAACGCATTACCCTTTATCTATGTCGTTCAAAGATGTTCGGGTTTTATTACAGAGCGCAGCCGAGCAATTTCCCATTTTGCTGAAAACATCCTTTTATGCCCGAGCACAGCCTAGCAATTTCCTATAACATAAACAATCCCTCCCGTTAGATACATTGTACCTAATAGGAGGGGCATTTGCGTATGTGTCAAATCGCTTTAATTGATTTTACTTTGCAGAATACTTTTTCTTTTTGCCGTAAACACCAGGTATAACTCATTTTACCGGCGTTGTTACCTTATTTTCCAGCTCGCAGTGTGTTACATCCTCCCAGTTGCGGCGGATGGCGATATCGGCGGTAAGGTCAGTATTATTATACGCAACGGACCACTGGGTGTTGCTTGTGATGTCATCGGGGTTGGGGTCTTGTGCCGCCGATTTCATTGCGTTCCAAACGGTATCTTCGGTGTAATTGCCTTTTTCCGTATCCAGCACCTTCAGCACGGCGTCATAGCGTTCCCTGCCGTGACCGTAGATACCGTTTTTCTGATTCGGAAGCACCTTATCCTTATGACGAATTAAGAAATTAGTAACCGCCTCTGACGGAGTATCTATAAGCTCTCTTGGTTCGCCGTTAATGTCATACTCTATTACTCTGCCGTCACCTGATGCATCGGTGATGTAAAAATGATAGTCCCTGCCGCTTGAAGCGAACATATCATAGCTCCGCAAAAGCTCCACCGCTTCCTCTGTGGTTGCCGCCCTATCAAGAACAAGGCGTATAGCAAGCGTGGTCGAAATAACAGGCTTGCCGGTGTTCTGATGCACAGGCTCGCTGTCCAGCGTCAGCACGGCGATGGACACACCCTTTTCGTTCATACCGTCAAGACATACAAAAGGTGCAGTCAGGCTCGCCATCTTATTTTTGATATTCTCATCCGGCACATTTGCCGAAACATTGTCAAGTGCGGCAAAGGCAATAGACTTATATCCGTCCTTTGGAGAACAGTAAACCAACATAGCAGATGTATCTTTACTAAAGTCGTAATTACGTCCCATATGAACGTCGCCGTCCGTATCGGTCAGAGTAAATGCCGTACAGGCGAAATTGGGCGCTTTGATCTTCACAGGCAGCAGCGGCAGCGCCTCTTTCACAATTGCGTCGATCATCGTCTGATCGTCCGTAATGCCGTAATCAATCATATTGTCAAGATTGTAATCGTATTGGACGTCCATGCGATAGAGATTGTAGCCATCCTGATAATCTGTCAGCTTCTCAATACTGCTGAAAGTCTGGATCCTGGTGAAATACAGTCCCAAAAATGCAGCGACGGCTAATACAACAACCGCTAAAATCGCCAAAAAAACTATTAAAATACGCTTCTTTACTTTATTCATACTGTCTCCTCCTTTTAAGTTTGGTATAAATACCATTGGTTAATAGATTTTTTATTTCCTTATCAATATCGATATCTCTTTTTAATGCTTAAGTAATATAATCAGTGATTTCTTAACTTATTCTTCATGAATATATGACCTTGCTTTCGGGTTATATTTCAAAACAAAGAGTTCCAAACTTTCTTTCAGCACTTCTATCTGGGATTTCAGATAAAATTCATCCTCAAATAATGCGTAATGTACGCAAGCTCGAATCATAATGAATATTAGCGGCGTCAGCTTTTGATAGGGAATACCCAGCTTGCCTTCTAAGTTTTTTGCATATTCGGTATAACGCTTATCAACACCTGCAAAGAATTTCTTACCGTACTCCCTGTATTTCGGGTGGGTATAAACCTGATACATCAGACGGTATTTCTTTCCGTGTTTTTTTGCCGTCCAGTATGGTATCTCATCAATAAACCTCCACAAGTCCTCAACATCTGTGGGAGCTTTCGCCATAAAGTCATCTTCCACCTTACTCATACAGTATTCTGTGGATTGGAGGATCAGATCATCTAAATTCTTAAAATATGTATAAATCATAGATGTGTTATATCCGCAATGCTTTGCCAAGGTACGAATACCGGTGCCGTTAAGTCCTAAATCAGCAAAACCGTCATAACATTTTTCCATAAGCTCAGTTTTTTTTGCATTCCATTGTTCCTCTGTATAATTGGCCAAATAATCGCCCCTTTTTATTCGAATCGTTTGTTCTGAATAAAAAGTATAACATACATTTGATTAAATTGCAATATGTTTCAGCGTTTTAATTTACGAATTTTTCCCTTTATAATTATATTGCATAAGCGCAAATTTGATATGGAAATAAAATAAATTTATAAATATTTCACGAATGCTTACATCATAATTTTTCTAAATTTTTGCTCATCTGAAAATCTGATTATTCATAGCAACACCCTTGTCTAAATGTTTTTCTTTATTTTAAGTATATTCTGTCCGTCCTTATATTCATAAGTAATTTCATCCATACTTTTTTTAACAATATATATTCCAAGGCCGCCAATCCTGCGTTCTTCCGCCGAAAGCGTTGTGTCGGGCTCCTCAGCGGAAAGCGGATCATACTGCACTCCATGGTCAATAAAGGTGATAATAACTGCAAGAGGATTTTCGTTTACTTCGACTCGAACTGTAGCAGGACCTACATCGGGTTTATAAGCATAATGAGAAATATTTCCGAACAATTCGTCAATAGCAATGTCAATCTGCATTTTCGCCTTTAAAGGACATCCGAAAGCTTCAAGCTGCTCATCAACAAAATCGGTTACCGATGTAATATTATCCACAGTTGCATCAATGGTTAATTCTTTCATTTTTGTTCCTACTCCATCTTATTATTGTACTTAAGACTAAGCATAGTAATATCGTCAAATTGCGGAGCGTCTCCTGCAAATCTGTCTATATCATCCTTTACAAGCTCGCACAGCGACTTTGAATCAACACATTTATTTTCGTTCAGGAGTCTGAGCAATCTGTCGCCGCCGTAAGCGTTTTCCTGAATATCGGTTGCTTCGGTCACGCCGTCGGTATAAAGGAAAATTTCATCTCCCGGTTCAAGCTGAAGTTCATTTTTGCGGTATTTTATACTGTCCATTCCGGCAAGAACAAATCTCGCAGGGCATTTCAGAAACTCAAAAGCACCGTCCTTGCGGCGAATAAGCGGCGGATTGTGACCGGCATTTGCAAAGTCAATATGCCCGGTTTTTAAATCAAGAATTCCCATCCATGCCGTAACAAACATTCCGGCATCGTTATTTTCACAAAGCTTTTCATTTGCCAGTGTAAATACATCGTTTATTTCATTTCCTGCCTCTGCAAGGCTTTTTATCAGCGTTTTTGAGGTCATCATAAACATTGCAGCCGGGATACCCTTGCCGGAAACATCGGCAATTAAAAATGCTAATCTGCTTTCACCAAGCAGGTAAAAATCATAGAAATCACCGCCGACCTCTTTAGCTGTTGTCATACTTGCGTAAATATCAAATTCAGTCCTGCTCGGATACGGCGGAAATACACTTGGCAAAGCTGAATATTGGATAGTCTTTGCAAATTCAAGCTCTTTGTCAATTCGTGCTGCTGCCTCAGCTATATAGCCTTTCAGTGTAACAACGGTTGAGTTAATGTCATCTGAAAGCGAAGCAAACTCCTCATTACTGCGGACATCAACCACAACATCAAGGTTGCCGCCTGTAATTTCAGCAAGAGAATTATTTATCTTGCGGATGTTGTTGACGATAAGCGTTTCAATAAGCAGGTACACAAGGATAAAAAGTGCTCCGAACACAAGAAAAAGCATAAACGCTGTTATATAAATTGATAAATCTTTTGAAAACTCTACATCCTCCTGAGGAATAACCGCAATAACATAGTATCCCTCGGGCACCACATACATACAATAACACGGTTGTCCGTAAACCTCGGCAGTAAAGCATTCCTCCTGCGCCGTAGTATCAGTATCAATACTTATTCCTGTAATACCGATATTTTCTCCCTCGTTATCATTTCTGTCACTTACTATTTCCCCTTTTTCATTTGCGATTATTATCGAGCCGTTTTCCCCGACATGACGGTTGCGGGTAACGCCAATCACCTGCTTGTCAATATCACGCTGAAAACGTTGTGCGTCATAAGCAACCTGAACAAAACCGCTGCCAAGAGCAACTCCGGCATATTTTCTCATAATACTCGAGTCAGAAGCAGTCGGACGGTATTTCTGCACAAATTCCTTGGTCTCGCCGTCGAGCAACACAAGAAATTCTTCTGATTGCTCACCGCCGTTCATATTGTAATTAATAAAGGCGTCGTAGGTTGATAATACAATGATTCCTCTATTATCAACTATATTTATTTCAGCCACATCATACCTTTCTTTAAGCTCGTCGAGGTAATCTCCTGAGATATCATCCTGTCTTGAAATATCATTTGCAATCAATTTTGTTAAATCCAGTAAATTTTTATCTGACGCATCGCTTATATCGGCTTTTACATCATCAATATTAAGATTTAATAATTCAAGTGTGTCGCTTTGCGTGAGCTGCGACTGCAAAAACATTGAAAAGCTTATCGTTATAACAAACGCAACAGATACACATAAAAGCAGCCAACGTGAGAATGTCTGGGATATCCTGCGTATATCGTGGCGTTCCCGTCTTTTATGGTTTCCTATAAATGAAATGAGTAAAATCGAAAACATTACTGCCAACGCATTTAAAGAAACCATAAGATATGTACATTTACGAACAATAGTAAACGCGGTATGCACGTCTGACAAATTAGTTAAGAATATCATCAGCATATCAAATATCTCAGTTAAAATTGCAATAACTAATCCGTAGAACCAAGATGTTTTTTTGTTGCCAAACAAAAATTTACGCATTACAGCAGCTAAAACACCTGCTAATACCGTCGTGATGGAGCAAGCTATCTGCGTATAAGAACCTGCACCCCAGAATACCGCAAAAAAACGCTCTGTTCCGCCGATTACTCCGGAGATAATTCCGGCAGGCGCACCGAAAATGAGACCAGCACAAAGCGGTGCTGCGTTACGGACGTTAATAGTCGCACCGTCAACATTAACGCCAAATTCAGTACCGCAAATTGCAATTATGCCGAAGACAAGCCCTATCATAATCTGCTTATATGCGTATTTTAATTTATTGAATCCTGTTTTTTTATCAATCAGATACATAAGTACCGAGAATATTACCGGCACTGCCGCCATAAGTGACAGTTTCACAAACATAGGCATATTTATTTCCCCAGTTGTTCTAAATTATAGATTAAATTACTCGATGGTAAGTATATCGACAAATCCTGTTATCTCAAAAACATCAGCTATTGTATCGTTTACATTGCGTACTATCATTTCACCCTGCTTATTCATAACTTTCTGAGCATTAAGCAAAACATGAAGTCCGGCTGAAGAAATATATTCAAGCTCCTTAAAATCAAAAACAAGCTTTTCAACTCCGATTATACTTTTTTTCAGCTCAGCCTCAAGCTTTGGAGCGTTTGCTGCGTCAAGCCTGCCCGATAATGAAAGTATAATCTGATTATCTTCCGATATCATATTGATTGTCATTTTCTTTACCTTCTTCGAATCTTTTATATTCATAATTATAACTGATTTATATATGCTTTTCAATCAGAATAATAGAACATTACATTATCAATGATAATCAAAAGGGTTATTCAAAGGATAATGCCGCCCATACTCACTATTTTCATACAGTACAGTACCTGCTGTAAATTTTGCCGAGTAAATCTCAAATATACTTAGCAAATTAAATTATCTGCTAAGCTCTTTTTTATTTAAAATATAGATATAGAAGAAACAGGATAGCATAAAGATATATTATAACGGCGTTAAACCATTTATTAAAGTTCAACGCCGTTATTAAATTTATTAAGTTTTTATCGGCTTATTTTATTATGCTTTTTAAGGGCAATAATTAGTATCAGGCCTGCAAATGCAGATAGATAAATCCAGATTATCCGGGAGTTTGAATCTCCTGTTTTAGGAAAAACAATATCTGTTTTTGTTGAGTTTGTTTGTCCGTCTGATGTAGAATTATCCGGTGCAGACGGAGTGGTTTCAGCTTTCACTGTGAAACTAAAACGGTTAATTGCATTACTTGATTCTACAACAAGTGTATGTGTACCATCTTCTAAGGTGAGCAAAAATTCCTTCTTTAATGTGATCTGTGTTTTATCATCGGAGATACTGTATTTATCTTCAGTAATGATATTGTCATCAACACTTACTGAATCTAAATCTCCTATATTATCTGAGAGAGTAAACTGTATGTCATCCATATTTTCCGACCATACAATAGTTTCATTATAATCATTATATGTTCCTTCTTTTACGGTTTCCTGACTATTTGAAGGATGTTCAAGCTCTCCTACACTTTTAACGCCTATACCTACACAATTCTTACCGGTTTGAGGTTCTGCAGAAGCACGGTGATAAGAACAAAGAAGTATTTCACCCGGAGAAGGCAATTTTCCCTTTTTGATTTGTGAATTATATACTCCATAGCAATAAACCTGGTCAGCACTAAAGAAATGTGGTTTAAAAGTCAGAGGGTAGCTTTTTCCTGTTTTTACAGATTTTTGTTCATCAATAACGAATGTGCAATTTTTATCAACCTTATTAGGCTTATCGAAATGTCCCTCATCTTCAGAGAAGAATATTTCATACAAACTTTTCTTACCATCATAATCATTATAAATCGTATTTAATTGATCATAATTAATTAATGGATCTTTCCCGCCTTCATATCTTAAAAACGGTTTCCAAAAACTGTATTTTACTGTCGGATGATGAATATTATGCCAAAGACCCTTTGCATTATTTAATGCATTTGTATTTCCGACTCCGGCTTTTTTATTTTCCTGAGGAATACCTTGTGTGTTTGGAGTTATATAAAAAAGTATTTCGTGTCCGGGAGTCCAGTAATATCTCTCGGTCGTGCGTTCAGGAACCTTCCAAGTTTTCTTTAGTTCTTTAATTTCTTCAACATACTTATCAAGAGTCGCTAATTGACTATCAATCTCAGCAGTAGGCATCTCGTCTGAACCTGATGGAAGCTTTTTATTATAATCCTCTATTTTTTCCTTTCTTGCTAAAAGCGAATATCTGTCAATAGTTACAGCAATAGAGAATGTACCAAAGGCTTGATTCTGAAAAGCAATCCATTCTTCATATGCCTGATTTTCCCAATGGTACTTGCGTCTTAAATATTGATAATTGATTTCAAATATGTCATCATCACTGTTGACACCGTCTTTATAAGCAACTTTCATTTTTCTGGTCAATGCTGAGTAAAGTTTTTCTGTATAATTATCAATATCTGTATCCGTACTGCCCATGGTTTCCATAGTTAGACCACGATTAGTAGTAAGAGTTTGAAGTCTGCTTGCAGCGGCTTGCTTTTCTGAATATGTCCCATTTTTTTGATTTTCGTCTATAAATAATAATGTATTATAAATTTTTGTTGCTTTATTTTCATTAATAAATTCACCAAAGTCATTAAGAAACTTAGCTAATTCTCCACGTTCAACCTGATCTGAAAGCTTTTCCATACTTTTCTGAAGCATGGTCTGACCGGCCATAAGATCGTCAAGTTTACTCAATACTGTTTTGTTAAATTTCTGGTCTGCAGTTTCTATATGCAGTACTTTTGAAAGAAATTGATTTGTAGCCCAACTCACAGCTTTTTGAGCGGCTCCTTTAGGGGGAAAACTAGCTTCTAACAAATCAACAATATCGTTAATAATCTCTTGGTCTGAAGCTGAAGAAAAAACACTTGATGCATTTGATAAACTGCTTGAATCGGAATTTGTTTCCGCCTCTGTTAATTCAGTCGCAGAAGCTATAACACATGAAGAGAATAGAACCAGTAAGGAAAGTACAGCTGAGATAAATCCCACCATAATTCTTTTAGACTTTGATAACATTGTGTTTACCACCTTTCAATAAAAAATATAATGAAAAGAATAACTCGTAAAATTGTAATAGATTTGTTATATCCGCAATGCTTTTCCAACACTCGAATACCGGTGCCGTGTAATCCTAAATCGACAAAACCGTCATAACATTTTTCCATAAGCTCAATTTTTTGCATTCCATTGTTACTCTGTGTAATTTGCCAATAATCGCCCTCTTTCATTTAAATCGTTCGTTATGAATAATAGTATAACATATATCTGATAAAATTGCAATATGTTTTAGCATTTTCTCCGTATTCTACTGTAGGATTTTCTCCGTATTCTGCAAGCGAAACAACCCTATACTATAGGAAGCACTAACCGCGCAGCCTTTTCGGGCTGCACGGCTTTTCCTTTTTGTGGCAAGAACATTATATATAAAATGCTTTAGTTTCTTTTCTTTTTGCAAATTTTTATTTTTGCTCATTTACAGTTTAATAGATATATTCAGCGTTTCCTTAGTTAAAATCAAAGAAACCAAGTCCCCGAAGCGCATTGATAAAGCGTTTCATATAGTCAAGCGATGTCACAGGCCAGTGGAATCCCATTCTGTAGAGCACCTGCATGGTGTATTTATTGCTCTTTCCGACGGAGAATATCTTCTGACCGTGCGCCATATTCTGGTAGGCAAGCATACTGGAAAGAATTTTTGCCTTTTCCGGATTTTGCTTTGCTTCTTCCAGCGCCTTTTCGTATTCCTCTGTTTCTGACGCCTGCGAGTGAAGTCCGATTTTGTCCATCTCCATATATAAGTCGCCCATCATAAGCATATGATTATTGAACGGGTGAAATACAGTACAGTCCTTCGGAGTCTGTGACAGAAGCAGGATTGCTTTTGCAACAAAATCTATAGGAGAAAGCTCAAACGGCGTTTCTATCATATCATACGGATATTTTTCGATGATAATATTGGATTTGAGCCTGCCCATAAATGTGTTTGTGGTAAAGTTAATCTGATACTCGCCGTCGCTGTTTCTTGCGGAAAGCGTACCGACACGCATAATTTTTGCATTAAAGCCTTTTGAAACCTCTTCAAGAATAGCCCTTTCGGCAAGGAATTTTGAAAGCGTGTACTTAGATGTTGTCTGCTGTCCGAAATAAAGCAGATTTTCCATAAGATGAGTTACCTCTCCCTGCTCACCTACATATATACCGCCAACACTCATAGTTGAAACGTGAATAAGACGAGCATCTGCCTGCTTACAGAAATCTATTACATTAAGCGTTCCGTACAAATTGACATCTTCAATGTCTGTTCCCTTTGAAAAGTGCTTTACATTTGCGGCACAGTTTATCACGGTATCAATATTGAAATCAAGGAATTTGTCAAACGATTCTCTGTCTGTGACATCTCCCCTTAAAACAGTCAATCTGTCAGAATATTTTTCTTTCAGACTTTCTTCAAAATAATAGTAAAAAATCATATTGAGTCTGTCTTCTGCGGGATTGTGATTCTTGTCACGCAGCAGACAGTATATCTTGCCGCTGTATCTGTGGAGCAGTTCATAAAGAATATGTATTCCCAGGAATCCTGCGGCACCCGTAAGGAGTACATCGCCTATCTCCTGCATATCTCCGTTTTTGAAGCTTTCAAGATTATTTTTAAGCAACACATTTTCTATATTACTGTAATCATAGTTGCCCAAATCTTCAAAGTCGTTCTTCACATCACTCTTTTCGCAAAGCTTTGCAAGTGCGGCAGGGGTCGGGTTTTCAAATACGTCGCCGTATGTAATCTCAATACCGCTCTTATTGGCAAGAATAATCACCCTTGTTACGGTCAGCGAGCTGCCTCCTATATCAAAGAAATTATCATCGGCATAAACCTTATCAAGCTCCAGAACCTTGGCAAATATATCGCACATAGTTTTTTCAAGAGCAGTTGTCGGTTTAACTCCTGTTTTATTTTCGTACGACTGAGGTTCGGGCAAAAGCTTCGTGTTGATTTTGCCGTTAGGGGTCAGAGGCATTTCAGAAAGCTGAACATATGCCGCAGGAACCATATAATCAGTTAAGGATTTTTTAAGCTCAGTTTTGATAAATTCCGTATCAAGCTGAATATCCGATGTGTAGTAGGCACATATAGCGTCAGCGTTATTCACCTTTCTTATCAGAGCAACTGCGCTCTTAATGCCGTTGATGTTTGACAGGCACTTTTCAATTTCGCCCAGCTCAATTCTCAGACCTCTGAGCTTAACCTGATTGTCGGTTCTGCCCAGTATTATAACATCACCGTTCTCGGTCCACTTGGCATAGTCCCCCGAACGATAGGTTCTTTCGCCGTTAAATTCAATAAATGCTTTTTGGGTCTGCTCGGGAAGCTTATTGTAGCCAAGTGCAACTCCGCAGCCTGAAATCAGAAGCTCTCCGACAACTCCTACAGGAAGCAAATTGTTGTCCGCATCAACTATATGTTCAACATAGTTCAAAAGCGGCTTTCCGACTGAAATTTCATCAGCGTTTGTAAGGTCCTTGCAGTTTGACGAAACTGTAATTTCGGTAGGACCGTAAGTATTAAGAATTTTTGCATTAGTTTTTTCACGGAGAAGCCTCAGGAGCTTATAGGGATATTTCTCTCCGCCCGAAAGAACAACCTTACAGTCAGCCATCGCTTGTGCAAATTCATCAAGCTCCATATATTGCAAGAGCCTTGAAGGAGTTGAGTTGAAGGCATCAACGTTATTTTCTTTAAGAAATTTTGCAAGGGAAATCGGGTTAACAGTCTGCTCATCGCTTGCAAAGACAAGCGTCAGACCGTTGCATAATGAAAGTACTGTTTCCTTAAGCGACATATCAAATGATACTGTCGTTACAGAGCCGTAAGCCTTGCAATTATCAACAACATACTTTACCTGAGGGTTTGCATCGCTATAACTTAAATAGTTTGCAATTCCAATATGTTTTAGCATAACGCCCTTTGGCTTTCCTGTTGAGCCTGATGTGTAAATAAGATAAGCCAAATCCTCGGGACTTACATCAATGTCAGGTGTTTCGCAATTTTCACCGCCGAGAAGTAAATCTACATCTACCGTTTTATCGTAAGCATTGACAAGCTCGCCCTCGGTTACTACGAAATCAGCCTCACTATCCTCGATAATGCTGTTGATTCTTTCCCGCGGATAGTCGGGACAGGTCGGAATAAATGCTCCGCCTGCTTTGAGGATACCGAAAATGGTTGAGAAAATTTTTGAGGTTCTGCTAAGCAGTACAACAACCTTTCCGCCCTTTTTCAAGCCTCTTGCAATAAGCTCGTTTGCAGTAACATTTGCACGGCGGTTAAGCTCTCTGTATGTAAGGGTTCCGTCACAGGCTGTAATTGCATTGTTGTCGGGAGTTTTTTCAACCTGATTCTCAAACATTTTATGCAAAAGCTTTGTTTCAACAGGAGCAATGCGTGTTAAGGAAAAGCTGTTCAGCTCATCAATCTGACTGTCATCAAGCAGAGAAATTTTCCTTATCTTACAATCCGGCGCAGAAATAATGTGCATAGTCGTATTGAAAATTGATTTTACAAGCGTCTGCATAAGGTCTTTACTGTAAAGTGCTTCATTGTAACGGACAACAATACAGGGCTGATTTCTATAATTTTCAATATAAATTGCAGTTTTAAACTTTGTGATTTCCATATCAAAGAAATTTCTCTCAACAGCTTCGCCGTCAATTTTCAAATCGTCCGTTACACCAATCTGATATTCGTACATTATATTCGGTGCAAATCCGAATTTTGAACAAATCTTTGAATAAGGATAAATTTCATTTTCTATTGCGCCCGTAAAAACAGCCTTGCTCTTTTTAACAAATTCAAGCGCCGAAATATCTTCAATCTCAATTCCGAGAGGTAATGTTTTAACAAACATACCAAAACAATCCGTCAGACGCATATCGCTTCTGCCGTTGCTGATTGTGCTGAGATATACATTTCTTGAATTTGTAAAGCGTGACACTGAATAGAAAGCGGCTGCCAGGAAAAGCTGTGCAGGTGTAACACCGTTTTTATTACAGAAAGCTTCAATCTCTGCTAAATCAAAGGGAACATTTACTTCTGCAAGCTTGCCGTTATCTCCCTGTGAGCCTGAATCGGGAGTTATTTCGGACGCCGACTCAAAATTCCTCATCATATCATCAAAGAATTTTTCAGCTTTGCTGTATTCTTCACTGCTTTCAGCTTTGATTTCGTCATCAATATAGTCAAAATATGTATAATCCTCTAACTCAATTTCAGCGCCCTCATATGCCGCTTTGAGCTGATTCAAAAATATGTTGTAAGACGCACCGTCAAAAATAATATGATGAAAATCAGCGAAAAGATAGATATTTCTCTCTGTTTCAATAACAAGGATTCTGAATAGAGGCGATTTGGAGAAGTTAAACGGCTTGACAAATTCTTTCTTTAAGAGTTCAAGCTCGTTTTCTGTCATTTTCTTTACGGGAATATCAAACTGCCTGTTGTCAGGATAAACCTGCTCCACATCATCGTTTTGCGTTGTAAGATGTGTGAATATGTACGGGTGTGCAAAAATAACCTTTTTAACACTGTCAGCAAGCTTTTCTGCGTTTATCGACTTTGTGAATTTAAGAATTGACGGAATGTTATAGAGCGTAGTGTACGGATTTTTCATACAGTCAAGGTATACGCCCAACTGCGTCTTTGACAGAGGATATAAAGACTTGTAAGCTTTTTGCTTTGTCTCGGCTGTATTCTTTGCCAATGCTCCGCTCATAAGGTATTCCTGAAGCCGGTCTTCAATAGAAAAAACCGAGCATTCCTTCATCATCTGCTTTACATTAGCCTCAAAGCCGAATTCCTTATGGAGTTCAACCGCAAGCTTAATTACCGACAGAGAATTGAGTCCTGCAAACAAAAGATTATCAGTAACACCGAAATTATCGTTACCGAGAATCTCAGCAATGATTGAGTGAATTTTCTTTTCAAGCAGGGTCATAGGCTTTGATGACGATTCGCCGTTCTGCGCTTTCTTTTCAGGCTTGGGCAATGCACGCTTGTTGACCTTCTGATTCTGATTAAGAGGAATTCTGTCAATCTGCATTGTAACGGCAGGAACCATATACGGAGGTTTGTTAGCAAGGATAAATTCATTCAGTTTTTGAATATCTACTTTCTCATCCGAAACAACGTAAGCCGCAATGAATTTTCCTCCGCCGGGCTCATCAAAAGCCGCAACAGTTGCGTCTTTTATTCCGTCAAATTCACGGATAATGCGCTCAACCTCGGAAAGCTCAATTCTGAAGCCTCTGATTTTAACCTGACCGTCATTTCTGCCGACAAAGTCGATATTGCCGTCGGGGAGATAGCGAACGATATCGCCCGTTCTGTATGCTCTTTCATAGCCCTTTTCATCGGTAAAGGGATTTTTGATAAAGGCTTTTTCATTCTGTTCGGGGCGGTTGAGATAACCTCTTGATACTCCGTGACCTGCAACCCACAATTCACCCGGTACGCAGGGCGGCAATCTTCTGCCCTGCTTATCAACAACATAAAGCTTTGTATTGTCAAGAGCCTTTCCGATTGGCACTCGCTCATAAAGCCTGTCAACCTCAAAGGCGGTTATACAAACTGTGCTTTCGGTAGGACCGTAAAGATTTATCATCTTATGATTTTTCGGAGGAGCAAGCGGCACAAGCTTTTCGCCTCCAACGGACAATTCACATATTGAACTGTTATCGATTTCAACAGCAAACTGCCTGCCGACCTGTGTTGTCATAAAGCTGTGTGTTATACCGTTTTCGTTAAAGTACTTGTCAATAGCTACAAGGTCAAGACGGATTGATTCGTCAATGATATGTATTGTTGCACCTGTTGTCAGGGCAGGATACATATCCATCATATTCGCGTCAAAGCCGTAGCTTGCGTAAGCCGCAACCCTTGACTGAAAAGTAAGATTGTAATAATTTCTGAACCAGTTGCAGAAGGACACTATATTTCTGTGTTCAAGCATACAGCCCTTTGGTGTGCCTGTTGAGCCTGAGGTGTAGAGCATAATAAATAAATCCTCAGGCTTTGGATTTGTGCCGATTTTATTGTATTCGGAAAGACTTGGAATATCCTCAATAAGAAGTACCTTGCCCTTGTAATTCGGAACACGTTCAAGCAAGTCTTTGCCTGCAATCAACAGCTTTGCATCGGCGTCCTGCATCATAAATTCAAGGCGCTCCTGCGGATACGATGGGTCAAGCGGCTGATATGCCGCTCCGGACTTCAATACACCGAGAGAAGCAAGCACCATATATTCACATCTCGGAATGAGAACGGAAACAACATCTTCCCTACCGATTCCAAGCGAAGAAATATATACACCTATCCTTTCCGAAATCTCGTCAACCTCTTTGTATGTATAGCTCTTGTCAAGATATACAACGGCTGTGTTGTCGGGATTGCACTCTGCCTGCCGTCTAAACAGAGTGACTATATCGGTTTTTTCGTAGTCTTTTTCTGTTTCATTAAAGCTTTCGATAAGAGCAAGCTGTTCGCTGTCGGTTATGTCAATATCATTTATATTTTCTTTTCCGATAAATTCGGTTACCGTTTTTTCAAAGGATTTCAGGAAGCTTTCTGCCGACTTTTCCTCATATAAATCGGCTCTGTACTCAAATCTCATTGAAAATCTTCCGTTAATTCTTGAAAGCTCTGCCGAAATATTTGCCTTTGCATCGGGAACATCTATACCGTCAGCAAATATTTCCTTTCCGCAAAAGTTAATATTTCTGAATATATCACCCTGATATGCAAAAATGGTTGGCGGATTTATCTGTAAATCAGAACATATATCCGCATATGAATACAAATCATATTTTCTGTTGTTTTGAAGCTGTGAATCAAGGTTCTTCAGAAATTGCACAATACTTTCGTTCTTACTGAAATCACAGTAAACAGGCAATGTCTTAACAAACATTCCGCAGGAATTTGATAGCTTTTCGTTTCGTCCGTTATGAATGGTTGCAAAAAGGCTTTCTTCAGCTCCCGAAAATTTTGCAAGCAAAAAGCCGTAAACACCGCAGAAGAATGTGCTTGTTTTTATGCCGTTTTTGCGGCAGAACTTTCTTATATCGTCAGCGTTAAAGGAGGTGAATTTGTAATCAACAGCTTTTGCAAATGATTTTCCGTCGTTTTTGTCATTCATCATAACGGAATCAAGCTCAATGCCTCCGAAATGCGAATTATAATATTCCTTAGCAGCTTTAAACTCATCTGTCTTTAATCTTTCCTCTTCTTCATCCGAAACATCGTTTCCTGTAAAATGCTCCGGTTCAAGCGGCAAACCATTGTAGGCTCGGTCAACATCATTCAAAAAGATTTTGGCTGACGAGCCATCAAAGATAATATGGTGAAAATCGCAGAAAAGCATTACATATGAATCAAGACTAATAATACAGCACCGATAAAGTCTTTCACTGAGTAACTCGAAAGGATAAACAAGACTTTTTTTGTCAAAATCGGCGTCGTGCAGCTCTTTAACTTCTACAACTGCCGGTTCATCGGACGAAAGCTTGCAAACAGCTCCGTCGATATCGGCAGTTAAGCGTGATTTAATGTACGGATGATTTTCAATAACCGCTTCAACCGCCTGCTTAAGTCTTGTAATGTCGATATGCTTGTCAAGCTTTAAAAACAACGGAATATTGTAAGCAATACTGCTCGGATTGTTCAAATAATCAAAATAAATTCCGTACTCTGTCTTTGAAAGGGCAGACTTTTTTTGTTTATTCATCCCATTCACCCCTAAGAATTATTTTTTATACAGACAACACTTAAATGTATTCTTCAGATTTAAATTTTAATTACCAATCTGTTAAATCCAAGTACACTTGAATATTCAACACTTTTTGAAACAGCCTTTACTACCTCAATTTCCGAAAGTGTTTTTTCCTCACTGTCATTTAAAACAATATCATACGGCTCTCCGTTATCACGAATAGAAATTATTGCGTCACCGCCGTCAATCATAATACGAATATCAATATCCGGTTTTTTCTTCTTACCGGTACGCTCTGCGATATCTGCCGAAATTCCTTCAACAGCTACGGCTATCCTGTTAGCAACATTTTTTTCAATATTGTGACTTGTAAGAAACGATGTTAAATATAAAGATACACCGGAGGCGTTTTCCTTTGAGCCTTTGAAAGACAATGAAACAATCTCATTATTATCATTGGATTCAATAAGATAAAAGCTGTCATACTTACCTTTTGATTTTCTTTTAGTAACGAGAATTATAAAATATAATACAATCAAAGTGCCGACCTGAGCCGTCACAAGTGAAATCCACACACCTGTTATTCCGAAAAATACTGAAAGAATCAGAGCTGAAGGAATCAGTATCACAATGCCGTTGACAACAGCAATGGTTGTTGATAATGTCTTTCTTTGAGTTGCCATATAGTAATACAGAAACAGAAAAGAAAAAGCAAGGGCAGGAAACGACAGAGCGTTTATCCTGAGTGCGGGAACTGCATTTGAAATATCTTTTTCAGCAGTTATTCCAAACAGTCTTATTACAGGTTCGGGCGCAGCCAAAATAAACAGCATAGTTACAACGCTTACTACGGCAAGAATTGTAAATGCCCGTCTGAATGCATACCGTATTCCATCAAAATCCTTTTCGCCCAAACAAACGCCGACAATCGGTATCATTGTCTGCGACGCACCTGTTATGAACATAGACATAAAAA
>JALFLK010000025.1 GCA_022774755.1 bacterium
CCGTCAGATTTTTTGTCAGGTTGCACAAACAAACCGCAGTAATGCTGACGCATTACGAGGATTTTTTGGGCAGGCTGACGGAAAAGATGCAAGCAAGATGTGCAAACAATCTTATGATGTGATTTATTCAGTGTTTCCCTAGTTTATTCCTCTTCGGCAGGAATATCCGATGTGCAGTGAGGGCATTTTACAGCCTTGATGTCAATCTCGGTACAGCAGTAGGGGCATTTTTTTGTGGTGACTTCCTTAACCTCTTTCTTTTTGCCGAAAGATGTAATTTTGTTTATAATTTTTACCAAAATAAAGATTACAAGCGCCATAATCAGGAAATTCAACACAGCAGTCAGGAACTTGCCGTAGTATATTTCCGAGCCGTTAATGGTAAAGGACATCTGGTCAAAATTCATTCCGCCGAAAATCCCCAGAAACGGTGAAATCACATCGTTTACAAGTGAATTTACAATTGCCTGAAAAGCCGCACCGATAATAACGCCGACTGCCAGGTCAACCACATTTCCTCTCATAATGAACGTTTTAAACTCTGCAAAAATTTTCTTCATTTTAATACTCCCCTTTTATTGAAATGATTATTTTAAAATTGCCTTATGGAAAACTTTTTTTCCTTTTTTGATGATAATTCCCTCTTTAACTTCATCGGCAGTTACTTTGTGGGCGATTTCGGTGACTCTTTTATCGTCAATGGAAATTCCGCCCTGCTGAACAAGGCGTCTTGCCTCGCCCTTTGATGAGGTTAAGGAGCATTTAACAAGCAAATCAAGTATTCCAAGCTCTCCCTGAGCAAAATCGTCCTGAGTTAATTCCGTTGTAGGCATATTTTCGGTATTTGCGCCTGCGCCGAACAAGGCCCTGGCACTTTCCTGCGCCTTATTTGCCTCTTCTTCGCCGTGAATAAGCTTTGTAAGCTCAAAGGCTAAGATTTCCTTTGCCTTATTAAGCTCACTGCCCTGAAGCTTTGCAAGCTCGTTTATTTCGTCCAAGGGCAGGAAGGTAAGCATTTTAAGGCACTTAATAACATCTGCATCATCAACATTACGCCAATACTGGTAAAAATCGTAGGGACTTGTTTTTTCGGCGTCAAGCCAAACTGCGCCGGACTGGGTTTTGCCCATCTTTTTGCCCTCTGAATTAAGCAAAAGATTTATTGTCATAGCGTAGGCGTCCTTGCCCAGCTTTCTTCTGATAAGCTCCGTGCCGCCCAGCATATTGCTCCACTGGTCGTCGCCGCCGAACTGCATATTACAGCCGTATTTTTGGTAAAGAGCGTAAAAATCGTAGCTCTGCATTATCATATAGTTAAACTCAAGGAAGCTGAGTCCCTTTTCCATTCTCTGCTTGTAGCACTCGGCTGTAAGCATACGGTTTACGCTGAAGCAAGCGCCGACGTCACGCAAAACATCAACATAGTTTAAGTCAAGAAGCCACTCTGCGTTATTAACAAGCAGAGCCTTGCCGTCTGAAAAGTCGATAAACTTCTCCATCTGCTTTTTAAAGCAGTCAACATTATGCTGTATGGTTTCTTTAGTCATCATTTGGCGCATATCCGTTCTGCCGGAGGGATCGCCTATCATAGCAGTTCCGCCGCCGATTAAGGCGATAGGCTTGTTGCCTGCCATCTGCAAACGCTTCATAAGGCAAAGCGCCATAAAGTGACCTACATGGAGGCTGTCAGCCGTTGGGTCAAAGCCGATATAAAACACAGCCTTGCCGTTGTTGACAAGCTCTCTTATCTCCTCTTCGTCCGTTACCTGGGCGATTAAACCCCGCTCTTTAAGTTCTTCGTAAACTCCCATTTTATGTAATTCCTTTCATTTTTGGTGTTTTTATGCCTTATACTAATACCTAATAAAAAAGCAGACAATCTTTGCGGCCTAATTTCCGCAATACTGCGTTGTCGTCCTTGCAAGGCGTCAGCCTTGCGGCGTCCTTCGCCTTGTCTTGTGAAAATCACCCTCGCAAATTTAAGTCTATTTTTTATCAGGAATTAGTATTAAAAGCAGATTCATGTCAAAGCATTGCAACTAATTATAGCAGAAAATTCCGATAATATAAAGACTTATTTTTCGTCACAATACTTTTCAGCACATTATTTTTCGGTATGTATTTTTATATCTCCGTTTTTTGAAACGGTAAAGGAAATATTCCCCTGCAAATCCGTTCGGTAAATATTTATACCGTTTTCTTTAAGCCTGTCAAGGCACGCCCTTGAGGGCAGGTTGTTGCTGTTTTTTCCAACGGATATAACTGCATATAGGGGCGAAACATACTGCAAAAACTCGTTGGTTGTGGAATTCTGACTGCCGTGATGAGATACCTTAAGCACATCGGATTTTAATTCTTCGCCGAAATTTGAAACCATATCTCTCTCAGCCTGTTTTTCGCTGTCACCTGTAAAAAGAAAGCTTTTGCCGGCATATTCAAGCTTAAGCACTACCGAGCTGTCGTTTGTAGTATCGTAGCTTCGGCAAGGCGAAAACACACGGAAGTTTAATTCTTTTACAGAAAATTCTCCCCCTGCCTCGGGATATATACAGCGGATATTTTTACTTTCTATGCTGTCAATCATATTGGTATAGCAATCGGTTTCGGGAATCAGGTTGCTGTCCAAATTCGGCTGAACAAACGTATTCACATCAAAATGCTCCATTACCGCAGACATTCCGCCGATGTGGTCCTTATCGGGGTGAGTAGCAACAAGCATATCGATTTTTTCTATTTTATACCGTTCAAGGTAAGAAATTACGCTGTCAGCAAAAATATCCTCCCCTGCGTCAATAAGCACAACCGAACCGTTGCAGGTTATCAGCGTGCTGTCGGCTTTGCCCGAGTCAATAAAACTAACGCACAGTCCGCTGTCCCTGTCGGGGTAAAGTCCGGCAAAGGAAAACACCCTCTGCCAGCTAAGACCGAACGCACCTATACTTATAAAAAACACCGCAGTCATCAGCGCAATTACGGCGGTTGTTTTTATTATCCTCTTGCTTTTGCTCTGCTTAACAAAACGGCTCACTTTTTTCTTCTCGGCTTTCTGAACTGTTTTTTTGAATTCTGATTTCTGTTTTGTCTGCCGTCGGGGGATTTTTTATTGTCAGCCTTACTGTATGTTCCCTGAACCAGGCAGCTTTTGCCGCTGCCGATTAAATCACTTCTTCCGCACCGCTTTAAAGCTTCGATAACCAAGTGCCTGTTTTGAGGCAAAAAGTACTGCAAAAGAGCTCTTTGCATAGCCTTGTCCTTTGGGTCTTTGGGAACATAGATCTTTTCCAGAGTATATGGGTCAAGCTCCGTGTAGAACATTGCCGTTGACACCGTACCCGGAGTTGGGTAAAAGTCCTGCACCTGCTTTGGGTGTATTTTTTCTTTTTTAAGGAACAGCGCAAGCTCCACGGCGTCCTTTAAGGTTGAGCCGGGGTGCGAGCTCATAAGATACGGCACAACATACTGTTCCATTTGTTCCTGATTTGTCAGCCTGTAAAATTCGTCCTGAAACCGCTTGTAAACCTGAATTTTCGGCTTGCCCATTTTGTCAAGCACAGCCTGAGAACAATGCTCCGGCGCAACCCTGAGCTGTCCGCTGATATGATAACGCACCAGCTCTCTGAAAAATTCCTCTCTGTTTTTATCAGCCATAAGGTAATCAAACCTTATACCACTGCGGATGAATACCTTTTTTACCTTGGGAATTTTTCTCAGCTCGCGGAGAATTTCAAGATATTCGCTGTGGTCAGCCTGCAAATTTTTGCAGGGAACAGGCGCTAAGCACCTTTTGCTTTTGCAAAGCCCTGCCTTCTCCTGAATTTTGCAGGAGGGAAGTCTGAAATTTGCTGTAGGTCCGCCTACATCGCTGATATATCCCTTAAATCGGGTATTTTTTGTAAAGCTTTCAGCCTCTTTTAAAATGCTGTCACCACTGCGAACGGTTACCGCCCTGCCCTGATGAAAAGCAATGGAGCAGAAGTTGCAGGCGCCGAAACAGCCTCTGTTGTGAGTTATGGAAAACTCCACCTCTTCAATGCCCGGGACACCACCTAAGATTTCATAGCTTGGGTGGTAGTATCTCTCGTAAGGCAAAGAGTAAACCCAATCAAGCTGTTGGGTGTTTAAGGGAGGCATAGGAGGATTTTGCACAAGCAAAAAACTGCCGTGCCTCTGTATCATTTTTCTTCCCCTTACTGCGTCGGCCTCTTCAAGCTCTTTTCTTGCGGCTATTGCATAATCCTTTTTGCTTTCGCACACTCTCTCAAAGCTCGGCAAATCGACCGCAGGCTGAGGGGTATAATCCTTTGTGGGAATTTTATAGCAAATTCCCCGTATGTCGTAAAGCTGTTCAACTGCCTGACCGCTTTCTAGGCGCTGTGCAATCTCTATTGTCTGCAATTCGCCCATACCGTAAACCAAAATATCCGCCTGACTGTCAAACAGCACAGAGGGCATAACCGTGTCGCTCCAGTAATCATAGTGGGCAAAACGCCTTAGAGAAGCCTCTAAACCGCCGATAATAACAGGGCTGTCGGGGTAAACGCTTTTAATAAGTTTGGAATAAACCGTAACCGCCCTGTCAGGCCGTGAGCCTGTTTTTCCGCCGGCTGTGTATGCGTCGTCACTGCGCCGTTTTTTATTGACGGTGTAGTGGGCAACCATACTGTCGATGTTGCCTGCGGAAACCATAAACCCAAGGCGAGGCTTGCCGAAGCACATAATATCCTCAGCTGTGTTCCACCTTGGCTGAGCAAGCATACACACCTTAAAGCCCTTTGCCTCAAGCACTCTCGTAATAATTGCCGCACCAAAGGAGGGGTGGTCAACATAGCTGTCACCTGACACATATACAAAGTCCGGCTGTTCCCAGCCTCTTTGCCTCATTTCTTCTGCTGTAACGGGTAAAAAAGCCATACTGACCCCCTTTGCTTTTCAATATTTTTAACTCATATTTCAATACTTTTTACTCTTTTTAATATTTTTTAATCATAATCATCTGAGAAATCGTCCTCCTCAGATTCGGTGTGCAGGCTGTCGCCTAAAAGATTGCTCCGCTCAAGCCATTCGTTATAGGTCATAAGCACCTCTCTGGGCTTTGAGCCCTGGTGAGGTCCCACAATGCCCATCTGCTCCAGCTCGTCAACCATTCTGCCTGCCCTTGCGTAGCCTACCTTAAGCTTTCTCTGCAAAAGAGAGGTAGAGGCTTGTCCTGCGTCAATAACACATTTAATTGCCTCTTCAATTTTGTCGTCATATTCCGAGTCGGAATCGTCGGAACTGCTCCTGCCGTCTTTTGAATTTGAATTTATATCCTCGGCGGCGATTTTCTTGATTTTTTCCTCAATCTCCGCATTATACCTTGCGTCGTGGGACTTTTTGATATATCCTGTTACGCTTTCGATTTCTTCGTCGGAGGCATAACAGCCCTGAACACGGATAGGCTTTGGCGCACCGACCGGCGAAAACAGCATATCGCCTCTGCCGATAAGCTTTTCTGCTCCGCCGTAATCAAGTATTGTTCTTGAATCTATGTTGGAGCTTACTTTAAGGGCGATACGGCTGGGAATGTTCGCCTTGATAACACCGGTGATAACGTTTACCGAAGGTCTTTGGGTTGCAATAACCAAGTGCATACCTGCCGCACGTGCCATCTGTGCAAGACGGCAGATTGCGTCCTCAACCTCTCCGGGAGCCGCCATCATAAGGTCGGCTAACTCGTCGATTGCAATTACAATCTGGGGGAGTTTTTCTTTTGCAACGGGAAGTCCGTTTACCTCCATTACAGGCTGATACTCCTCTCCCTCGTCGTTTAGTGCCGTTGGAGTTTTTTCAATATATTCCAGATTCCTCTGAATCAGCTTGTTGTAGGAATGAATATCCTTGCAGTCGTATTCGGAGAAAAGCTTGTACCTCTGGAGCATTTCGCTCACAGCCCAGTTTAATGCTCCCGCCGCTTTTTTAGCGTCGGAAACAACGGGAACAAGCAAATGCGGAATACCCTTGTACTTTGAAAATTCAACCATCTTCGGGTCAATAAGCAGCAGCTTTACCTCGTCGGGAGTAGCCTTAAACAAAATGCTCAGCAATATTGAGTTTACGCAGACAGACTTACCGCTGCCCGTAGTACCTGCAATCAGCAGGTGGGGCATTTTTGCCAAATCCGTTACCACAATTTCGCCTGAAATATCCTCGCCTAATACGCAGGTAAGCTTGCTTTTGCCCTGTTTAAACTGAGGTGAGTCTATCAAATCTCTCATTGTGACCATACTTACAAATTTGTTGGGGACTTCGATTCCCACCGCCGCCTTGCCGGGTATGGGCGCTTCGATTCTTACGCCGTTAGCCGCAAGATTAAGGGCAATATCGTCGGAAAGATTGGTAATCTTGCTGATTTTAACTCCGGGGGCAGGGGCAAGCTCGTACCTTGTAACCGAGGGGCCTCTGCAAATATTGGTAATGCTTGCCTTTACGCCGAAACTGTTAAGGGTATCTACAAGCTTTTGAGCGTTTACGCTCATTTCGTTCATAGCTTTTTCGCTGTTTTCATCATCGCCGGGTCTTAGCAAAGCAACAGGCGGGAACGCATAATCTCCGCTGACGCTCTGCGCCGTTGTTTCGGGAGCTTCAAAGGTTTCCTCATCGGGCTTTGCTTTTTCGGCTTTCTTTTCTTCCTTAGGGGGCTTTTTGTAGGATTTTTTCTTCGTTTCAGAAATATCCTTTGCAATTTCCGAAGCGTTTACTTCTTTTTTATCCTTGCCGTTTACAAGGTTCATTATATTCAAAAGCTCTTCTTTGGATGACGGCTTTTCTGCTGTTCCCTCGTTATCAAGGGCAATGTCTATTCTGTCGTCGGGCTTGATTTTTCTGACGCCGTTGTCAAGGGGAATATCAATTCTTGTATCGGGGGAATGTTCGGTATTTTCGATTTTTCTTGCCTTGCGCTCAGCGCTTTTACGCTGTGCGTTGTGTATGTATTCTCCCGATTTTTCATAAGCGTGAGAAACTGTTTTGCCCACTTTTTTTGCGGCGTTGCCTATATCTCTGATGGAAATTCCGGTAATAATCAGAATAAGCAGTGTAAGCAGAATTGAGGTAATCAGAGTACCCACAACCCGGTCAAAGGCAAGCATAAGGGGATAGCCCAAAATTCCGCTTACAAATCCTCCCCCCGATGTAAAATAGCTTTGGGAAGAGGCAGAGTCTGTAAAAAGCTTTGCCATAGCCGAAAAGTAATTGAGGTTTGTGTATTTGTTCATGGCAAAAAAGTATATAAGTGCGTCTGCAAGCAAAAATATTGCAGTCAGCAAAAATACCTTTGCCTTATGGTGAGAAATCTCTTTTTCCATTCCCGTTATAACAGCCAGATACACAAGCATTATGGGCAGAAGAATACAGCACACGCCGAACATTCCGAACAAAAATCCCCTTATAATATGAAACACGGGAGTATTAACATTAAAGATGATAAAGCAGAGGATAATTGCCGCCGCCGCACAGTAAATCAGCGATTTAATTCTGGGGCTTAAGCCTCTCTTTTCCTCCTTGACG
Source organism: bacterium (assembly GCA_022774755.1). Classification (GTDB taxonomy): domain Bacteria; phylum Bacillota; class Clostridia; order Oscillospirales; family Acutalibacteraceae; genus Ruminococcoides. The sequence goes on from JALFLK010000025.1 coordinate 7,546, forward strand.
GCTCTGCCTTTTGGGTTTGCCTTTGTGCCTGACGAGCGAGGCTTTGCAGTCCGGGAATTATTCCTTGTATTTGATTTTGCTGCAGATGAGGTTTTTGCATTTTTCTTTTTTGCAGCCAATTTATTCACTCCTACTTTTTATAATGGAAGTCCTGTAAACAGGTTGGTCTTTGTAAACATTTCGATTATGCTGACAATTAAGGCTAAAGCTCCTACTACAGCAGTATAAATTACAAAAATAACGGTCTTATCGGTTTTTAAGAACCACTTAAACAGCACGATTGAAAGATAACCTACTACTGCGGCGGTTACCATTCCCACAATTACCGGCAGAATTTCTACCGAAATACCGCCAGGTGCAGAGATTGCATCCTTTGTTTCAAGCAAAGCCGCCGCTATAATTGACGGTATAGCCAAAACGAAGGTGTAGTCAAGGGCGGTCTGCTTGTTTATTCCTCTCATCAAACCTACGGAAAGAGTGGTTCCCGAGCGTGAAAGTCCCGGAAAAACTGCGGCTACCAACTGACCTAAGCCTACGCATACGGCGTCAACTGCATTAAAGCGGTGTCTTCCTGCGCCTTTATCCGTAAGGATTCCCTTTTTTTTATAGCGCAGAGTTGTTTTTTCATCAAATTTAATTCCCGTATAAAGCAATGCGCTTGTAACAAATAAAGAAAGTGCAACAATAATGAAGAAGCTCTGCTGACTGAACAAATCTGCCAAATCCTTAACCTGCATTCCTGTTCCGGGAATCGGGAAAAACAGCAAAAACAGCGGAACAAGTCCGATAATAAGCATCATAATGAGATTTCTGTCGCCGTTCATTTTGCTCCACTTAAACTGACCTGTAAAAATATCCCTGACCATTCTGCCGAATTCCATAATCAGCCTTGCAATAAGCTTGCGGTAAAAGGCGACAACCGCTATAAGGGTGCCGATATGTAACATTACATTAAAGAAAAGGTTATCCTCCGTTACGCCCATAACATGCTGAGTAATGGACAGATGACCCGAGCTTGACACAGGGAGAAACTCCGTAAGTCCCTGCACAATTCCCTGAATAATTGCTTCAAATACAGACATATATTACCTCCGGATTATGTACTCTTATACAAGCACAGCCTGTATAAGAAAAATTACATCAGTTTTCGGCTTTTTTGCCGTTTGATTCTTTTTTATTGTTTGATTCTTTCTTGTGGTTGGATTCTTTTTCGTTGTTTGATTCCTTTTTGCCCGGCTTTCCCCCGGATTTTTTGTTCTTCTTTATCATATCATACAGGCAGTCGGTAGCCTGGCTCAATGTGCCCACATAGTCAATTAAGCCTTCCTTTACTGCGTCCTTGCCGTTCAGAATTGTTCCCACGTCCATAACAAGCTCGCCTGTGTTCATAACAAGCTGATTATAGCGTTTTTTTGTAATCTTGGAATTATCGCTGACAAAGGTTGTTATTCTGTCCTGCATTCTCTGAAAATACTCGAAGGTCTGGGGTACGCCGATTGTAAGTCCCGTGCTTCTGACAGGGTGAACCGTCATAGAAGCACTTTTGGCGATAAAGCTCTTTTTTGCCGCCACCGCAAGCGGGATTCCTATGGAATGGCCTCCGCCCAAAACCACCGAAACCGTAGGCTTTTTCATACCGGAAATAAGCTCCGCTATTGCAAGCCCTGCTTCAACATCTCCGCCGACGGTATTCAGCAGAATTAAAAGTCCGTCGATTCTTTCGTCCTCTTCAATAGAAACAAGCAGAGGAATAACATGCTCGTACTTTGTGGTTTTATTTTGAGAGGGCAAAATATAGTGACCCTCAATCTGACCGATAATGGTAAGACATTGAATTATGGAATCCTTGTGGCTTGCAACTACCGAACCCGTGTTTTCAATCTGCTCGGTGTGCTCTTCGCTTACCGGGCTGTCGTTTTCAACGGATTGTTCCCGCTCTTTTTCGCAGGGGTTGGGAACATAGTCGCTTTTGTTCCGTTTTTCGCCGTTTTTTTTAGACATAAACTGCACCTCCGTAGAATAAGTTTCTCCCAAAAATGCAGTTTAATGTATATACTAATGTATTATATCATTTAAGTAATAAATCTTCAAGAAAATTCCTCTTTTTTCTTAATTATAATATTACTCACGCCGATTTATAGTATTCTATAATTAGTGTATTATATAATTTTGCAGTTTTGCACTATAATTTATTATTTATGGAGTGATAATTTTTGGACCCCAACATAATTTATGCTGTTGCGATTGCAGTATGTGTAATGCTTTCCGCATTTTTTTCTGCTATCGAAACAGCAGCGTCCTTCACCAACACTATCAGAATGAAAAACTACGCCGAAAACGGCAACAAAAAGGCAAAAACAGTTCTGTATATTCTCGACCACTTTGACAAGTCGCTGACGGCTATTCTGATTTGCAACAATGTTGTAAACCTGAGCTGTTCTTCCATTGCAACTTTGCTTTGCCTTAACCTGTTCGGCGACGCAGGCGCCGCAATCTCAACAGGCGCAACAACGCTTTTGGTGCTTACCTTCGGAGAGATTGTCCCCAAATGCCTTGCAAAAGAACACTGCGACGCTATGATGCTTAGACTGGGCGGATTTTTAAAGGGTATTACAATTATACTTACTCCTCTTATTTTCATATTCATTAAGATAAAAGAGCTTGCAATTTTTCTTACAGGCGGCTCACAGCAGGCGCCCGATGTAACCGAGGACGAGCTGAAATCCCTTGTTGAAACCATTGAAGAACAGGGTGTTCTGGAAGAAAGCGAACGAGAAATGGTGCAGTCCGTTCTTGATTTTGACGAAAAAACCGCCATTGAAATTCTCACTCCCCGTGTGGACGTTACCGCCATTGACGTTGACGACGACTTTAAGACAATTAAGGAAATCGTTTTTGAAAACAGATATTCAAGAATCCCCGTTTACGAGGACACTATCGACCACATTATCGGAATTTTACACACCAGAGATTTTGTGGAGGAATTGGCAAACGGCAAAACTCCCGACATTAGAAAGCTGATTCAGCCTGCATATTTTATTTTCAACACCCAAAAGCTTTCTAATATTTTAAGCGAATTCAAGCGTAAAAAACTCCACATAGCAGTTGTTACCGACGAATACGGCGGTACACTGGGCATTGTAACAATGGAGGATTTAATTGAAGAAATCGTAGGCGAAATCTGGGACGAAGACGAAGAAATTGAATGTATGTCCACAAAAATCGGCGACGACGAATTTATACTCAGCTGTGATATGTCCGTTGAAGATATGCTGGAGCTTTTTGAAATGGACGCCAAAAATCTTGAGAATGAAAACCTCACGGTGGGCGGACTTATACTCGACGCCTTCGGCACCGTACCCAAGCAGGGTGACAGCTTTGAATTTCACAACCTTAAAATTATCGTCCGTGAGGTAAACAGCCAGCGTGTTGTAAGGGCAATCGTCAAGCGTCTGCCCGATAAAGACAAGGAAGAAAACAAAGAAGAAAAAAACGAAAACAAATAATTTTTTCAGTTACCTAACTGCATTACATAACTGATTTGCATAACCGATTTATATACCTAAATTGCATACCTGATTTGCGTATCTGAGTTGCGTATCTGAGTTACATATCTTAATCGCTTATCTTATTTGCGTATCCGATTTGCATACCTGCACAAAGAGGTGGAATATGAGCAGAATTTTTGTATCCGGTCTTTTGAATATTGAATGTTCGGTAAATATCGGGCAGTTCCCTGTTGAGTACTATCCCATAGACTACTGCTTTTTCGGGGTAAACTCCTGCGTCGGCGGAGTTGGCTTTAACATAGCCAAAGCTCTCAGCGTGCTTGGCGACGAGGTTGATTTATCCTCAATTATCGGCGGGGATTTTGAGGGCGACAGAATCATACAGGAGCTTGACAAAGAATCTGTCGGCCACAGTCTTGTTTCAAGAGAGATGGAATCCACTCCCGCCTCGGCGGTGCTTATTGACAAAGACGGAAAAAGACGGATTCAATGCGACCTTAAGGATATTCAGGACCGCCGAAAGCACTTGGAGGACGGTCAAATTCCCCCTTGCCATATAGCGGTAATCTGCAATATAAATTTTAACAGAGAAATTTTGCATCAGGCAAAGGCTCTTAATAAAATAATCGCAACGGATGTTCATTGCCTCAGCGACATTTACGACGAATACAACAGAGAATTTATGGAAAACGCAGACATACTTTTTTTGAGCGACGAGGCGCTGCCCTGTGAAGCCGAAGAATTTATTTCTCAGATAGAAAACACCTGCGGCAACCCCATTATCGTAATGGGCAGAGGCTCAAAGGGTGCTTTGATGTATGTTAAAAGCGAAAACAAATTTTATAATCTGCCGGCTGTATATAACGACAATGTGGTAAACACGGTGGGCGCAGGCGACGCCCTGTTCAGCGCATTTATTCATTATTACGCAAAGGGTCTTTTGCCCTATGACGCTTTGGTGAGAGCACAGGTGTTTGCCTCTGCTAAAATTTCCGCTAACGGAGCGTCAAAGGGCTTTATCACCGAGGAGGAAATTGAAAGCAGATTAAAGGCTTTACGGCAGTAATGTATTCAATTAAAAATTCATATATAATGAAAAGAGCAACAGCTTATGCCGTTGCTCTTTCCATTTCATTGAGGGGGTTTATGAGAGGGGTATCAAATATTTTACGCAATTACCTGGTAAAGTAATCCCAAATTGAGTTGCCTCCGTTTGGAAATTGCTGAAGGTCATTGCTCTCGTTAGCAAGTGAATTGTTTGAAGGCTTATATTCTTCAAGCGTGAAGTTTATATCGCCTGATTTTGTGCCTCTGGTTACGGTAAATGTAACATTATCGCCAACCTTAAGGCTTTCTATTATTTTATTTACATCAGAAACAGACTGAACATCTGCTCCGTTGACCTTGGTGATTAAGTCACCGGTCTGGAAGCCTGCTTTCTGAGCATTAGAATTCTGATTTACGCTCTTTACGTAAACGCCCTGCTGATATACAGTGCTGGAATTAACATTTGTAAGTGTCATACCCAGGTCAACTCTTCCCTGAACATAACCGTACTGCTTTAAGTCGTTTAATATATCAAGAACCTTGTTGATTGGTATAGCAAAGCCCAATCCCTCAACCTCCGTCTGTGAGCTTGAAGCCTTTGCGCATACAATTCCCACAAGCTCGCCGTTGGCGTTAAACAATCCGCCGCCCGAATTGCCCGGGTTTATTGCAGCATTTGTCTGGAGCAAACGCATAGTTTCGCCGTCAACAATAACGTCCCTGTCTAATGCGCTGATAATGCCGTCTGTAACAGTTCCGCCCAGCTCTCCGAGAGGGTTGCCGATTGCAACAGAGTAGTCGCCGACCTTTAAGGAGCTTGAATCTCCGAAGGTTGCCGGTGACAGTCCGCTTGCGTCAACTTTAAGCAGGGCAACATCAAGCTGTTCGTCAGTTCCGACTACGGTTGCCTTGTACTCTGTTGAGTCCTTCAGCTTAACACTAACATTATTTGCGCCTTCGATAACGTGGTTATTTGTAAGAATGTATCCGTCTTCTGAAATAATTACTCCGCTGCCTGCGCCCTTGCTTACATACTGCTGGAAAAAGCTTCCTGTTGAAACGGTTTCGGTTGTAATTTCTACAACGCTGTTTGCAGTCTGCTCAACAATCTCAGCAGTTGTCTTGGCAGATGTACTGCTTGCCGGAGTAGAAACAGTGCCGGATGATGAGGATGAAGATTGGTTTACGGTCACTCCGCCGCCGAACATTTTGGTTGCTGCGAAGCCGCCGCCGAATCCCAAAGCTCCGGAGCAAAGGATTGAAACTGCAAGCACTGCGGCAAGCATACCCCTTGAAACAGGCTTTTTCTCCTTTTTTGCCTTTGCCTTTTTGGGCGGTTTCTGTGAATATACAGTTCCTGCTCCGTTGTTGCCGTATTGAGAATACTGATTTGGATAACCGCCGGCGGGGTTGGTGTTTCCGTAAGAATATCCGCCGTAGCTTTGCGATGTATTTCCCGTCTGAGCGCTCTGTGAATATCCCGAATAATATGTCTGGGTTGTTTGGGAATTATCTGCGTATGTTCCGTTTGACTGTGAGGCGCTTTGATAGCTTTCGCCGTAAGAGGAGCCTGTTGAAGCAGAGGCGCTGCCGCAGTATCTGCCGGACTCGCTCCTGTTTGTTACATCGGTTTCATCCTTGGGAAGCTGTGAGCCGGTAAAGCTGTAGCTTCCGTCGCTTTGAGCATTATCAGACTTTATATTTTCCTGAAAATTCTGATTATCCTCAACCTGATTTTCGCCGATATTTCTTTCTGTATCGTTATTAAAATCTGTCATATCAATTACTCCTTAAAAGGTTTATTTTGTTTTACTGGCTAAATGATAATTTGGGAAAGTGATAATTATATGAACCTCCACTGAAATAAAGCTGAAATAAAACATTATTTTTTGTGAATTGCCTAAATTTATGCTCCCTGTCGAGTACCTCGACACGCAATCCGGGCGAACAGCACCATAGATGAATCTATTTCCCCGGAATAAAACGGTCGGACATATATGTTTTATGTTATAAACCGACCTTTTCTCGGCGGAAAACGGTCGGGCATAAAACTTTACCAATTAGATGAAGCTATCTCCCCGGAGCAAAAAACCTCGACACGCAATCTGGGCAGACAGTTCTTGCTGAAAACAGCCTTTTATGCCCGAGCGCAATCCGGCAATTTCCTATATTTATAATTTCCTATACTTAATAATAAAAAACGGACAAGCTTCTCCCAACAACTTGTCCGTTTACTAAAATTTCATTCCAACTATTAGCTAAAATCAAATCGGTTAAAAATTATGAACAACAAAGGTTAAGTACGCAACAGCTAAACATGCCAGAATGAATCTAAAAAACTTAATTAACTTTACTCGTGTATTATATTACAATATTTTCATTAAATCCTATACTATTTTACTTTAATCTGATACAATACTACGAAAATACCCTTGATTTTGCCTTTTTTACCTTTATTTTCTTATAAAATACTATTTTTTATTTTATAATAGAATTATTCCTCAACAGTTTTTCCGTAGAATTTTGCTTTTTAGTGATTTATTCTACTAAAGTTATAAACATTTCCAAAATTTTACCTTAAATTGACAAATTTCTCAGGAAACGGTACAAATTTTAAATTTTCCTTGATAATAATAAACTATTATATTATAATTATGAGGGTACAATACAGCAAAAAATATCATATTATATGAACAACATTAAGGTGTTAATATGAAGAATTATGTTGACAGCAAATCAAAAGAAACAGGCGGCTTCAAAGAGCCTGATATGCCTTTTAGGTACTACTATTCCGACTATTCAAAGGGCTTTCCCGGATTTACCCTGCACTGGCATGACGAAATTGAGGTTATGTATATTGTTAAGGGCAAGGGCACGTTCTTAATTGACGATGAAGAGTACCTTGTATCAGAGGGCGACATTGTCTATATTTCCCCTCGCCTTATCCACAGCGGACAGGCTATTGACAACAACAATTTCATTACAATATGCTATGTAATCGACTCATCTTATCTGTTGTCTGCCAACGGCGAATACAATACCGATAAATACATATCCTCGCTTATGGATACAAAAATTACGCAGACTTTAATTAAGTCCAAGGACCCCGGCTACAAAAAAATTAAAAATGCGCTTCATATGATAGACCTTTGCACCGCTGAAAAGGGTATTGCCTATCAGCTGGAGATTAAAATGCATTTTTACAGCTTTTTTGCTCAGCTTTACAAAAACGGTTATCTTGCCGTTTCGTCCTCAAGAACTCTTGACAGAGAGAACGAGGAGCTTGTTAAAAAAGCCATTAACTATATTCAGTCAAATTTCAGCAAACAGCTTACCGTAAACGAAATTGCAAAGCACGTGGGACTAAGCCCCAGCCACTTTATGAATGTGTTTAAACAGCACACAAAGGTTACCTGCATTAAATACATAAATTCTTTCAGACTGAATATTGCGGAAACCATACTTAAAGAAACCGACGAATCTGTTTTGCAGATTGCTCAGGACTGCGGTTTTAACAATCTTTCGCTTTTTAACCGTGAGTTTAAAAAAGCGTATTTTACAACGCCCACTCAGTACAGAAAAAATTACCGTGACGAGGCGCAGAAATATGTTGACGAATACGGATATTCCTCGGGCTTGACAGCTATGGTTCAAAATCAAAAAAATGATAAAAGCGCCGAATTGAACAAGCAACAATAAGATGTTATTTAAAAGAAAAGGACAGGATTTTCTGTCCTTTTTTCTTTTTGGAACTATTAGAAAATGCAACCGAAAGCAACTGATAAAATACAACCAAAAAAGCTTAAAATATTGTAAAAAGACCAAATTTATTATATAATGAATTTAATGTTATTAGGATTTTACAGAACTTTGGAGGGAAACGGTTTTGACTGCAACAAAAAAAATAGACCTGCAAAAAAATAAAAAGCTCCTTACAATGGACATAATTTTTGCAATTTTGATGCTGGGAGCATTAGTATTTGCAATATGGAAGTGCCGTTACGGCTTCGGCGGCAACGACGAGGCATTTTATCTGACAATTCCCCACAGGCTTAATTTAGGCGACGCCCTTATTAAAGACGAGTGGCATTTATCTCAGCTTTCGGGCTTTTTAATCCTGCCCTTTGTTAAGCTCTACACCCTAATTACAGGCGGTACTACGGGAATTATGCTCGCCTCAAGATTTGCGTACATAGTCGTTCACCTGATTGTATCGGTTGTTATTTACATTCGCTTACGCCGTTTCGGCTACGGCGCTGTTATTTCCTCTGTGCTGTTTTTTGTCTATACCCCCTACGATATTATGGCCTTAAGCTATAATACAATGGGTCTTGACCTGGTTGCGCTTTCGGGAGTGCTTATGGCAACAGCCGATTACACAAAAAAGGCGTCTGTAATTACGGCAGGTCTGTGCTTTGCCGGCGCAGTGCTGTGCAACCCGTATATGGCGGCGGCTTATATAATTTTTGCATTATGCGTAATAGTACACCTTGTTCTCAAAAAGCTTGGCAAAACAAAGAACATTTTTGCCGGCGATTATTTTTCAATCAGAACCTTTCTTTGGTTTACCCTGGGTGCAGGCATACTTGCGGTGCTTTTCCTTGTATTTCTGTTTATAAGGACAAGTATTTCCGATATTAAGACAAATCTTCCGTATATGATGGCCGACCCGGAACATCCCTCTCTTCCGCTTTCTCTTAAGCTGAACTATTATTTTAAAACTATGTGGGAGTGTACTGCGCTGTTTAAGTATTCACTTATTGCATACGGCGTTGTTTTGGTTATACTGATTGCTGATTTCAAAAGAAAAAATCACAAGGTCATTCATCTTGCCTTAAGCTGTGCCGTGACTGTTTTTGCCTACTGCACAATGTTTGAAAAGCTGGTTGATTACAACTACAATTACATTATGTTCCCTGCACTGTTTTTGGGAATTACAAGCTATATACTGTGCGACAAAAAGCCCCGTGAACTGCTGATCTTTAATTTCTTTTTAGGAATTATATACTCCTTTGCAATGTGTTTTTCATCAAACCAATACTTTTATGTGGAGTCTATGGCAATATCAGCCTCGAATATTTCAAGCTTTGTATTCACAGGAATACTTATAAAGGAAATTTGCTCGGCAGATTACAGCGACAGCAAAATCGCCCTGGTTTCTTACCAAAGCGGAAAAGAAAACATAGAAAAATCAGTAAACCGCAGACAGCTTTGTTCCGCAGTTGCCTTGATTTCCGTTGCCGCCGCAGTAATGCTCCAATGCGGAATGCAGATTTGGACTAAGGCAAATCATGTATTCTGGGAGCTGCCGACTTCGTATTTAACCACAACCCTTTCCGGCGGTCCCGCCGCAGGGATTGTTACAAATCAGGCCAATGCGCTGACATACCAGAATATTCTCTCGGACATCAGCCAGGGATACGATGATAAAAAAGGCGAAAACATCCTGTTCTTAACGGAAAAAACCTGGACATACCTGGCGGCTGAGGATATGAATTACGGTACTTTTTCCGCCTGGATTTCGGGAGAAAATGACACATCTGTATCAAGACTTAAGCAGTTTTATTCGGTTAATCCCCAAAAGGAGCCTAAGTATATTTATATTCCGAAAGAGTCAAAGTGGAACCTTGCAAATCTTCAGAAGGACGCCTTGGAACAAGGATATAATCTTAAGGAAACAACCTGGGGATATATGCTGGAAAAGCGGTAATTTATCCGCCTGAATTTTAACTTTTATCTATTTTGATTTTTAGAAGGCACTACATAAATCACACTTTAAGCCGAATAGCTATTTGCTCATTTTGCCGTCAGATTTTTCTGCAATATAGCAAAAAACGGCGGTGCAATATACAACAACGATTTATTCAGTGCTTTTGATGGTATATACTTTTGAAAAGAGGGCTCCGATGAGCAAAACTAAGGAAAAAATTAAAAACGGAACCTGTCCCGTGTATAAAAAGTGCGGCGGATGCCAGCTCCAAAACCTTAATTATGAGGAACAGCTTGCTTTGAAGCAGAAGAAGGTCAACAGGCTTTTAGGAAGATTCTGCAAATGCAGCAGGATTATAGGTATGGAGCACCCTTACAATTACCGCAACAAGGTTCAGGCGGCGTTTGCCTCTGACCGCAGGGGCAAAATAATATCGGGTGTTTACCAGTCGGGCACACACCGCATTGTAAGTATTGATTCCTGTCAAACAGAGGACATTGCGGCAGATGAAATCATCGTCACAATCAGAGGACTGCTGAAGTCCTTTAAGCTCAGCGCCTACAACGAGGATTTACAGCGTGGATTCCTGCGCCATGTGCTTGTAAAGAGGGGCTTTGCCACAAATCAGGTGATGGTTGTTCTTGTAACAGGAACACAGAACTTCCCCTCAAAAAATAATTTTGTAAAAGCTCTCCTAAAGGAGCATCCCTGCATCACCACCATTGTTCAAAATGTGAATTCCTACAAAACAAACCTTGTTCTGGGGGATTTTCAAAAGGTTTTATACGGAAACGGATACATTGAGGACATTCTCTGCGGATGCAAATTCCGGATTTCTCCAAAAAGCTTTTATCAGATAAACCCTGTTCAGACAGAAATTTTATACAACAAAGCAATGGAGTATGCAGATTTAAAGGAAACCGACACTGCCCTTGACGCATACTGCGGTATCGGCACAATAGGCATTGTAGCCGCAAAGCACGGCATAAAACAGGTAATCGGCGTAGAGCTTAACGGCGAAGCGGTTAAGGACGCAATTCAAAACGCAAAAAGCAACAGCCTTACAAACATCAGGTTTTATAAGGGTGACGCAGGTGATTTTATGGAGCAAGCCGCTATGGAGGAAGAAAAAACCGATGTTGTGTTTATGGACCCTCCCCGAAGCGGAAGCAGTAAGAAATTTATTGACTCACTTATTAAAATGAATCCCAGACGGGTAGTGTATATTTCCTGCAACCCGGAAACACTGGCACGAGATTTATACTATCTGACCAATCACAGCAGTTATAAAGCAGTCAAAATTCAGCCTGTGGATATGTTCCCCCACACCGCACACATCGAGACGGTTGTTCAGTTGGTTAGAAAAAAGCCGGATACATATATCGACATTACCGTTGATATGGACGAGCTGGATTTAACATCATCCGAAGCAAAGGCAACTTATGATGAAATCAAAGATTATGTGTTTGAAGGATTTGGTTTAAAAGTTTCATCGCTCAACATAGCACAAGTTAAAACCAAGTGTGGGATTATTGAGCGAGAGAATTATAACAAGCCGAAATCCGAAAACGTTAAACAGCCACAATGCACAAATGACAAAGAAGAAGCTATTATGAGTGCTTTAAGGCATTTCAAGATGATATAATTTTGGAGGTAATCACTATGTATAATAAAATCCTGTCAGAAATATCCCAAGAATACTACCAACAAAATTATCCAAATGACGGACAGAGATTTGTTGCTTGGTATCTTCGCAACATACATAACCTCGATACATATGAAACAAAAGACTGCATTACTGACGGTGCTGGCGATAAGCAAATTGACGCTGTATATATCGATAATCAATCGTCCACTATTTACATAATTCAGGGCAAGTTTTATAGCGGTGATTCTGTGGATTCTGCACCTTTACGAGAAGTACTTTCTTCCTGGATTCAAGTAAAAGATTTAATTCATCTACAGGATGGAGCAAACCACAAACTGCAAGTTAAAATTAATGAAATGGCAAATGCTATTGAAGATGATTACGAAATTTGCTTTGAACTTATTACTACATCAGAACTTACAGAATCGGCAAAAGCAGACCTCGCTGCTTTTCAAAGAGAACTCGCTGAGAGTGAAGTGTTACAAGCTAACCTCAATGTAATCGATAATGATACTCTAAAATTTAAATATGATGAAGCATTAAATAAGAATAGACCATATATTAATCACGAATTTGTGCTTGAAAACGGGAAATATATGGAACTTGTTATCGGAGATACAAAAGCTGTTATAGTTGCTCTACCTCTTAAAGAATGCATTAAAATTCCGGGAATTAAAGATGGGAGCTTGTTTCGTAAAAACGTTCGTCAATCACTAGGTACAAGCAATAAAGTAAATAAAGGTATTGCTCAAACTATAAAAAAGAATGCAAGTGATTTTTTCTTCTTACATAATGGTATAACGGCAATCTGTTCGCAGATGACAATTCACGATAAAATATTATCGGTGAAAGAGCTGAATGTAGTAAATGGTTGTCAGTCGCTTAATACAATGTTTAGCTGCAGTGAATCGGCGAAAAAAGCAGATGACGCTTATGTAATGTTTAGATTTTATGAAATTAGCGATCCGGATAGAGCAGATAATATCAGCACTTCAACTAACAGTCAGAGCGCTGTTAAAGCAAGAGACCTTCGTAGTAATGATAAATCGGTTCTTGCGTTGAAAAAAGCTTATGAACAATTCTATACTGACGGATACTTTGTTACTAAACGTGGCGAAAAAGTAGATTCGGTCAAGTTTAATACTTCTCACATTGTTAATTTGACAGACTTAGGAAAACAGCTTATTGCTTGGCATTCACAAAGGCCTACAATCTCATATAGTGAAACAAAAATATTTGACAAATATTTTGACCAACTATTTCACAGAGAATACTCCCCGGAAAATGTTCAGGCTTTGAATGTGATGTTTAATAAACTTTATGAAAAGTGGAATAAAGATAACCCAATGGGATTAAATGAAACGCTTTTAGCAATGAAAGCCTATGCCCCATATCACCATCTTTATTCAATTTCTGTTATTTTATGCGAGATTAACAAGATGAATGATTCCGTTCCGTCGCCTTCTGTTGCTTTGAAAAAGCTTACCTCTGAAAATCTATTAGATAACGTTATAGATATGGCTGGTAACTGTTTAAATATGGCTATTGAAAACGCATCGGCAGAAGCAATGGACAACGGAAAGATGTTCGTTCCTCAAAACTGGATTAAATCAAAAGCTTCTTTAAAAGACATAAGAGGTGCAATCCGCAATTATTTAACAACACTCAAAATGATGCCGAACGGCAAACAAATCCTTGAAAACTTAAACAATGGATTAAGTATGGATAAAGATAATTTTGAAGCACGTTGGACTGCAGATTAATCCACACATTCGACAAAATAAAGACCTCCTTGTAAAATGGTGTTACCAAATACAAGGAGGTTTTCTTATGGACAAAGAACTTGAAAATCAAAAATTAAATTATGTAACACAGGGCGATTATTGCTTGCCTTGCATTAGAACGAAAGAGCAAACAGAACTGCACATCGGCGTATGGGCAAACCGACACAGACAGTATCTTAAACAACATCATCGTATAAGATATTACAATCTGCTCACATCGGAAAAGTTGTACCCTTATCTTGCCGACATTGAGGAACAGGCAGAAGCAATGTTTTCACGGCTCGTCAAATCATTTGCCAAAAAGGAAAATGTTACAGAAAAACTGAAAGCGGATAATCCGATGCTATGGGTACAGAAAATGAATAATATCCGTAACAGAGCAATGGAAATTGTGAATAACGAGGTGATTTATGTATGAGAAAAACCGTGATATTCACAATGATGTTGACCGTCATTTTTGCCATGACGGGTTGTACTGTCCATAGCGAGCCGGGCAAAAAAGATGTTGAAAGTTCATCGGCTAACGCTATAGCTGATACAACGCAAGCGAAAGAATTAACCGAGAAAACCATAAACGAAACCGTTGATAAAAGTACATTTGCGGAAGAAACAACACAGTCGCCTGTCGCTGAAATTGGTACAGAAAAGGTGTCAGAAGAGCCGATTTTTTCTCAAATCACAACGGCAAATACCGAGCCGAAGCAAGATACTCATACGCAAAAAGAAATGCCCATAAGCGAAAAATCTGAGCCTGAAATCACAACAAATACTGTTTCGGAAGTCACAACAGCAGTTGAACAAATTGAAGAATTCGATAAATCGTATTGGATTTCTTACGCTCAGGATTACGCTCAAAGTATAGGCTTAACTCTTGATGAAACAGCCACCGAATGTTGGGACAATCCTATTTCCGCTAATGCAAACAACAAAAATATCGGCGCTGATATTGAAAGCAGGTTGAACAGATACAAGAATGTTGATGGATTTACATCGGTGTGGATATGGGCAGAAAAAATATCCGATACACAGTATGAACTCTATATCGGATACGCATAAAAAATTGAGCACGGATTGCAGAAATACTTTGTTGTCCGTGCTTAATTTTTGTTTGATATTTAATAATTTTGAATGATAAGACTGTCACAGATAAAAATGTGTGTGCAATCTCAGCGAGCAGACCGGTTGGATAACCAAACGGTAATCTGCCCGCTTTCTGCACATACTGAGCGAGCAGACCATTCATGGACAGGTTGTCCAAAACGGTGCTGTCGCTCGTGCTTTCAGCGAGCAGTGTCTTTGGGCAGTCCACTCCCAAATACCTCGTTAGGGTTACACCCTAAGACCTGTTAAATCTTGTTATAATTTACATTATGAGCAGTTTGCTGATGGTACGGTAAAATGCATTGAGGATGAGATACCGTTTGAGTTGCCTGATAGCTGGGCGTGGTGTCGTCTGAAAGATTTATTCAATGTATGCTCTGCAAAACGTGTGCTTCAGTCTGAATGGCAAAAAGAAGGAGTTCCTTTTTATCGTGCCAGAGAAATTGTAAAGCTTTCAAACAACGGGTTTGTTGATAATGAATTGTTTATCTCTTTAGAACATTATGAAATATTAAAACAATCCTATGGTGTCCCACAAGTTGGCGATTTGATGGTGACTGGTGTAGGAACAATAGGAAAGGTATATATAGTTAAAGAGAATGACATCTTTTATTACAAGGACGCCAGTGTACTATGTTTTGAAAATCGATATGGAACGATAATATCCGAGTTTGCAAGAATAATGATTGAGTCTCCGCTTTTACAGGAACAGATTCATTCAAAAACATATGGAAATACCGTTGATACTATTACAATTACTACTGCCAATGAATATCTATGTGCTTTACCTCCATTGCCTGAACAGAGAAGAATCATTGATAAAATAAATATAGTTTCTAATGTACTATCAGCGATAGACAACCACATTGATAAGCTATCGATTGACATTTCTAATGTAAAATCCAAAATTCTCGACCTTGCAATTCGTGGTAAACTCGTACCGCAGGACCCGAATGATGAGCCTGCATCTGTTATTCTTGAACGAATACGAGCCGAAAAAGAGGAATTGATTAAGCAAGGCAAAATCAAGCGTGACAAGAAAGAATCCGTCATCTTCAAAGGTGATGATAACTCTTATTATCGTTTGACTGCGGATAACAAAAGCAATATTATAGATATTCCTTTTGACATACCCGATAATTGGGAGTGGTGCAATCTATCAATGATTGGTAGTACAAACATTGGTCTTACATATAAGCCTGTTGATATTGTTGCAGATGGGACTATGGTACTTCGTTCAAGCAATATAATAAACGGAAAAATCGATTTATCTGATTTGGTAAGAGTAAATTCAACCATAAGAGAAAATCAATATATTCAAGAAAATGATATTCTTATCTGCGCAAGAAACGGTAGTAAAGCTTTGGTAGGAAAATGTGCTATATATGAAAACGCAAATGAAAAAGCATCATTCGGAGCCTTTATGGCTGTATACAGAAGCAGATTTTTCAAATATGTTTATTATTTCTTGAATTCTGAATTCTTTAGAAATACATTTAGCAACGATGACAGCAAACAAATAAATCAACTGACACAAGATATGATAAAAAACACAACTATTCCATTGCCACCATTTGCCGAGCAAAAAAGAATTGTTACAGCCATTGAAACAGCATTTGCACAACTTGATGAAATAGCAAACTCCATATCATAAAATCAGCCGCCCTCAACACCACGAGGGCGGTTTCGGCTTTTACCAAGTCACTATTTTATCAACAAGCGCTTGCTGTTCGCTGGCAGTGCGTCGGAGATAAATGCGGGTGGTTTCAATGCTTTCGTGACCCATAAGGTCGGCAAGAAGAGCTATATCGTTGAACTTCTCAAGAAAATTCTTTGCATAGCGGTGACGAAAAGAATGCGGATAAACTACTTTTTTATCAAGTCCATATTTATCGGCATAATTCTTTAACTGTTGAGATATTCCACGAGTGGTAATTCTATCACCATAACGGTTAAGAAATAAATAACCTGATGTACGATTTGTTTCGTTAATCCAATCAAGCGTTTCTGTTCTTAATCTTTTGGGTATGTATAATCTTCGCAATTTTCCGCCCTTTGTGTATAAATCAAAATAACCGATTTCGATATGCTCTATTTTTATTTGAATCAATTCACTGACTCTTGCGCCTGTTGCAGCCAAGTACCAAACAACAAAGTACCATTCCATATTGCCGTCTTTTTTCAACTGCTTTTTCAGATAATTATAATCGGCATTGCTGATAACATTTTCTAAAAAGTTTTTCTGCTGTACCTTTACTGCTTTCAGCTGTAACTTTTCCTTGCCTAAAAATTCAAGGTATTTGTTTATACCTTGAATACGCAGGTTAACTGTTTTAGGCTTAAAGAATTCCATAAGATAGCCTTTATAAGCCAATAGATTTTCCTTATTCACTTCGTCATAATGGGAATGATAATAATTTACCGTCCAAAGATAAGAAGTGATTGTGTTTTCCGAAAGATTGCTCTTTCTCAAATGTTCTTCAAATGTTTGTTTTGTCTTCATAAAAAGACACCTCCGTAAAA
>JALFLK010000021.1 GCA_022774755.1 bacterium
GGGAATCTCGGATAGCAAATACCAAGCTATTTGCGATACGTTCACCGACTACACAGCGATAATAGAAGACTGGATTATTTGCGATGGCAGCGAACTGAAAAAAATCGTTTCGTCCGGTGAATATGCTAAATTGGAAGAAAAACTTCGTAATCAATACGAAGAATTATTGGACAGGCAAGTTGAAAACAAAGTAAACATCTATTATCACGGGAAGCTATTGCGGCAACACTCGATTGGTCAACGAGCCTCGGCACTAATTCTGTTTATATTGACACAAGATGATAACGATGTCATTTTTATTGATCAACCAGAAGACGATCTTGACAATAAGGTAATCTACGATGAGGTTATTACTGCTATTGCGCGGAAGAAACCGCATATGCAGTTCATATTTGCTACGCATAATGCGAACATCCCAGTGCTTGGCGATTCTGAAAGGGTCTTAGTAGTTGAGTATCAAGAAACAAAAATTGATGTAGTACAAGGAAATATTGACCTGAATTCGACACATAAACAAATTGTTGATATTATGGAAGGTGGCAAAGAGGCTTTTGATAAGCGACAACTTATTTATGCTTCTTGGCATTAATATTTCTTATATATTGGCAACGAAATGGCAACAAAAAATCGGATAGCGTATGCTTTACTGATAATACAAATAATGTAGATACTCTCTGCTAAATCTCATAAACAAATGCGTTTAAGATTGATTTACAGAGAGCGAGTGGGAATAATCACAGAAAGTCTAAAAACCCAGTAATATCAAGGATTTTCGGACTTTGCCGACCCCTTTTGATAACGATTTGATAACATCATTTGAAGTGACTATTATTCTATACCCCAAGTGGCTTGTAGGTTATCAGAATAATTCTCAAATGGCTGTTACCAAGAAATAAATCTGTATTATACGATTAAAAAGCCTTTAACTGTGGATTTGTACCGCAGTTAAGGGCTTTTTGTCGTCTTTTTTCTTAGTCGGGTTTCAGGCGATCTTTGAAGGTGTCTAACATTACATCGTTCAGTTCCCCCGAAGGAACCTTTACCCAACCGCCCGTCGTGTCGAACTTAGGATAGTGGTAACGCCATTGGTCGTAGGTATCTTTATCAATCTCACCTACATCGAGTTTGGCTTTTTGCTCTTTCCAAGCGGTAAGCATATGAATAACCTCTGCGGCATCCTTGCCCTTCTCAGAGTTGACTTTAAGACAGACTTCCCCATCTGCTTCGCTGACGGTAATGCCGTAAATATCCTCAAGGGCAAACAGCGTGTGCATCAGACCTATGTAACTGTCAATATCGGGCACATTCAACGCTTCCGGTGCTACATCCAAAACTTGTGCCAACGCTGCGGTAATATCTGCTTTTGGAGTACGGGAACCTGTTTCATACTGTGCCATACGAACATCAGCAGATTTATCGGGAAAACCGAGTTGTAAACCGAGATATTTCTGTGTCATTCCACGCAGATTTCGGAAAAAGTGAATTCTTTCGCTAATAGCCATAGTAATTACGCTCCTTGTTTACATACTGTGCAATCAGTATAAGAACCTGTCAAGCATCGGGTAGTATTTTCTGCGAAAATCTCCACCCTAACTTGCTTGACAGAACCTTGTATTGGGTGCAATTTCATTGTACACCCAGTATAGCAGAAATGTTTAGTGGTGTCAAGAGAAATCAAAACAAAAAAGTTTAGTATTTTCTTGCAAGCCACTTGACAAAAGCAAATATGCTTAGTATAATGATATAAAACTAAGCATTTACGCTTAGTAAAATTGAATGACCGTCCAAGTGTGATATGATTTTGTCAAGACCTCCGAGTGGCGACGGAGCGAGCGAAACAACGCCGTTGAAACAGCAGGGGTAGGAACGGCACTTGGGTAAAACGGCACCCCATTATACTAACCGAAGAAAGGAGGAAACTTATGGGACAACAGTTTATGCGAGTGGAAGAAGTCGCTGAGATTCTCGATGTTTCAACCTCGTATGCCTACAAAGTCATACGAGAGCTGAACGAGGAACTGAAGCGTAAAGGCTTTATTACCATATCAGGAAGAGTCAACAGAGAGTATTTTAATGAAAGGCTGTACCAAGCCAGAAAGGAGAACAAAAATGCCTGTTTATAAAAATGAAGATAACGGAACTTGGTATGTTTTAACACGATATGTAGATTGGAAAGGCGAGCGCAAACAGAAATGTAAGCGAGGTTTTGAAACCAAACGTGAGGCTCAGGAGTGGGAGCGAGTATTTAAGCAGCAAAGTGCTGCCGATATGGATATGAACTTTTCCGCCTTTGTTGAGCTTTATATAAAGGACATAAAACCTCGCTTAAAAGAAAACACTTGGCTGACCAAAAAGCATATCATTGAAACCAAGATTTTACCCTATTTTGAAAAGAAAAATGTCAGTGAGATCACCACAAAGGATGTAATCGCTTGGCAGAATGAATTGCTCGCTTTTCGTGATGAAAAGAAGAAGCCGTATTCACAGACCTATCTCAAAACCGTCCACAATCAGCTTAGTGCTATATTTAACCACGCTGTAAGACATTATGACCTTCGTTCCAATCCCGCCGCAAAAGCCGGTAATATGGGCACAGAGGAACACAAGGAAATGAAGTTTTGGACAAAAGACGAGTACAAGAAGTTTGTCGATGAAATGATGGATAAGCCCGTTTCCTTTTATGCATTTGAAATGCTGTATTGGTGCGGTATCCGTGAGGGCGAATTACTCGCTCTGACTGCGGGAGACTTCGACTTTGAAAAAGGTACGGTAACAATCAGCAAGTCCTATCAGCGTTTGCACGGTGAGGATGTAATTACCACACCGAAAACAAAGAAAAGTAACCGCACCATCAAAATGCCGCAATTCCTTTGCGAAGAAATGCAGGATTATATCGGTATGCTTTACGGCTATAAAAAGAAAGACCGTATTTTCCCGATTTCGAAGAACTATCTGCACCGTGAAATGGATCGTGGCTCAAGAGCCGCAGGGGTGAAGCGTATCCGCATTCACGACTTGCGTCACAGCCATATCTCCCTGCTCATTGATATGGGATTTTCTGCGGTGGCAATCGCTGACCGAGTAGGTCACGAAAGCATTGAAATCACTTACCGCTATGCACACCTATTCCCGTCAAAGCAGACGGAAATGGCAAAGAAACTTGAATATGAAAGGATGGATATTGAAAATGTCAGCTAAAAATCTTGACCATCACAACCGTTGGAGAAGTAAAACAATCGCTTTTCGAATGTCGCCACAGGAAGCGGATATTTTGGATAGCAACGTTAGACTATCGGGACTCACAAAGCAGGATTATCTTTGCGCCCGTGCCATGCAGCAGCAAATTACGGTGGTAGGCAATCCGAGAGTTTATAAGGCTCTGCGAAACGAGCTTGCCACCGTCCTCGATGAACTTAAACGCATCGAAGCCGGCGCAAATGTTCACGATGACTTGCTCGACCGTATTGAGCAGATTAACACCACGCTATATGGAATGAAGGAGCGAAAGGATGGCATATAAAACCGAAAAGACTGTTCTCAATGTATCTGTTGGCGCAGATACGGAACAGTCTTCTCAAAAATGTACTGCAAATATTATATCCTATGACTCCTCCAATTTCAATAGTTTTGAGAAAAATTGAAAGGAGGTAACGCCTATGGCGGAATTAAAAATCATCAGTATGGATGAAGTAGCCGTTGAAAAAGTGGAATGGCTGTGGTATCCCTATATCCCATACGGTAAGTTGACAATCATTCACGGCGACGGCGGTGAAGGAAAGACAACACTGATACTGCGATTGGCGGCGCTGTTGTCAAGGGGAGAAAAGCTACCCTGCGACGACACCGAGCGAGAGCCGATCAAGGTAATATATCAAACTGCAGAGGATGGGCTTGGGGATACCATCAAGCCCCGTCTTCTTTCCGGTAATGCAGATTGCTCACAAATCAAGGTGATCGACGAATCTGAGGCAGCATTGACGATGCTTGACGAGAGAGTAGAAAAGGCTATTGCAGAAACGGGCGCAAGGGTAATGATCTTAGATCCGATGCAAGCCTATATCGGTGCAAAGGTAGATATGAACCGAGCAAATGAAGTCCGTACCATTCTCTCTCAGCTTGGCAGGATCGCCGAGAAATACCGTTGTGCGATTATACTTGTGGGACACTTAAACAAGGCACAGGGTAACAAATCCAATTACAGAGGTCTCGGCTCTATAGACTTTCAAGCAACTGCAAGAAGCGTGCTTGTGGTCGGCAGAGTAAAGGACAAGCCGGAGATACGAGTGGCGGCTCATCAAAAGTCCTCCCTTGCTCCGGAAGGCAAGCCTATCGCATTTGAACTGAGTGAAGCCAACGGATTTAAGTGGCTCGGTCATTATGATATTTCCATCGACGATCTTCTCAGCGGTGTCAGTCGTGAGAAGAAATCCGATATGGCTGAAAGCCTTATCGTTGACTGCCTATCCGGCGGGAAGTACCCGCAACAGACCTTGCTACAAAAAGCGCAGAGTTTGGGTATCTCCAAACGAGTGCTCGATGAAGCAAAGAAAACTCTGCGTGTGCGATCTGTTAAGGAAGGCAGTGTGTGGTATTGGCAACTACCCGAAGAAAAAGAGAGCGGCGACCTGTAAGGTTGCAACATTGCAAAGGTGCGGGACTTTCGCAATCTTGCAATGTTCTTTTTCGGCAGGTATGCCAACACGAAGTTTAGGCGGGGTGCAGGGTGCCCTTTTCAAAGGGCGGCTCTGCTGGGGAGTTGTCCGCAGACAACGGGGCAACGCCCCGCAACCCCCTCGGAGAGCGCAATAGCAGCTTTTGATGGCAGAAGGCTGTCAAAAGTGCTTTTGCGTTACTCTTGACAAGAGTAACAGAACCCCGGCTACGCCGGATAAGGAAAGGATGTGAGATTTTATGAAAAGAACGATAAGCGCAATGGTCGGTAAAGGCTCTGTCAATCATAACAGCCGCAAGTTCAAAGCGGAAAATGTTGACGGCAATCGAACATGTCTTAATATCGACTACTGCAATGAAAATATCAAAAAAGTCTATCACGAATTGTTTGACAAAGCACTTAAAAGGTACAACAATAAACAGACAAGAGCTGACCGCAGAATAGAAAATTATTATGAGAAAATCAGAAATTCAAAGCAGGAAAAGCCGTTCCACGAACTCATTTTGCAGATAGGCGATAAAGAAAACATGAGCGCAGAAAGCGAAAACGGAACACTTGCAAGAGAGGTTTTGGACGAATATTATCGTGGGTTTCAGGAAAGAAATCCTCGGTTAAAGGTGTTCTCTGCTCATCTGCATATGGATGAAGCAACACCCCATTTGCACATTGACTTTGTTCCGTTCACCACGGGTAGTAAGCGTGGACTTGATACAAGAGTATCACTCAAGCAGGCTCTTGCCACCCAAGGTTTTAAGGGCGGGACCCGGGGAGATACCGAGTGGAACCAATGGGTAAGCGCAGAAAAATCCGCACTCGCATTTGTGATGGAACGCCACGGAATTGAGTGGGAACACAAGGGTACTCACGAAAAACACCTGTCTGTTTTGGATTACAAAAAACAGGAACGAGAAAAAGAAATCGCTGTATTGGACAATCAACTTGCCGAGAAAAAAGACGAGTTTCGTGTTATGGTTGACCGCATTGAAAACTTCGATAACGGAGAAAAATCTTTACAGAAACTTGATGAAAGTATAATGAATGAGCCTGAATATCAGTTGCCTGAACCGCCTGCAATGATGTCGGCGAGAAGTTATAAATCAAAGTTTATTGAGCCGCTTATAGCTCGATTTAAGTCTTTAATCAGCACCTTATTTGCACGATATTTCAAGGCGATAGATAGTTATAATAGGTTAAATATTACGAATGCAAATCTGTACCGTGCTAACGAAAAGCTGGCAAAGGTTAATGAAAAATTATCACAAGAAAATGAAAATCTTCGTGCGGAAAACAGGGATTACAAACTTCTCCGCAAAGTATTTGGTCATAAACAAATTTATGACTTGCTTGATAGAGCAAAGTTGGAAAAACAGTCTAAGCAGCGTGAAAAACGCTTTAGAAATAATAAAGATGAAAGGTAGGACAACACAATGAAACAGCATTTTACAGACGAAAAAACGGGGATCCGTTACACCTTGCAGGGAGATTATTATCTGCCTGACCTTGCGTTACCCGCTGAAGAACAACAGCCAATCGGTATATGGGGACAACGACACTTGCGACACATCAAGCAAAATCGAAGGGTGTTATACACCAATTTGCTGACCAGCGGCAAGTTAAACAGTTACCTTGCTGATATTGACAAACAGGCGGAAGAAATGTTTTCCCGGCTGGTGAAACAGATGGCAGAGCGTGAGGGTGTGACCGAACAACTCAAAGTCGATAATCAAATGGCGTGGGTTGCTCGGATGAATAACATTCGTAGCAGAGGCACCGAGGTCGTGAATACAGATTTTATTTACACCTAACCGGTAAAAAGCGGCAGGGATTTTGCTCTCTGCCGCCGTTTTTTATTGGTTGTTTTCTGTATCATCACAGGTGATTTTATTGTACGCTAAGACATCGTTAATCTCTTTGTCGTCGCATACAAAATCGCCATCCTTAAACTTGTTTAAGGCAATGATGCTTTGGCTTTTTCAATAATAATATGGTCTTTCATAACTATTCTCCTTTTATTTTTAGCTTTCCTTCAATTTCTTCAACTCTGCCTGTAGAAATTAAAGCATTTACTGCATTGGACATTGCTGACGAAATATTTTGACCTGCTCTGTTAAAACCGTAAACACGTGTGGTTTCCGAGCAAAGCGCTTCTCTTGTAGTTCCGACGCAAGTTTGCAAAACTCTAAACATTGCTTCAGATAGTTCTTCAATACAGATGTGTTGAATTTTTCTACTGTTTGGCATACGAACAGGAATTGTTTCATAACCATTCGGGAAAATAAAATCGCCTTTACGAACAATTCTTGTTCCCAATCGTGCCAAGCCTATATCGGCTTCTCGACGAATCTTGACTGTCGCCTTTTCATTTCCGAACAGAGGAGCTAATCGTTGACAAAGCAATTCGTAATGTACAGGATATTCTGTATTAACCACTTCCATAATACAATCTGTTAATTCTAAATATCCATATCTGTTACGAGGTAAAGATGAGAAATTCGGCAATTCTGCTTCCTCAAATCCATAAGGGTTTTCCGTGGATTGAACCGACAATTCTTTTTCTTCAACGCTTACAAAATCATCAGCACTTGTATTTTGAGTATTGTTTGTTAAATTCAACTTAATAGCATCTTCATCTATACCATAATTGGCAATAGCATTTTCAATGGCTTCAACAAGTTTTTGTCCTTCGGTTATGGGATCTTTTATCCAATCGGTAGACCATATACGATAGATTTTCCAACCCATATTTTCAAGGACATCTTGTCTTAAACGGTCACGTTCTCTGGCAGTTTTTGCAGAGTGATAAGCGGCACCATCGCATTCTATACCTAAAACATAGATTCCGCTCAATGTAGGATGCTTTACAGCCATATCAATTCTATAACCCGAACATCCTACTTGTGTTGCAAGTTTATAGCCTTTTCTATCGAGGAAATTATACACCGCTTCCTCAAAAGGTGAATCATGCTCTACAATATCGCTTTCGGTTATTTCTCTTTCAAGCACCTGTGTACCATTTATTGCAAAATCGATATACGCTCTTAACAGCTTCGGACCCTCAGAACTAATTTTATCAATATCGATATCGGTAGGCATAATCGAGCCGACAAGTTTTACATTATATTTTGCTCGAGTAATTGCAACATTTAAGCGACGCTCACCACCTGATTTGCTAAGAGGTCCGAAATTCATCCTGAACACACCTGCGGCATCCTTAGCATATCCTATGCTGAAAATGATGGTATCTCTTTCGTCACCCTGAACATTTTCAAGATTTTTTATAAAGAATGCTTCCTCTTTATCTTCTGAAAAGAACGGCTCAAATTCTTGATTTTGAATTCTTCTTTCTCTAATTACAGTTTCAATGGCTTGTTGTTGAACTTCACCAAATGCAATAACACCTAAAGAACGATAGGGTTGTTCTTTGAAATGTTTAAATACAAGATCAGCTACTTTATTAGCCTCTATAACATTTCCTTTCTTACCGCCTCGATCATAATAGCCATCTGCTACATATATGTATTCGACACCATTATTCTCTACTTTTTCTATGTTTGAGGGGAACGTAATGAGTTTGTTTTTGTAGATTTTGGCATTAGAAAAAGCAATCAAGCTTTCGTGCCTACTTCTGTAATGCCATCTTAAAGTCCTTTCCGGCAACATATTTGCTTCATCCAGAATGGATTCATAAGCATCTGAATCGTCAAATTCGTCGTCATCATCAGTGTCAAAATCACCTTCCGACACTGCTGCCTGAAAGAAATTTGTGGGAGGCAATTGTCTGCTATCTCCGGCAATGACAACTTGCTTCGCTCTTGAAATTGCACCAATGGCATTTTCTGTGCACACTTGAGAAGCCTCATCGAAAATTACAATATCAAATTTGTATGTTTCAGCTTCCAAAAACAAACTAACCGAAAGTGGAGACATCATTAAACAAGGCTTCAGCGTAAGCAACAAATTAGGGATAGCTTTAAATAAACGTCTGATTGGCATAATTCTGCGTTGCTTATTCAACTCTCTTTTCAATATGCTTATTTCATCGACACCATTTGTAAAATGTTCAAGAGAAGGCAAGTCATTAATAAGCTTGCTTTTGATTCGAGCTTTTGCAATTTCAAATTGCATTTTATCCAACGATGTGAATTCATCAATGGTCGCTTCCTGCATTTTTCTTCTGAAATTCAAAACAGCAGGATATTCAGGAAGTACAGCATCCAACCACAAGCGGAAGAAACGCTTCTTGAAAATCGGTATAATATCCTGTGACGGAATATTGTGCTGTTCAATAACCTCTATAAAACTGCTCAATCCGCCGGCTATACAGTTTGCTTTTGCGGAATTGAAATCGATCCACTCTTCCAATAAAAACAGTCCGTTAGCGCAAGCATTTAACCTATTATAAAGATCGGGAAGTTCTATTGTATCAAATATTTCAGGATGAGCAAAATTTGATACAAACCACCTGTACTCGAAAGATATCGTACGCTTAAGTTCTTCCAAAGTATCATTTTCTTGTTTGCAGATGTCAATGAATTCATTTCCATCACATACCGCTTTGACAAAATAATCTGAAACGTTTATTTTAGATATGCTGTCCTTAAATGATATTGCCCAATTTAAAGCACTACGGATTGCCTCCCAGTCGGATAAAATTCCGTTATACAAGAATTGGTAATGTTCTTGCAATAATTGTTCCTTATCACTAATGTGATTGAAAATTTCAACCATATCGTTAATGATTTTAATTGCATTATTTATGGCGTTGAATGCTATAATACGTTTTTGATAAACAGTATAATCTGTGTTTTCATCGACAACATCTTCGCCAAAATATTCCCTCAATGATTTAGCGTTATCGGCATACCATTGCCTTGTTTCGTCTATTTTGCGAAGTTTCTCGACAAGAGACAGCATTTCTTCATCGCTGATTTTCTTAACAATATTCTTATGATGAAGTTGTATTGCCTTTTTGTCCTGTTTGTATTCTTTCTTGAAAACCTTTGTAAACGAGGTGTATTCTGTTTTGATTCGTCCTAATATTGCATTGTAATCCAATTCAAAAACCGTTGGTTCATATACCTCAAGGAGTTCATTCTTTAAGGCGTTTATTTCATTAGCCGTTTCAATAGCCTGTGACAACAGGGCTGTTACGCTATCAATTACATCTGTGTTCCAAGCAGAATAAGGCTTAGTAGAAGTAACTAATTCTTTTAAGTTTCGTTTCTCGCTTATTAAAGCAGAAGTATTATTTAAAGAATCAGCAGAAGAAAGCTCCGCTATTGATTCATTTGTGTGAATTGTTTTATATTTATCTGCTAAATTATCTGACAATGAAATAAGTTCTTTTTTTAGTTTGATGCAATTTGTAATTTCATCAAACAAAGGCTGAATTCCATCAGTCAGTATCCATTCTGATGGGATTTTTTGTGCTGATTCAATAACATTTAGCACTTCAATTATTTGGTCCACATTTTGGAGAGTATGCGGTACATCCATATGTAGTGTAACAAATACTTCTGCTAGCTTTTCATCAAAATCTTTGAGTTTAGGCAAAAGATTATTAAGGCGGGAAGTTGCATCGTGTCTAAACTCGTTAGAAACAGATGTTAAGTGGCATTCTCGCCAAGGATTGTTTTTAAAGTCATCTGTCATTTTTCCAATGGTGGTAGCAAATTGAGCTAACAGATAACTATATTTATTATATTGTTCTTTTGTCACATTGCGAATATCGCTAATATCGAAGATATAATCATCGTAACTATCTAAGTTTGCTACAATACCGTTCACTTCATATATTGATTTACCAAGAGGTTCAATTTTTTCATATACTTGCTCAGCATAAGCGTTTAATTTATCCTTGTCTGCTTGTAAAACATTTAATTTTTGGTATGCCTCATCAGTCAATTTAACTTTTTTCTGACTAAGATCCAATACTTTGCCGAGTTGGTCTAAAACGTTTCTTTTATTTGCCTTATGACTATGTAAAACAAGACAGAAATCAGCTAAGCCGGCACTTGATAATCTGCGGTGGACGACATCAAGAGCTGCCATCTTTTCAGAAACAAATAAAACCTTTTTACCGTCGGCAAGACTTTCGGCAATTATATTTGTAATCGTTTGGCTTTTACCGGTGCCGGGAGGCCCCTGTAAAACAAAGCTAACGCCTTTTTTTGCCATCATGATAGCATCTTGTTGACTGGCATCGGCATCTACAACTTGAAACACATCAGTCGGTTTCATCTGCTTATCAAAATCGAAATCTGTCATTTCGTCAGGAATTCTGGTAATAGCAGACGCATCACCACTTATTGCTCTTACGATAGGATTAGCAACGATAGATTCTTTATGTTTGTTTAAATCTGAATACATATTGATTTTCAAAAAAGAAAGCAGACTCAGCCCAACATCCTTTGTAACTGACCAGTTCTTTAATGTAATACTTCTTTTGACTTCTTCAAGAAAGTCGTCAATATCCCCGTTTTCATCAAACGTAGGCAGAGTAATTCCAAAATCATTTTCAAGTTTATAAACAAGGGTGGGATTGACAACGATTTCATCTTCGTGAAGTGTTAAAGTATATGGAGATTTAATTGATTCGATTGTTAATGTAACCGGAACTAAAACTAACGGAGATGTAAAACTCTGATTGGAGTTTTCTGATTCTGTCCATTTCAGAAAACCAAACGAAAGATACAAGACATTTACACCTTGTTCCTCAATAGCAGTCTTTGCCTTATTTCTTAAATTTCTAAGTGCTTTTTGCAAATCACTGGTATTTTTATTAGTTTCAACATTAGAAACATATTCGATTTCTGAATTTTCTTCGTCGTATTCAAAAGGAAAAACCAATGCGTTCTCTTCTTTTACAATCATATTATACAGAGTGCCGCACTCGGGGTATTCAATTTTAACATTTGAGCGTGCAGTATCTTTATAATTCAACAATCTATTGCGTTTTCCTAAATCCAATAGTTTGTTTTTCCAAACATCATATTTAACGTCAATATTTGCCATAACTACCTCCAAAATTACATCCATTTCCCACTATAAGCAGACCATTTGTCAATAATCTCTTTACCTTTGACTGCCGCTACAAACGGTTCTGTAAGAAACTCTTTTATTGTTTTCAGCACAGTACCGTAATCATCGGTTTTTGTATCAATTTTTCGGACAAATGCTTTCCATTTCTTTTGCATTGCGCCGTCTCTGTCAAAGCCCATTACCTGTTCAAACTGTTCAACAGTAAAGGCGTGTCCACGATTTTCAAAAGTTTTCTTCAGTGCTTCGGTGAGCATCTTGCCGTCAAAATCAAATTTATTGGCAAGATAGTAAATATCGTAGTAATCTTTCATTCGGCTTGAAAATTCCATAAGACTGAGAATAGCGTCTATCTTCTCGGCAATGGTTGTTTCAAGGGAGTATGTATTTACTGTCGGGGCGTCAAAGTCGGAAAGCTGTGTCGGAATTTTTCGTTTTTCCTGTTTCGGTACAATGACATCCCCTACACCGAAATCAATACTGAACGGTGTTTTGGTGTTTTTAATGCGAGCTACCACCGATGCACCGATTCCTGCATACTTTTTGGCAACAGCAATAGGGGCAACATCTTTAATTTCAAAAGTGATAAAGTCGTTTCCGGTAGGTGTTGCAATAATTTCCTCCAACACCGCTTTTAACTGCTCCGGTGTATTTGGTATTTGGCGGAGCAAAAAGTCTACATCAACCGTTACTCGGCTGTCAAAGTCGGTAAGTGAATAGATAAACAATCCGCCTTTCAGCACAAGATTTTCTGCATATTTGGATTTTTCCAAATGGCGCAGAAATTCCTCTTGGCAAAAGAGCTGCAGACAAAGCTGATAACTTCTTCCGCTTTCGGCAGCCTTATTTCTCAGTCGTGCAAGCACGGATGCAGCAATATCAGCCATTAAGCAGTACCTCCATTACATTCATCATTTTTTTATAAACGCCCATTTCTTTTGCATATTTGGAAAGGGTGGCAAGGTTTTTCTTTTCGTCTGATACATAGGCGTTGATTGCTTTATTAAATATCTCATTATCCAGCTTCGTACGGTATTTGAAACAGTCACAGATAGTGCGTTCACGGTCATATACGGGAAGTGTGACACCGTTAAAAGTACCTGTTGTTTCACCGAGGTGGTACATATCGTTCTGAACATAATACGCCTTTACCGGTACTTTTTCCTGTATGGCTTTTACGGTTCTGGAATAGGAACGGGGAACGGCAATCGTCCACTCACGGGGCGCAAAATCGCTGTAACCGTAATAAAACAGCGCCGATTCAACACAAACGATGCCTTGTGTCATCAATTTGGAAAGGAGAACTTCTTCTTTGAGTTCATCCCCAACAGACAGTTTATAATAACCATACCTGACACGTTCAATATATCCCTGCTTAAAAAGTGTATAAATATCTTGTTCTTTCAGTCCGGCAGAAATGAAATCAGATTTCTTTGCAACTTCACCGACTGTATTAAATACTTCGTTTACGATATCGTTCTTACTCAAACTGCCACCAACTTTCTGCATGCAGTATTCTCATTATGCGTGTTTATATTATAATAGATTGTTTCCTAAATCGCAAGAGGTTTGCACGCTTTTTGTCAATCTTGCGTGTAAATTTTGAAAAACATATTGCAATTTGAGGTCAAGTACGCTATAATACAAACATAACACTTCCATATTATCCACGGTGAAATTATTCTTGTTATCAACCACGATAACAAAATGATAACAAGGGCATTTTAGCAAAGGATAATACAGATACATCGTAAAATCAAAACAGAGAGACTAACGAAAAGCAAAATTGCATAAACAGAATTGTTTAGTCCTCGTCGAGTGGGAATGATTTCATACCCTTAAAAAAGCCCACAAATAAAGGCATTTTGCCGCTTTGTTACCCTCTGTGGCAACAAAATGGCAACATTATTTGAATTATTGTAAAGTGAACTTTTTTATAAATTACAATAGCGAGATTCGGAAATGATTTTTGTAAAATGTTATAAAAATATATTGATTTATTATCAGAAAGTATTATAATATCCTTATAAGAAAATTTAAGGAGGTTTACTCAAATGGACAGATTAAAAGATAAGGTAGCTATTGTAACAGGCTCTACAAGCGGAATCGGCGTAGGAATTGCTCAGCTTTTTGCCGCTGAAGGCGCTAAAGTTGTAATTTGCGGACGCCGTGAAGCTAAAGGACAGGCAGTAGTTGACAGCATTACAAAAGAGGGCGGAGAGGCAAGTTATCACTTTATGGATATTACCGCAACCGACAGCATTGAAGCTTTGATTAAGGATACTGTTGAGAAATACGGTAAGGTTGATATTCTTGTAAATAACGCTGCAAATGTTGCTCTTAAAGACGGTCGTGTTGACGAGCTCACACTTGATATGTGGGACGGCATTTTCCAGAGCGATGTCAGAGGCACTTTCTATGCAATTAAATGCGTTCTGCCTTATATGACAGAAAACGGCGGCGGTTCTATTATCAATATCGGCTCTATGGCTTCCTGCGGTGGCGACTTAGGTTCAACAGCTTATGCTTGTGCAAAAGCCGGTGTTGATATGCTTACGAAGTCAACTGCTTTACAGTACGGCAAAAGCAACATTCGCTGCAACTGCGTTCGTCCCGGCTTAATCGTTACTCCTGAGAATGAGGCTAACGTACCTCAGGTATTAAAGGATATTTTCCTTAACAACATTATGGTTAATCGTTACGGTTGTCCTAAGGATATTGCCAATATGTGCGTTTACCTGGCTTCTGATGAGAGCGAGTACTTTACAGGTCAGGTTGTTACCGTTGACGGCGGCTTGAACGCTCACGTTTCAACCGTTGGACAGTTCAAAGAAATGAAGTCACGTACTTGGTAATTGACTTTTGTGATTTTTGTTTTCGTAACAGTCATTAAATAATAATCAGGCGTCATCGGCTTTTTACTGATGACGCCTTTTAAACTGCGCAGAATTTGCCCGAAAAATTTCAGATTTGTATTATGGCAGAATTTGTGGTAAAATGTTTTGGAATCAGAGGCGGTATAGATGGAAAATTTTAAGAAACTAATAATTCACAAGGCAACTTCTGCGTGGCAATACATCAAAACATTTTTAAAGTGGCTGTTTATAGCCACGGTCACGGGACTTTTAGGCGGTGCCATAGGCTCAGTCTTCAGCATATGTATAAGTTACGCCAATAAATTTAACCAAAATGTTTGGTATTTGATTTTTTTGCTTCCTCTTGGCGGAGTTGTAATCACAGCGCTATACAGACTGTGCAAAATAGACAATGACCCCGGAACAAATTGTGTTTTGGAGTCAATCCGTAATAAAAACAAAGTTCCCTTTGTAATTGCTCCTTTGATTTTTATCAGCACTGTTATTACTCATCTGCTCGGCGGTTCGGCAGGCAGAGAGGGAGCTGCTCTTCAGCTGGGCGGAAGCTTGGGCACGGCTGTGGGCAGGATTCTTCATCTGAAAGACAGCGATATACATATTGCCGTTATGTGCGGAATGAGCGGGCTTTTTTCCTCGCTTTTCTGTACACCCATTACGGCGGCATTTTTTGCCCTTGAAGTAATCAGCGTGGGCGTTGCGTATTATTCCGCATTGGTACCGTGCTTTACTTCTGCGGTTGTGGCTTATTTTGTTTCAATTCATTTTGGTGTTACAACTCTGAGATTTAATATTAGCGGTGTAATTCCCAATCTTGACATTATGTCACTTCTGCGTGTTACCGGGCTTGCGGCCGCATGTGCCGTTGTCAGTATCGTTTTCTGTGTGGCAATGCGCAAAACGCAAAAATGGGCAAGAAGGTTTATAAAAAATGAATATCTGCGAGTTATCGCAGGCGGTTTGATTATAGTTGCCCTCACATTTGCCGTGGGATGCCGTGACTATAACGGCGCAGGTTCACAAATAATTATGAATGCCGTTGAGGGCAATGCAAAACCCGAGGCATTTGTTTTGAAAATTATTTTTACCGCTGTTACTATCGGATGCGGTTATAAAGGCGGAGAAATTGTTCCTACGCTGTTTATCGGTTCAACCTTCGGATGTGTTTTCGGAAGTCTTTTGGGCCTTGATCCATCTTTCGGCGCCGCCGTCGGCTTGGTATGCCTGTTCTGCGGAGTTATAAATTGTCCTATTGCGTCCATACTTCTCAGCGTTGAGGTTTTCGGAGCCGGCGGAATAGTGTTTTTCGGAATTGCCTGCGCAGTAAGCTATATGCTCAGCGGTTATTACGGACTTTACAGCAGTCAAAAAATTCTCTATTCAAAATTAAAGGCGGAGTACATTAACATAAACGCAAAGTAAAGTGCTTCTGTGTACCCGTATTTGTTATACTGTATTCCGTAAACACTGAAACAAAAAAGATTTTATCAGGCTTTTATCAGAGCTTTGCAGTAATCGTCACCGCATTTTTGCGGTGATTTTTTTGCTAAATTCAGAATATCGCTTGCAAGAATGTCTTTTTCAAGAATTGTACGGCTTATGCCGTCAAGCTGTCTGAGTCCGTTTGCAGTCCTTGTTATAATAGGAAGTCGGCAATTTTCAGCGGCGGATTTTAAGGCAATTTCCCCGGGTTTATTAAAACCTAAAATACGAACATAGGGAACAGGGAAGCATTGCATTTCCTTTGTGATGCCCAACAGGGCATAAATCATAATCCTGCGCAGACGGGCGTGAGTGTATCTTTTTGTTTTAACAGCGTCAATTATTTCTGGAATAGAATTATAATTTTTCACAGCCTGAAAAATCCGGTTTTCCAACCCCTCCGTTACATCAGGAAGAACAGCAAAGTCACCGGGGGTCATTGTACGGAGCTTATAGAGCAATGCGCCTTCGATGTTTTTTACGGAGCAAAGGCTGTCAGGGTCACTAAGATAGGAATAATCAGGCAAATAGTCAAATGAGTGTAAATCGTTGTTTAAAAGCATATTTCTTATTTGCGATGCGCTTGCAAAATCGCCGTTTGTCCTATGGCTGTCGTGATGTACTCCTGTTCTTTTTATGGGAAGAATATCAATTCCCAATGGCTTTGCTGCCTTAATATATTCAATACCCAAAATATTATTCGGCCCGCTGAGTACCTCTGCGTTTTCCTTTCCCCATAACTCAACTAGGGATTTTTCAACTGCTGCGGGGTAACTCAGTCCATTTGTAAGCTGTTTTTTCAGTTGATTTTTGAATTGTTCCGTTGACTGAATTTCTGCTGTTTTGATTAGAGATTCCCTGTCGCCCTCAATACCGAAAGCCATTACATTACAGCCAAGGTTATGGGCAATACAAACACCTGATTTTGCAAAAATTTCTCCGCTTGAAACTGCGTAAACCGTGGGAAGCTCCGCTATCAGGTCAACGCCGTTGTTTAATGCGGCATTTGCTCTGCTGAATTTATCCGCAATGGCAACATCACCACGCTGAACAAAACTTCCGCTCATTATTCCTACAATACAACATCCACCCAACTGCTTTCTGATGCTTTCAATCAGATATTTATGACCGTTGTGAAAGGGGTTGAATTCGCAAATTACACCCACAGTTTTCAAATTAACTCCACCTTAAAAAAATACTTGAAAATACGCATATTTTGTTATATTATATTATATGTTATTAAGTAAAACTTATCAAGAGGAGACGAAAAAATGAAAATACTTGTTATCAACGCAGGAAGCTCTTCGCTTAAATTTCAATTAATTGATATGGAAGACGAAAAAGTTCTTGCAAAAGGAAACTGCGAAAGAATCGGTACGGACGGCTCATTTATAGGCTATAAGAACGCCAACGGAAAAAACAAAAAAGAGAATGTACCTATGCCTGACCATAAGGCGGCGTTTATGCAGGTTAAGGACGCCCTTACAGACTCCGAAATCGGCGTAATCAAAGAGCTCTCCGAGGTTTCCGCAATCGGACACAGAGTTGTGCAGGGCGGTTCCATTTTTAAAAAATCGGTTATTATTGACGATGGTGTAATCAACAAAATTGAGGAACTCAGCGCACTTGCACCTTTACATAATATTGCTCATGCTCAGGCTATGAGAGCCTGCGTTGAGGTTTTCGGCAAGGAAACTCCGATGGTTGCTGTTTTTGATACTGCTTTCCATTCCACAATGCCTCCAAAAGCATTTATGTACGCTGTTCCTTATGAGTATTACGAAAAATACCAGGTTAGACGCTACGGCTTCCACGGCACATCTCACAGGTATGTCAGCGCAGAAATGGCAAAGCTTATGGGCAGAAACCCCGAGGACGGACTTAAGCTTATTACCTGTCATATCGGCAACGGTTCTTCCATTTCTGCTGTTAAAAACGGCAAATGCGTGGATACAACAATGGGACTTACTCCTCTTGACGGCTTTATGATGGGCACCCGTTCAGGCTCTCTCGACCCGTCGGTTGTAACGTTTATCGCAGAAAAAGAGCATTTAACGGCTGAACAAATGACTGAAATGCTCAACAAAAAATCCGGACTTTTAGGAATTTCCGGCATTTCCAGCGACGACAGAGATGTTTCTGAGGCAGAAGAACACGGCAACAAGAGAGCACACCTTGCTCACGAAATGCTTTATTATCAGATTGCAAAGAATGTTGCGGCTTTTTACGCTGTTCTCGGCGGATGCGACGGAATTGTGTTCACCGCAGGCTTAGGCGAAAATCAGCCTCAGCTCAGAGAGATGGTTTGCGAGTATCTTTCCTGCTTCGGCGTTGATATTGATAAAGATTTAAATAACAAAACGTGGCACGGAGTTACAGGCACAATTTCCACAGAAAAATCTTCTGCAAGGGTAGAAGTAATCGCAACCAACGAAGAGCTTGTTATTGCAAGAGATACAAAAGCACTTATAGGCTGATTTCTTGCGGCTTGTTTAAATTTATAATAATTCATTGTGGGGAATACAGCTTAGTATTTCCCACGTTTTTTAGGGGTAATAATGAAAAACGAAAAATCATCTGCAAATAAAACCATATCCGACGAAGAATATCTTGCCTGTGAAAGACAATGGGTGTTCCTAATACTAATGCTTGTAGCGGGATTTTACGGTGCCTATACTTTTTCTGTAAGGGGCGGAGTCTTTTGCAACGCACAAACAGCCAACTTTGTTATGATGGCAATGTCTCTGGGAAAGGGTGAGTGGTTACATGCTCTGTACTATTTCATACCAATGTCGGCTTATCTGCTGGGAACAATGGTATCAGAGGGTATTTCCGGCAAAATCAAACGCACGGGGTTTATCAGATGGGATACATTGCTTATACTTATCGAAATCATTGCAGTAGTGATTTTGGGCTTTATACCCGAGTCAGCGCCCTATCAGATTTCTCAGGTGACTATAAACTTTATTTGCTCTATGCAGTATAACACCTTCAGGCAAGCCAACGGAATCCCCATGGCGACTACATTCTGCACCAACCATCTCCGCCAGGTGGGAGTAGCAATAGTTAAGCTGATAAAAAAAGACGGGGATATGGGTTTTCAAAAGACCAAACTGATTAACCACAGCCTTATGATAGGCGTATTTGTATTAGGCGGAATTTTTTCATCATTTTTGTGTATGTTCTTTTTAGGAAAGGCAATATGGGGCGCACTTATTCCTTTGGGATTTGTGTTTTTCAAGCTTTTGTATGCCGATTTAAAAAAGGAACATGATTATATTGACCGCACTCCCCACGGTCATTGATACAACTTTTATAAAAAGCTCCGACGGCATTTTGCCCTCGGAGCCTTTAAAATCTAAGTCTTATTCTGTAAGTCTCATCCTGCGGAATGATGAACGGTGGTTTCGTCTGTTTCGTCGTCTCTGAACAAAATTGAAATGCACCATATGGCGGCAAGTCCCACAAGTACAAAGATTATTCGGCTTAATACCGAGTCTGTACCGCCAAACAGCCAGGATACAACGTCAAACTGAAAAATACCGATGCATCCCCAGTTAAGACCGCCGATAATTAAAATCGTCAATGCAATTTTATCAAGCATACTAAACCTCCTTATAGTTTGCTTCAATAAAAGTGTTGACGATTTTCAAGATATTATTCACATAAAAAATAAACTGAAAATAAGGAAAATTATTCCAAAACCGAGTACAACATAAGATATAATTCTTGTTTGTTTGACTGCTTTTTCAATTTTTTGTTTTTCAATCATTCCTTCCGTGGGAAACGGAAGAAAGAACAGAAGCAGCGCAAGTATCAGACAGCTTGTAACAACAGCTATTGTTCCGGCTGTTTTTAAAAACGAAAAAACAAATATACCTATTCCTATTGCCAAAACGCACACGGCGCACAGCACGGAAAACACACCGGTAAATCGTTCTCTTTTCTCATAAAACTGATTTGCCTTATATTGACATTCCTCACTGCAGTATTGCTCAAAATAAGATATTTCCTTTCCGCAGTAATTGCATTTTTTCATCTAATATCACCGTACATTCTGAATATTTTTAACATATAATATACCATATGTTTTTTTATGTCAATAAACAAAAAATCGCTGTTGTAATAAATTAACAAATTGCATTGTCTGCTTTTGTAATAATTATAGAATTGGTAATAATTTATCATAAATAATTGACAGAGTTTCTAATATATGGTAAAATCAAATTACCAAATAAACAGGGGGTTTTATAATGACAAACAGAAATATTGGATTGTGCATAGTGCTGTCCATCATAACCTGCGGTATTTACGGCCTTTATTGGTTTGTTGTGCTGACAAATGAAGCTAATAATGCTTCCGGCCATTCACAGGACGGAACATCAGGCGGTATGGCTTTACTGCTCACCATTGTCACCTGCGGTGTTTACGGTATCTATTGGGCTTA
Source organism: bacterium (assembly GCA_022774755.1). Classification (GTDB taxonomy): domain Bacteria; phylum Bacillota; class Clostridia; order Oscillospirales; family Acutalibacteraceae; genus Ruminococcoides. Next base: position 20,513 of record JALFLK010000021.1, read on the forward strand.
TAAAATGGGCGAGAAAGTTTCCGAAGCAAAAGCCGCCAGAGGACTTGTTGCTGACTCTAATATGTCCGTGATTTTCCTTGTCCTCAGCATTTTCGGCCTTAGTATTATCGTTGAGGCTCTTGTTCAGAATGAGCTTAATAAAATGGTTGACACTCAGGCTTAATTTATGAAATTAAGAATAAAGAAACTTACCTTGGCTGCGGTTATTTTAATCGCAGCCGGTCTTTTATATTTAGCAGTAAATAAGTTAACAGGTTTTGCAATTCCCTGCGTTTTTCATCTTGTAACCGGACTGTATTGTCCGGGGTGCGGAGTTACGGGAATGATTATTTCATTACTGCATTTTGATTTTCTCGGTGCGTTTAAGCACAATGTTGCAATTATAACTGCGCTTCCTGCTTTGCTTTATTTGTTCATAGCTGCCCTTGTGCGATATATTAAAACAGGACAAACTACCCTTACAAGATTTCAGAATATTTTGCTTTATATATTGATTGGATATTTTATTGTATTTGCGGTTTTGCGCAATATTCCTTACTTTGATTTTCTTGCACCTTACTGATTACACTAAAATCCAATTAAAATTCAGGCAGATTTGTTGCCTGCAATAGCTGATAATAAATATTACGGACATAATTATATATTATAAAAAACTGATATAATAACTATTATAAAAACTCCGAAAGACTGCGCTTTCGGAGTTTTTTATCGTTTAGTAAGAAATAAATCTTGCTTATGGGAAAAGCATTATCTGTAACCCTTTTTCTCCATTACCGATACAATCGTATCTTTATTAGCTCGTTCATATTTATTGAAAACACTCTCGTCAAAATCGGAGGGGCTTACAGTTCCGCTGTACCAGGTCTTTGAGTTGAAATAATCTGCAATATACGGTGTAGTAAAGATTCTTCCGTGTCTTGCGTACAACTCGTTGACTGCCAAAGTCAAAGTCCTTTCATCCATATCTTCAAGCTCGCTTGAATCAATATATCTTGAGTCTGTACCGTCAATTACGTAGTCAGATGATTTTTCCGAGGAATTACTTGACGAATAGTTGCTCTCTGCGCTTGTTTCGTCAGGTCTTGAGCCAAGCGAAATAACAACCGAAACAGTTGAGCCCGGCTGTACCGATTCGCCCTCGGAGGGAGTAACGCTTATTACCGTGTTGTAATCGTAATAGTCACTGTAAGCGTAATAATCAATGCTTACCGAAAGCCCCGCATAGGCAAATTCATCCATAGCTCGTGAGTAATCCATACCTGCTACATTGGGAACAATTACGATTTCCGGCGCTTTTGTGGGAGCCTCCGTAGGCGGAGCCGTTGTCAAAGGAGCCGGAGTAGGCGCCTGGGTTGTTTCTTCTGTTGTTTCTTCGGTGGTTTCCTGATTTGCTCCGGGGAGTATTCCGCCGAACATATCGTTATTGATGGCAAAAAATACTGCGCCGCCGATAATTCCCAAAACAAGAATAATTGCAATAATTATCAGGGCGGTTTTGCCTTTTCCTTTAGATTTTATTTCTTCATCTTCTGAGTAGTATTCTTCGCCGCTGTCTAAAATCTCTTTGCCGGGAGTAAATGCAACGGTAGCCTGACTGTTAATATCCTGGCTGTCTTCCGTAATGTCAAAATTGTCTTCATCATCTTCAAAGGCGTCAATGTCCTTGCCTTTAAGTGCGTCATCGTCTGAAATAACATTGTAATCATCAGCGATAATGTCTGAATTTCCGTCTGTGAATATGTCGCCGTTATTGCTGTCGGCTTCTGAACTATGGTTTGATTTACCGGGAAATACTGCGCCGGTGCCTGAGCCCGGCTTACAGGATAATACGGCGTTTTTAAATGAAGATGCGTCCATCCACCTTGATTCGGGAGAAAACTGACAGGCAATAAGTATTACTTTGGATATTTCGCCGTCTGCGTCGCTTGGAGCAGGGAACGGCACGCCTTTAATTCTTTTAAGGATAGCCTCATTCTTCTCTTCTGGGGTTGAATCCTCTTTTACAAAAGGCTCTCTGTTGCCGTTAAACAGCGTGTAAAGCAACAATCCCAGGGAATAGATGTCGGCGGTTTTTTCGGCTTTTTTGTTTTCCTGAAGCTCGGGCGCCATAAAAGCAACCGTTTCTTTTACAGCCCTTTTGTTTACAACGCTGTCGGGCTTTTTTGAAATGCCGAAGTCGGCGAGGAGATAGTTGCCCTTATCGTCTTTAAAAATATTGTTAGGCTTAATATCGCCGTGGAAAATTCCTCTTTTTTCCAAGTCTTCAAGACCCGAACAAATATCGGAGGCAAGTTTTAGCTTTTCTTCTGTATTAAGCTCACCCTTGCTTAAAATATCGGAAAGGCTTTCCAAATAAGGCATACGAATAAATATGTCGTAGCCCTGTTTGTCGTCCTTTTCATAAACAACGTGTTCCTCATAAATCAAAAGGTTCTTAGACCTTGTAAAGGAGTAGTTTGTTTCAATTTCATCAAGAATTTGATTGAGAGCTTTTTCTTTCGGAGATACCTCATCGTCACTTTCGGTTTCAGTAACCTCTGAATTTTCCGTTAAATTCCCCTCAAAAACATCTTCAATTTTTTTGGTGTTGTCGGGAACTTCAACTTCAATGTATTTTACGGCACCGAAAACTTCTTTTCCGTTTTCAACAGACCTGATTTTGTAAACAGTTCCGTAAAGACCGGAGCCGATTTCTTCTAAAATTTCCCACTTGTCCCAAAGGGGAGAAAAGCTTTTTATATTGAACAATGTACTTACCTCCTGTGTGATGATAATCGGCTGTAATAACAACAGCGTCACTTATGTTTACATTAAATACCATTATGTACATTATATCATAAATTGTCAATTATACAATATATATGTCAAAACCGTTACGGAAATTACGCATTTTTAAGTTTTGCATTAAGGGCAACAAACCTTTTAATACAGGTGTATTTTTCGTGAGAGGTAAAGGTTCAATTTTGTATATATCATAAATGGTTTTTTATTGTGCTGTTTTTATGATACTCTCAAAATATTCTCAAAAAATTTTTTGTAAAAGTTAAAATAACTGTTGACAATTAAATATCATATGCGTATAATTGTGCTGTAGTTAATTAGTTGACTAACTAACCAAATGACAAAGGAGGTATATCATTGAATATAAATGCAGACATTGATAAACCGATTTTTCAGCAAATAAGAGAAGGGATAGAAGACGCCATAATTTTGGGAGCTTTTCCCGAGGGTAGTCAGATACCTTCCATTACTGAAATATCGGTAAATTACAAAATAAATCCTGCAACTGCTCTTAAGGGTGTTAACCTTCTTGTGGAAGAAAATATTGTTTATAAAAAACGGGGTGTAGGTATGTTTGTGTGCGACGGCGCAGTTGACAGACTGATGGAAAACCGAAGAAAGGAATTTTATGATAAATATGTTTCTTCACTAATCAGCGAGGCAAAAAAGCTTAAATTATCAGAACAGGATATTAAACAAATGATTGAAAGGGGTTTTGGCAGTGAGTATTGAGATAAAAGGCTTAACTAAACAGTACGGCGAAACGACTGCTCTTGACAATGTAACGCTTAAATTTGAAAACAACAAAATATACGGTCTTTTGGGCAGAAACGGAGCAGGAAAATCTACTCTGCTTAATATTATTACAAACAGAATTTTTACAACCTCCGGCGAGGTTTTAGTAGATGGCGAAAATGTACGGGAGAACGACAGGGCGATTTCAAAAATCTATTTAATGAGCGAAAAAACTCTTTATCCGGGCGATATGAGAATAAATAATGTTTTCAAGTGGAGTAAAAAGTTTTATCCCGATTTTGACGAAAAAAGAGCATTTGAGCTTGCAGAGCTTTTTGAGCTTAACACAAACAAAAAGGTTAAACAGCTTTCGACGGGCTTTACTTCAATTTTTAAGTTGATAGTTGCACTTTGCGTTAATACTCCATATATTTTCCTTGATGAGCCTGTGCTGGGGCTTGATGCAAACAATCGTGAGCTCTTCTATAAACTTCTGATTGAAAAATATTCCGAGGAGCCCTTCACGGTTGTAATTTCAACTCATCTGATTGAAGAAATTTCGACATTAATCGAGCAGGCAATAATTATTGAAAGCGGTAAAATCCTTGTAAATACCTCGAGAGAAGAGCTTTTACAGTCCGGCTATTCCGTGTCCGGCAAAGCCGTCTATGTAGATAATTATATTTCCGGAAAAGAAATTATCGGCGAGGATACTTTAGGCGGACTTAAAACGGCGTATGTTATGGGTAAGCCCCAGGCAGATATGCCGGAAAGTCTTGAGGTAACTGCTCTTGATTTACAAAAGCTGTTTGTTAAGCTTACAAATGCAAAGGAGGGAAAATAATGAGACTTAGAAACTCTTATTTATATCAGTTAAAAGGAAGCTTAAAACCAATTACTATTTTTTATTCAATTTTTATATTGCTGACAGTTGTGTCTTCAATATCCGCTTTTTTTGCTAAAGATTCGATTTTTCAAATGTCAGGTTGGGATTTTGGGATTTTAATTTTTATGTTTATAATGGGATGTGCTTGTTTTAACGAAGATTTTCCGATGCATCTGCAAAATTCCGTTTCAAGAAAAACGTATTTTACCGCAAAGCTGTTATCCGTATTCAGCAGTTCAGCAATTATGACGGCGCTTTATGCGGCGTTTACACTGTTGATTCATTGGATTTTTCAATATTTACTTAGCAATTTTACAGTGTTTGAAATAACTTCCGTATTTGAAATGCTGTATTTCGGCGGTGAGGGGATTTTCAGCTTTTCTATGTATTTATGGACCGCTTTGCTTATATTTACTTCGGCTGTGTTTGTTAATATGCTGGGAATGTTTATATCGGGTGTGTTTTACAGAACAGGAAAACTTACGAGAATACTGTTAGCCGCAGGTATTCCACTGTTCTTTATTATGATTTTTCCCATGGTTGATTACACATTCTTCGGGAGAACATTGTATGCAGAGGTATTTAAGTTTATAGGAAATGTATTCGGAATTTTCGAGAAGACTCCATGGAAAGCCACAGTTTCTTTCGGCGTTTTGTTTGCTGTTTCAACTGTTGCAGCTTGGCTTGTAATCAGAAAAGCCCCGATAAAAAATAAATAATCCGACGCTGAACATTAAGAAAGGGCGGTCTTGCGTGACTGTCCTTTCTTTTTTGTAAAAATCCTTTTATATATGCAATTAGGCTGATGAATTTTAAGAAAAGAATTTTATATCAGAAGTAAAAACACTTGTTTATTAGAAAATATTGCCTTTTTCCTTAAATGTTGTTATAATCATCTTATTGCAAAGGACAATAATAAAAGATATTGTCTTCTTTTTTAGTCAATCTGAAAGGATATGAAAATATGGAACCTCTGAAAAGAGAAAAAATCGGCGACGGAGCGCATTTTAATTCAGTCAGCGTCAGTCGGTTTAAGACTATGAAAATTACTGTTTCGGCGTATGTTCCGGCAAGCAAAGACACCGCTTCAGAGTATGCTCTGCTTAGCGATATTTTAACACGCAGTACAAAAGATTATCCGACCCTCTCGCTGCTTGAAAAAAAGCTTTTGTCGCTGTATGGCGCAGAGCTTTCCTCCGAAGTTAAAATTTTCGGAGATATGCAGGTTATCAGCCTTACTGCGTCAGGGCTTGACGAAAGATATGCTTTTGACAATACGGCAATAGCCTCGGAATTGTCGGCGATATTATGCGGCGCCCTGTTTGAGCCAAACGTAAACAACGGCGCATTTGATTCTGAAGAGCTTAATCAGAGCAAAAGGCAGATTTATGATTCAATAGACGCAGAGTTCAGCGATAAAAGGACCTATTCGGTGTCTAAATGCGTAGAAATTATGTGCAGTGATTCTCCGGCCGGGGTGAATCGCCTGGGTGATAAAGAAAGTATAAAAAAGGTTACGGAAAAGAGTCTTTACAGCGCTTGGTGCAGATTGCTGAAAACAGCCCGTTTTGAGATTATGTATGTGGCTGATACAGATTCTGAAAATGCAAAGAAGATTTTTTTCGAGCATTTTAATTCCGTGGAGCGCAAGCCTGCTGAATTAAAAACCCGGCTGTTTACAGCAGAGGGAAATATAAAAGAGGTAACGGAAGAAATGGAGCTTGCCCAGTCAAAGCTTGTTATGGGATTTGAAACGGGCTTAAACTCCGAGTACGAAAATTATCCGCAGATGATGCTTTTGTCAGCGGTTTTAGGCGGAACGCCCAGCTCAAAGCTGTTTATGAATGTGAGAGAAAAGCAGAGCCTGTGCTATTATTGCATCTCAAGATATAACAGAATAAAAGGCTATATGATTATTGAAAGCGGCGTAGAAACAGCTAATCTTGAAAAAGCCCGCTGTTCAATATTGGAACAGCTTCAGCAGTTAAAGGACGGCAATATTACTGATTTCGAAATAAGCGCCGCAAAGCTTGCCATGACAAACAGTTTTAGGTCTGTGGGCGATACGGTTTCCGGAATAGAGTCCTGGTATCTTTCAAGGATAACTGAGGACAAAATTTCAACTCCGGAAGAAACTGCAAAGCAGATTAACGCAGTTACAAAGGAACAGCTTGTTTCTCTTGCACAAAGAATTAAGCTTGACACCGTTTACACCCTAAAAAGTAAGGAATGATATTATGAGTACAATTCAAGAGATTAACAGCGCCCGTACAGGCGATAAATACTATAAAATTAACCATGATTCCGGGCTGACGATTTATGTTTATCCCAAAGACGGCTACACATCCTCCTATGGAATCTTCGGCACAAACTACGGCAGTATAAACACAAGGTTTTCTGTAGACGGCGGACAGGAGATAACCGTTCCCGACGGAATTGCTCACTATTTGGAGCATAAACTTTTTGAAAGCGAAGACGGCGACGCATTTACAAGGTTTGCAAAAACCGGAGCAAGCGCAAACGCCTATACGAGCTTTGAAAAAACCTGCTACCTGTTTTCCTGCTCAGATAAATTTGAAGAAAATCTTGAAATCCTGCTCGATTTTGTAAGAACTCCGTATTTTACGGCTGAAACAGTTGCTAAAGAGCAGGGGATAATCGGTCAGGAAATAAAAATGTACGACGACGCTCCCGACTGGAAAGTGATGTTTAATCTGCTTGAGTGCCTCTATCATAATCACCCTGTTAAGATTGATATTGCCGGCACCGTTGAAACTATTGCTCAGATTACAGCAGAAAAGCTTTATCAGGTTTACGATGTGTTTTACAGCCTTGAAAATATGGCGCTGTGCGTTGCGGGAAACGTAAATCCCCGGCAGGTAATCAGTATTGCAGACAAGGTGCTGAAGAAAGGAAAAGAAAAGAAGATTACAAACGATTTTGAGGACGAGCCCTATAATATTGTTTCGACCTACCGTGAACAAATTATGCCGGTTACGGTTCCGGTGTTTAACCTTGGCTTTAAAGAGAGAGCCGACAGCCGTATGATGTCCGCCTCTGTTTCTGCGGAAACAGATGTACTTCTTACAATGCTTTTTTCACCGTCTTCAGAGCTTTACAGCAGACTGCTTAAAGAGAATCTAATCAATTCAACATTCAGCTTTGAGGTTTTCGAGGGCCCCGGTTATCTGTCCGTAATCCTTGGGGGAGAATCGAGAAATCCAAAAAAAGCCGCCGATATAATAAAAGAATACATCAATTCCGTCAGGGAAAACGGCATTTCAAGGGGAGATTTTGAGTCTTCCAAGAAAGCGTGCTACGGTGACGCTGTTTCCTCACTGAATAATATCCAAAATATCGGAAACGCCCTTATTGCAAGCCATTTTACAAACAGGGAGTTTTTCAAAAACATTGACGCCCTTGCAGAAGTAAAGTTTGAAGATGTAGAGAGAAGATTCGGCGAAATACTGAACACATCAAACTGCGCCTTATCGGTTGTGAAAGGAGAGTAATATGTATAATGTTTCCTTTCCCGGCTTGGGAATAAACGGATTATCTGTAAATCCGGTTGCGTTGTCCGTAGGAAATTTTCAGATTTTTTGGTACGGAATAATAATCGCTTCAGGATTGGTGCTTGCCTTTATATACGCCTGGTTTTCCTCAAGCCGTTTTAACGTTGACCGTAACAAGCTTATAAATTGCGTTTTGGTTGGAATTATCACGGGAATAATCGGCGCACGGCTGTACTATGTTTTGTTTTCTCTTGACTACTATCTTGCTCACCCTGTTGAAATTTTCTATATTCACCGGGGCGGACTTGCTATTTACGGCGGAATTATCGGTGCGCTTTTAGGCGGATGTATTGTAGCAAAAATTCAAAATATGAAAGTTATGCCTGTGCTTGATATAGCCTCATTGGGATTTTTAATCGGGCAGGGTATCGGCAGATGGGGCAACTTTGCAAACCAGGAGGCATTCGGCACACCTACCGATTTGCCATGGGGAATGATAAGCGAAAATACAGGCGGAGTAACCGTACATCCCTGCTTTTTGTATGAATCCATTTGGTGTCTGCTCGGTTTTGTAATCATTCATTTCCTCAGCAAAAAATTCCAGAAGTATTCAGGTCAGGTGTTTTATATGTACCTTGTGTGGTACGGCTTTGAGCGTATGCTTGTAGAGGGACTTCGCACAGACAGCCTGTATCTGCCCTTTACTATGTTCGGAGCAGAAATAAGAGTATCACAGCTTTTGTCATTACTTTTAGTAATTTTCGGCGTAGTGATGCTTATTATAAACAGAAAGAAGGAGGATCCATTCTATGCAGATTATAGACGGAAAAAAAGTGTCGGCTGAGGTTAAGGCTCAGGTGGCAAAAGAAACGGAACTGCTTAAAAGCAAAGGCATTGTTCCGGGACTTGCGGTGGTTATTGTGGGCGATGACCCGGCTTCGAGAGTTTATGTAAACAACAAAAAGAAAGCCTGTGAGCTTGTGGGCTTTAAGTCGGAGGAATACGCACTTCCAGCACAAACAACTCAGCAGGAGCTTTTGGATTTGGTAGAGACTCTTAATGATAAAAAAGACATAAACGGAATTTTGGTTCAGCTTCCTTTGCCTGAGCATCTTGACGAAAAGCAAATAATCGAGGCAATAAATTCCATCAAGGATGTTGACGCCTTTAATGCGGTGAATGTAGGAAAAATTATGATTGGCGACTATGACTTTTTGCCCTGTACTCCCGCAGGCGTTATGGAAATGCTTTCATACTATAACATACCTGTCAGCGGCAAGAACTGCGTTGTAATAGGCAGAAGCAACATAGTAGGCAAGCCTATGGCTATGCTTCTGCTCCACCAGAACGGTACTGTTACCATATGCCACAGCAAAACCCGAAACCTGAACGAAATCTGCGCCGGTGCAGATATTCTTGTTGCAGCGGTAGGTATTCCCAAATTCGTTAAGGCGGATATGGTCAAAGAGGGGGCTGTCGTTATAGATGTGGGAATGGACAGAGATGAAAACGGCAAGCTTTGCGGTGATGTTGATTTTGACGATGTAAAAGAAAAAACCTCCTATATTACGCCTGTTCCGGGAGGAGTAGGCCCTATGACTATCGCAACTTTGATGAAAAATACTCTTAAAGCCTGCAAATTGCAAAATAATTGTTGACATTGAATTATCGTTGTGATATATTATATAAGCCGCTTATTGTAGGTTAGCAAGTGAACTTGTGTTCCGCCTGACAATAGCGAGTCTGAATAAAGGAATGGTACTTAGAATGTACGCTATTATCGAAACAGGCGGCAAGCAGTACAAGGTAACTAATGACGAAGTTATTTTTGTTGAAAAGCTTGACGCTGAAGCAAATGCAACGGTTTCCTTTAATGTAGTGGCATTGGGAACAGACGACGGAATTAAGGTCGGCACTCCTTATGTTGACGGCGCAAAGGTAACAGGCGAAGTTTTAAAGAACGGAAAAGGCAAAAAAATCAGAGTTGCTACTTATAAGCCTAAAAAGGGCGAAAAGAGAGCTCTCGGTCACAGACAGCCTTACACAAAGGTTCAGATTAAGACCATCGAAGCTTAATTATGATTGATGTTAAGTTTTTTAAATCCGATTATGAGCTTGTCGGATTTGAGGTGTCCGGTCATTCTGATTACAGCGAAAGCGGTTCGGACATCGTTTGCGCTGCCGTTAGCTCGGCGGCATTTATGACGGCTAACACTTTGACCGAGATTTTGAATGTTAAGGTGGATTTACAGTACAGCGACGACGGTCTGATAAGGCTTATGCTGTGCACTGCCGACGCAAAAGCGTGCAAAGTTGTTATGCAGGGGTTCAAGCTCCACATAGTTGCTCTTCAGGAGCAGTACAAAAATCACATTAAGGTTGATATTTTGGAGGTGTAAGGTAATGCTTAAAATAAACATTCAGTTATTCGCACATAAAAAGGGACAGGGTAGTTCTAACAACGGCCGTGACAGTGAGTCAAAACGTCTCGGCGTAAAGCGTGCCGACGGACAGGCTGTTTTGGCAGGAAACATTCTTGTTAAGCAGAGAGGTACTCATATTCATCCCGGCAATAATGTAGGTATCGGTTCTGATGATACTCTTTATGCTAAGATTGACGGTATTCTCCGTTTCGAGCGTGTCGGCAAGGACAGAAAGCGTGCAAGCGTTTATCCTGTTCAGCAGTAATTTTATCAGATGTCTTGGGCGGATTTTTATCCGCCCTTATTTATTTTCCTTGATTTTTATAATACTTTATAACACTAAAACAAAAAATAAAATTCAAATTTTAATTCACCGTGGTGGCATATGCTTGAAAACGATTACATTATTAAACAAATAGATATTTTAATTAACTTTCTTGCCAAGGTGCTATTTAAGAAAGATTCGGCGCAGTTTCATAATATTAAGGATGAAAACGGGAATATTACGGATACGGGACAACTGTATCTTAAGCTCCACGGTTTGACCGATAACGGTCAAATAAATGATGCCGAGGACTTGCTGTTTTCTGAAATTGAAAAAGAGCAAAGATTGGACTACCTTGAGCTGGCTGTGGATTTTTACAATTATTTAAACGAAAAAGATGACAATTTCTTGGAAGAATACGATTTTTCAAGACAGGAAATATTTGACGGTATGAAGGATATTCAGAAAATATACGGACTTAACGATGTTTAAGCAACGCTTGATTTGATAAAAGGTGAGATTATGTTTATAGATACAGCAAAAATAAAAATAAAAGCAGGCGACGGCGGCGACGGAGCTGTTTCCTTTCACAGAGAAAAATATATTGCCGCAGGCGGTCCCGACGGCGGTGACGGCGGCAAAGGCGGAGATGTTGTCTTTGTTGCGGATTCTAATATTTCTACTCTTGCCGATTTCAGATATAAGAAAAAATACTGCGCCTCAAAGGGTCAGAACGGTATGTCCGGCAGAAGAAGAGGAAAAAATGCCGAGAATTTAATTATACGTGTTCCGGTAGGAACTGTAATTAAAGAAACCGAAACAGGCAGAATAATGGGCGATATTTCCTCAAAAACACCTGTTGTAGTTGCAAAAGGCGGCAAAGGAGGATGGGGAAATGTTCATTTTTCAACTCCTGTCAGGCAGGTACCGAGATTTGCAAAGCCGGGAATGCCGGGAGAAGAGTTTGATGTAACCCTTGAGCTTAAACTTTTGGCAGATGTGGGGCTTGTGGGCTTCCCCAATGTGGGCAAATCTACTCTGGTGTCGGTGGTATCCCAGGCAAAACCCGAGATTGCAAATTATCATTTTACGACCATTACTCCCGTTCTTGGCGTTGTTTCTATGGGAGAGGGTGCGTCCTTTGTTATGGCAGACATCCCCGGACTTATTGAGGGAGCATGGAAGGGAACAGGCTTGGGACATCAATTTCTCCGCCATGTTGAACGGTGCAGAATGCTTGTGCATATTGTAGATGTATCGGGCAGTGAGGGCAGAGACCCAATCGAAGATTTTAAAACTATCAATGCAGAGCTTGAAAAGTTCAACCCCGAGCTTGCAAAAAGACCAATGATTGTTGCAGGCAATAAGTGTGATATGGCTGACGAAAAGCAGATAGAGGATTTCAAAAATTATGTTGAGGGCTTGGGCTATGAGTTTTTTCCCATTATGGCGGCTATCAATTATCAGGTGGAACCCTTGCTGAAAAAAATATGGGAAATGCTCTCAAAGCTTCCGCCTATTGCGGAATATAAGCCGGAGCCCGCACCGGTTAAGGCTGTTGAGGATTATAACGACCACTCGGTAAAAATCACCGTTTGCGACGGAATTTACAGTATTGAGGCTGACTGGCTTTTGCAGGTGATGAAATCCGTAAATTTTGATGATTACGAAAGCCTGAATTATTTTCAAAAGGTGCTTATTAAAAGCGGAGTAATCGACGCTCTTAAAGAAAAGGGCATCAGCGAGGGCGACACGGTTTCAATTTACGATATTGAATTTGATTATGTGGAGTAAACTATGAATAATACCGATAATAACACCGCAAATTATAATTTTGAACCCAAAAATTATTCCCCACTTACATTGGCTTTTATAGGCGATGGGGTATATGATTTGATGGTGCGGACTTATCTTGCTTCCTGCGCAAACCGCCCTGTTGGAGAGCTGAACAAAATGAAGGTTTCTTTGGTTAATTGCAAGGCTCAGGCAGACTTTGCTCAAAAGCTTATGCCCTTGCTTACCGAAAGCGAGCTTGCCGTGTATAAACGCGGCAGAAACGCCCACACCGCCAACACCCCGAAAAATTCATCCTCAGCCGATTATCACAGCGCCACAGGCTTTGAAGCACTGTTCGGATATTTATACATATCAAAAGAATATGAAAGGCTCAGCGAAATATTTAATACTATATTAGAATTAAAATAGCTTTTAGGGGGATGCACTTTGGATAAAAGCAAAAATTTCAGTTTTAAGGAATCCTTTATCGATTATTCAATAATCCTTTTAGGCTCCGTGATTTACGCCGTGTCGGTAGTAGTTTTCACTGCTCCCAATAATATTGCCCCCGGAGGACTGACAGGTATAGGAACGGTGCTTAACTACATGTTTAGTATTCCCATAGGCGTTACCATAATTATCCTAAATATCCCCCTGTTTATATGGGGAGCGGTGGAAAACGGAGTATCTTTTTTGGCTAAGACGATTACCGCCACCCTTTTTTCGTCGGTTTTAATTGATATTTTAGGAGTTTTTATTCCTGTATATACCGGTGATACTATGTTGGCGGCAGTATTCGGAGGAATTTTAAACGGCACAGGACTGGGACTTATCTTTTACAGAGGTGGTTCTACCGGCGGAACGGATATAATTTCTCTTAATATACACAAGCATCTGCCCTTTATTTCAACGGGTACGGTCATACTCGCCGCCGATGCTGTGATAATTGCACTTGCCGCCTTCGCCTACGGCACTCTGGAGAGCATCCTGTACGCTGTGATAGCTATATTTATTAGCGTAAAGGTTATTGACGCTTTGATTTACGGATTTGCGGGAAATAACGGAAAGACAATGTTCATAGTTACAGCAAAGTACGAAGAAATTACAAAGGCGCTGTTTAAATCCGTTGACAGGGGCGTTACGCTCCTTGATGCCGAGGGTGGTTACAGCAAAGAAAAGAAAAAGGTTATAATGTGCGCTTTGCGTCCTCAGCAGGTATATAAGGTGAATAATATAGTTAAAAAAATCGACGACAATGCCTTTACGGTTGTAACAACAGCAGGCGCAATCAGCGGAAAGGGTTTTAAAGCGAACCACATTTCCTGATAATACAGCCTGAGTGAAAAGCAAAGTACTTTACCGATGAATTGAAAAACCCCGTGATAAACGCTTGACAAAAAGGTGATTTGTGCTATAATGACTCTGTTATATTTGTATAACAATCCTTGCGGCGTCAGCCGCCATAATGTCCAGAAGGAGGTGCAGAAAATGGCAGTAACAGCAAATTACGAGGCTGTAATGATCATTTCAATGAAGCAGGGCGAAGAAGGTATCCAGTCTATCATTGAAAAGTTCAAGGCTTTGATTGAAAAGCACGCCACTTTAAAGAATGTTGACGAATGGGGCAAGAGAAAGCTTGCTTACCTTATCAACAAAGAGAGCGAAGGCTACTATGTTCTTATGAACTTTGAAAGTACAGCCGAGTTCCCGGCAGAGCTTGACCGCAGATTTAAAATTACTGACGGTGTTATACGCTCGCTTATTATTAAGAAAGACAGCGAATAATTAAATTGTAGGATTATTTCCGAACACGAAAGGACAAGTTATGTTAAACAGGGTAATTTTGATGGGCAGATTAGTTTCTGACCCGGAGCTTAAAACAACGGCTTCAGGTATCAGCGTTACATCTTTTCGTATCGCCGTTGACCGCAGCTATGTTAAGTCCGGAGAAGAACGCAAGGCTGACTTTATTGATATTGTTTGTTGGAGAAGTACTGCTGAGTTTGTTTGCCGTTATTTCGGCAAAGGCTCGCTTATTGCCGTTGAAGGTCAGCTTCAGAGCAGAACCTATCAGGCAAAGGACGGCACTAACCGCTATGTTGTAGAGGTGGTTGCTGATAATGTTTCCTTTACCGGCGAACGCAGAGATAACTCATCTTCATCATATAATCAGGGCTATTCCCAGCCTTATGCAGAACAGCCGGCTCAGCCTGCACCGTCGTATCAGAGCGGCAGTGCTGATTCCTTCCAGGAAATGCCCGTTGATGACGACTTGCCTTTCTGATTTAATTTATATCTCGGTTTTTTCAATTATGTTTGAAAGGAGTTATAAAAATGGCTGACAGACCAATGAACAGAGGCAGAAAAGCTCGCAGAAAAGTTTGCAGCTTCTGCGTTGATAAAGTAGAGAATATTGATTACAAGGACATTGCAAGACTTCGCAGATTTATGTCAGAGCGTGGAAAAATCCTTCCCCGCCGTGTAACAGGAACCTGCGCTGCTCATCAGAGAGCATTGACAACAGCTATCAAGCGTGCTCGTCACCTTGCTTTGTTGCCTTATACCACAGACTGATAATACAAGTACTTATGCGGACGGTTTTATACCGTCCGCTTTTTGCTGTTTTATGCTGTTCACTTTTTTGCTTGCTTGATTTATTTTGTTTTATAATTTATAATATAAGAACAGCGGTCATTTTATAAGCTTGCTTTTTGCTCCGCTGAATACAGGGCGCCCATTGTGGGCTGATATATTCGTTCAACGGTGAACGCCCGGATTATAAATGAAACTGTTTTTTCATATTATTTGGGCGTGAACACTTGGCAACGCCTGAAAGGATGATTTTATGAAAAAACTGAAAACGGACTTAAGAGAAATTAAAATTTTCAATATTTTTATGCTGACGCTTGCTGGTATTATTAACGCGTTCGGAATTACCGTGTTTTTGGGACCTGTTAAGCTTTACGATTCGGGAATTTCGGGTACATCAATGCTTTTGGCACAGGTAACGCCGGAATTTATGACGTTGTCTTTGTTTCTGCTGATTCTCAACATACCGCTTTTTATTTACGGCTTTAAAAAGCAGGGAACGGTTTTTACTGTTTATGCCGTATATACTGTAATAATTTATTCGCTTACAGCTTGGCTGATAACAGATGTACTTCCGATAGATGTCAGCATAGCATCTCCGCTTGCCGGAACCGACTTGTTGCTTTGCGCTTTGTTCGGAGGTCTGATTTCCGGCGTGGGAAGCGGTTTGGCTATACGCTGTGGGGGAGCAATGGACGGAATTGAGGTAATGGCGGTTATTTTTGCAAAACCTCTGGGAATTTCCGTAGGAAGCTTTGTTATGATTTACAATGTAATTCTGTATATAGTCTGCGGAATCGTGATGAACAGCTGGATTCTGCCTCTTTATTCAATCGTTACCTACGGTGCGGCTCTTAAAACCATAGACTTTATTGTTGAGGGCTTAGACAGGTCAAAAGCGGCTGTAATAATAACCGCTAAGCCCGACGAAGTAAGATGCGCTTTGTCCGAGGAATTTGAGAAAGGTATGACAATTCTTGATGCAAAGGGAGGTTATTCCGACAGCCCTATGACTATGATATATTTTGTCCTTAACAGGTTTCAGGTTACGAAGATGAAAGGGATTGTTCATAACATCGACCCGTCGGCTTACATAACTCTGAATGATGTTGCCGATGTGTTTTCCGTAAATCAGGATAAAAAATAAATAAGATATTTTAAGACATGGGCAGCCGATGAATCCTTTGATTCACGGCAGCCCCTTTTTTATGTTATAGGAAATTGCTCGGCTGCGCTCGGGCAAAAAAGGCTGTTTTCAGCAAAAGCTGTCTGCACGAATTGCGTGTCGAGGTACTCGACTTTTTTATCAGCTTGGGTTTTATCAGTTACATTGGTGTAACCGTCATTTACAAATACCATATATTGTGGTATATTTATAATGTTAAGTTATGCAAAAAATCAGCAGGAGGACATTATGGAGAATTATAAAAAAGAATTTATCGAATTTATGGTTGATTGTCAGGTGCTAAAATTCGGAGATTTTGTAACCAAAAGCGGAAGAAAAACTCCGTTTTTCGTAAATACGGGATTTTACAGGACAGGCTCTCAATTAAGAAGATTGGGACAGTATTATGCAGAGGCAATAAATAATAGATTCGGTTTGGATTTTGACGTTTTGTTCGGACCTGCATATAAGGGAATCCCCCTTTCCGTTGCGGCTGCTATTGCAATAAGCGAAAAATACGGTGCAGATATAAAATACTGCTCTAACAGAAAAGAAATCAAAGACCACGGCGATAAGGGCATTTTACTCGGAAGCCCAATCACAGACGGCGACAGGGTTGTAATTATCGAGGATGTAACCACAGCAGGCACATCTATTGAAGAAACCCTGCCTATTATAAAGGCGCAGGCAGATGTTTCACCTGTAGGACTTGTCGTTTCCGTTGACAGAATGGAAAGAGGCAAGGGCGAAAAGAGCGCTTTGGCTGAGATTGAAGAAAAGTATGGCTTAAAAACTACGGCTATTGTAACAATGGCTGAGGTTGTTGAGCATTTGTATAACAAAGAATACAAGGGCAAAGTGATAATTGACGACAAATTAAAGGCGTCAATAGACGCTTATTACGAGAAATACGGTGTGAAATAATAAACAAAAATTATTCTGAGAGGAGGATTAGTATGGCTGATGATAATGTTCATAAGGGACACCGACAGCGTATGAAAAGTAAATTTCTGCTGAACGGACTGGACGCTTTTGAACAGCACGAGGCGCTGGAAATGCTTTTGTATTACGCAGTACCCAGGTGTGATACTAATCCTTTGGCTCACCGCCTGCTGGAAAGATTCGGCTCAATTTCTGCAGTGTTTGATGCGTCGGTGGATATGCTCCGTGACGCAGGCGTTTCGGAATCTACTGCGGCATTGCTGAAAATGATACCTGAGTTTTCCCGTTTGTATCTTGACGACAAATACAACAATAAAAATAAAAAAATAGATTTTGATAACCTTACAGATTATTTTGTTAAGAAGTTTATCGGCAGAAATGAAGAAGCGGTGATTTTACTTTTAGCCGACGCTAAGGGAAAAGAGATTTTCAGCGGAGTTATTGCAAAAGGCTCTATTAACTCCTCTGATGTGCCTATAAGAAAAATTGTTGACCTTTCCCTGCGGTATAACGCCAAAACAGCCTGTATTGCTCACAATCACCCCAGCGGTGCGGCTATTCCGTCGTTGGAGGATATAGAAACGACCAGAAGTGTTTATCAGGCGCTTATGCATATTAACGTAATTCTTGCTGACCATATTATAGTAGCTGACGGCGACGCCGTTTCTTTGATGCAATGCGGAGTCTTTGACAGCGAGTTTACTTTCGAATAAGAAATATAAAACTTAATTGTAAAATAGGGTTACGGAGGCAGAATGTTTAAGCTTCATTCAGAATATAAACCCACAGGCGACCAGCCTGCGGCAATAGAACAATTAGCAGAAAGTATTGAAAAAGGGAATAAGGAACAAACTCTGCTGGGCGTAACAGGTTCGGGCAAAACCTTTACGATGGCTAATGTTATAGCAAGGCTTAACCGACCGACCCTTGTGCTTGCACACAATAAAACCCTTGCGGCTCAGCTTTGCAGTGAGTTTAAGGAGTTTTTTCCCGAAAACGCAGTTGAATATTTTGTTTCGTACTACGATTATTATCAGCCGGAGGCGTATGTTCCCCAGACCGATACATATATTGAGAAGGACAGCTCAATTAACGATGAAATAGACAAGCTCCGCCACAGCGCAACCCTTGCACTTTCTGAAAGGCGAGATGTTATTATAGTGGCGTCAGTTTCGTGCATTTACAGCTTGGGCAATCCGATTGATTACCGAAATATGGTTATTTCACTGCGCCCCGGGATGGAGAAATCAAGAGATGAGCTGATTGCAAAGCTTGTTGAACTGCAGTATGAGAGAAATGATATAAACTTTATACGAAATAAATTCCGTGTAAGGGGAGATGTAGTAGAGATTTTCCCTGCGGCGTCTTCGGATAATATAATAAGGGTTGAATTTTTCGGCGACGAAATTGACAGAATTTCCGAGATTAACCCCCTCACCGGTGAGCTTATCGCAATTTTAAAGCACGCCGCCGTTTATCCTGCTTCTCACTATATTGTTTCAAAGGATAAAATGGACAGAGCTATTGCCGAAATTAACTCAGAGCTTGAACAAAGGCTTGCTTATTTCAGAGAAAAAGGAATGCTCCTTGAGGCGCAGAGAATCGAACAGCGCACTCGTTATGATATAGAAATGCTCCAAGAAATCGGCTTCTGCACAGGTATAGAGAATTACTCACGGGTTTTGTCAGGCAGAAAGCCCGGCTCTGCTCCATATACGCTTCTTGACTATTTTCCAAAGGATTTTTTGCTTTTTGTTGACGAGTCCCATGTAACTCTTCCGCAGGTTCGGGGTATGTACGCAGGCGACCACGCAAGAAAAAAGACTTTGATTGACTTTGGCTTCCGTCTGCCGTCGGCTTATGACAATAGACCTCTTAATTTTGACGAGTTTTACGACAGAATCAATCAGGTGGTTTTCGTCAGTGCAACGCCCGGTGATTTCGAAAAGGGAAAAAGCGCCGTTACGGCTCAGCAGATTATTCGCCCCACCGGCTTGCTCGATCCTGAAATTTCCGTAAGACCTACCGACGGACAGCTGGACGACCTTATTTCCGAAATAAATATCCGTGTTGAGAAAAAACAGCGTGTCTTAGTTACAACCCTCACTAAAAAAATGGCAGAGGACTTAACGGAATATTTTGAGAATATGGGAATCAAGGTTCGCTATATGCACCACGATGTTGACACCGTTGAGCGTATGGAAATTGTCCGTGACCTTCGCTTGGGAGAGTTTGATGTTCTCGTGGGAATTAACCTTCTGCGAGAGGGTCTGGATATTCCCGAGGTTTCTTTGGTTGCTATTCTGGACGCCGACAAGGAGGGCTTTTTAAGAAGCGAGCGCTCTTTGATTCAGACTATCGGCAGAGCGGCGAGAAACGCCGAGGGTGCAGTCATAATGTACGCCGATTCGGTAACTCCTTCAATGAAAAACGCCATTGTAGAAACTAACCGACGCAGAGAAATTCAGCAGAAATACAATAAAGAACACGGAATTATTCCGAAAACCATTACTAAAAAGGTAAATGAAATTCTGGAAATATCCACCCATTCTTCAGACGATTCCAAAGATATTAAAAAGCTTACAAAACAGCAAAAGCAACAGCTTATAGAATCCCTTACTAAAGAAATGAAGGCAGCGGCAAAGCTTCTTGAGTTTGAACACGCCGCATATCTCCGTGATAAAATAAATCAGCTTAAAGGCAAGGATAAGAAGAGGTAAAAATGGCAAGAAAAAAGACCAACGACTACGGCAACGACAGTATTTCCTCCCTTAAGGGAGCAGACAGAGTAAGAAAACGCCCTGCGGTTATTTTCGGATCTGACGGAATCGAGGGCTGTCAGCACTCGGTTTTTGAGATTCTGTCAAACTCCATCGATGAGGCAAGAGAGGGCTTCGGTAAGAAAATAACCGTTACAAAGTACTCCGACGGCTCCTTTGAGGTCGAGGACCACGGCAGAGGAATCCCCGTGGATTACAACAAAAACGAGGAAAAATATAACTGGGAGCTTGTTTTCTGCGAAATGTACGCAGGAGGCAAGTATAATAACAACGAGGGCGAAAACTACGAGTTTTCCTTAGGACTTAACGGCCTGGGACTTTGCTCTACCCAGTATTCCTCAGAATATATGGATGTTGATATTCGCCGTGACGGTTTTCGATATACTCTTCATTTTGAAAAAGGCGAAAATATCGGCGGATTGAAAAAAGAGCCTTATTCAAAAAAGGATACCGGTACAAAGATTCATTGGAAACCCGATTTGGATGTTTTTACGGATATCGACGTAAGTACGGAGTATTTTCTCGATACAATAAAACGGCAGGCGATTGTCAATGCCGGGGTTGAATTTATCTTCCGCAACCAAAACGGAAGAACCTTTGACATAACTACATTTAATTATCTAAACGGAATTTCCGACCACGTTAAGGAGATTGTGGGCGACGACGCCTTGTCCTCTATACAAACATGGGAAACAGAGAGAAAAGTCAGAGACCGTGATGACAAGCCTGAATATAAATGTAAAATCAATGTATCCTTTGCCTTTTCAAACAAGGTAAGCGTTGCCGAATACTACCATAATTCCAGCTGGCTTGAATACGGAGGCGCTCCCGAGGCGGCTGTGAAAAATGCCTTTGTTTATCAGATTGATAGCTTTTTAAAGCAGAATAACAAGTACAACAAAACCGATAAAAAAATCAGCTTTGCCGATGTTGAGGATTGCCTTGTAATCGTTATTTCGTCTTTTTCAAGCGTAACATCATACGAAAACCAGACGAAAAAGGCTATAAATAATAAGGGAATCCAAGAGGCTATGACAGAATTTTTCCGTCATCAGCTTGAGGTTTATTTTATAGAAAACCCCATTGAGGCTGAAAAAATTGCTGCACAGGTTCTGATAAATAAGCGCAGCCGAGAGGATGCCGAAAAGACAAGACTTAATATTAAGAAAAAACTTTCGGGCAATCTTGACGTTACAAACAGGGTAGCAAAGTTTGTTGACTGCAGAAGCAAGGACATTTCTAAAAGAGAATTATTTATAGTAGAGGGCGACTCTGCTCTGGGCGCCTGCAAACAGGCGAGAGACCCTGATTTTCAGGCTTTGATGCCTATAAGAGGTAAAATTCTTAATTGCCTAAAGGTCGGTTACGACAAGATTTTTAAATCTGAGATTATAACCGATTTGCTTAAAGTAATGGGATGCGGAGTTGAGGTTAAGTCCAAGGCAAATAAAAATCTTTCTAACTTTGACCTTGACCAGCTGCGTTGGAGCAAGATAATACTTTGTACCGATGCAGATGTTGACGGCTTCCAAATCAGGGCGCTTTTGCTCACAATGATTTACCGCCTTACGCCTACATTGATAAAAGAGGGCAAGGTGTTTATAGCAGAATCGCCTCTTTATGAAATCACTACTAAAAAGCAGGTTTATTTTGCTTACGATGAATCAGAGAAAGATAAATTCCTTAAGGAAATCGGAGACGAAAAATTCACAATACAGCGAAGCAAAGGTCTCGGCGAAAATGAGGCTGATATGATGAATTTTACAACAATGAATCCCTCAACACGCAGACTTATTAAGGTTATGACCGACGACGCTGAGAAAACTGCCGAGATTTTCGACATACTTTTGGGCGAAAACCTCCAGGGCAGAAAGGACTATATCGTCCAACACGGCGCAGAGTACATTGATAATCTTGACGTAAGCTGATTATGTACAGAGTGCCCGTGCCTTGATTGTGTATATTGATAGAATAAGATTATTTATTGGGAGGTATTTGTTTGTCACCTAAAAAACAGACCCCAAAAGAAAATAAAACTCCTGCTAAAGTTAAAGGTATAATTGACGGTGCAGGAGAAGTAGTAGAGCAAAAAATAGTCAGCACAATAAAAGAGAATTATATGCCCTATGTAATGAGCGTTATTCTCTCCCGTGCAATTCCTGAGATTGACGGCTTTAAGCCTTCTCACCGAAAGCTCCTATATACTATGTATAAAATGGGCCTTTTAACCGGCGCAAGAACGAAGTCTGCAAATATCGTCGGCGCAACGATGAAGCTTAATCCCCACGGCGACAGCGCAATTTACGATACAATGGTAAGACTGTCCAGAGGCTACGAGGCGTTACTGCACCCGTATGTGGACTCAAAGGGTAACTTCGGTAAATTTTACAGCAGAGATATGGCTTGGGCGGCTTCAAGATATACTGAGGCAAAGCTTGCGCCGATTTGCAGCGAGTTGTTCAGAGATATTGATAAAGACACGGTAGATTTTGTAGATAACTACGACAACACCCAAAAAGAGCCTACCTTGCTTCCTGCTACATTTCCGTCAGTGCTTGTAAATGCAAATACGGGTATAGCAGTTGGTATGGCTTCAAATATTTGCTCCTTTAATTTGCGTGAGGTGTGCGAAACTACCGTTGCGCTGATTCGTGACCGTAACCATGATATAAAGTCAACTATGCCGGCTCCCGATTTTGCAGGGGGATGCCCAATCGTATATGATGAATCGGCTATTGATAAGGTTTACGAAACAGGAAAGGGCAGTATAAAACTAAGGTCAAAATATCTATACGATAAAAAAGAAAACTGTATTGATATTCTGAGTATTCCTGCAACAACTACCTGCGAAGCGATTATAGAAAAAATAATAGAACTGATTAAAACAGGAAAAATCAAAGAAATATCCGATGTCCGTGACGAAACAGGACTTGACGGATTAAAAATTACAATAGACTTAAAGCGAAATACCGACCCGGACAAACTTATGGCAAAGCTGTTTAAGATGACTCCCCTTGAGGACAGCTTTTCCTGTAATTTTAACGTTCTTATTGCAGGAACCCCAAAGGTTATGGGCGTAAGAGAAATTCTTGAGGAATGGACGGCTTTCAGAATTGAGTGCGTAAGGCGCAGAACATACAATGATTTGCAGAAAAAATCCGAAAAGCTTCATTTGCTTAAAGGCCTTGAAGCAATACTTTTGGATATTGATAAGGCAATAAAAATTGTTCGTGAAACAGAGGAAGAGGCAGAAGTTGTTCCGAACCTTATGATTGGCTTCGGAATTGACGAAATACAGGCTGAATATGTTGCCGAAATCAAACTCCGCCATCTTAACAGGGAATATATTTTAAGGCGCACAGATGAAATCTCAAGGCTCGAAGAAGAAATCAAGGATTTAAAAGCAATTCTTGAAAGTAAATCCAGAGTGAAAACCATAATCATCAACGAGCTTAAAGAAGTTGCGAAAAAATACGGCGAGCCGAGAAAGAGTATTCTGCTCTATCTGTCGGACAGCGATTTTGAGGAAGCAGAGGAAGAAATTCCCGATTATGCCGTTAATCTGTTTTTTACAAAGGACGGATACTTCAAAAAAATCACCCCGTTGTCTTATAGAATGGGAAGTACCCATAAGCTTAAAGAGGGCGATGAAATCACAGAACATATTGATTTTACCAATAACTGCGACTTGCTGTTCTTCACCAATAAATGTCAGGTTTATAAAACAAAAGCTTCTGATTTTGAAGACACAAAGGCAAGCGCAATGGGAGATTATATTCCTGCAAAGCTTTCTATGGACGAGGGCGAGTCTGTTGTAAAAATGATTGCGACAAAGGATTATAAGGGCTTTTTGCTTTTTGCTTTTGAAAACGGAAAGATTGCCAAAGTACCTCTTTCGGCATACGAAACCAAATCCAACAGAAAAAAACTTACGGGAGCATACAGCGATAAGTCGCCTGTTGCAGGAATTGCCTTTGCACAGGAAGAGGGCGAATTTTTGCTTACCGCCACCTCCGGCAGAATGTTGCTTCTTCACTCTGCTTCGGTCAACATAAAAACCACAAGAAATACTCAGGGTGTTGCAGTTATGAAGCTGAAAAAAGGGCAAAGACTCTTTAGCATCAAGCCTTATACAGAGGGAACATTCTCAAAACCTGCAAGGTACAGAACCCGTTCTCTGCCTGCTTTGGGCGCACTTCCGTCAGAAGAAGACTCAGAGGCACAGATGTCGTTGTTGTAAATCATAAAATCTTGCAATATCTTCTAATATATTAAAAAAATACTTGCATTATATATAAATTTATGATATTATAAATAGGCTAATTTGAAATAAAATTATTTCTCTTTGAAAGGACGATAAAAATGGGAATTGTTGAATATATTTTGGGCGGACTTTTGGCTGTCTTTTCCGTGCTGATTATTATTGTAATCATTCTTCAGGAAGGTAACCAAAAGGACTTAGGCGTAGTTTCAGGCGGTGCAGATACTTTCTTCTCTAAGCACAAGGCTCGTTCAATAGACGCAAAGCTTGCAAGACTTACAAAATTCTTTGCCGCTGGCTTTGTACTGTTTGTAATTGCACTTAATGTTTTGGCTCATTTCTTAGGCTGATTGGGCTAAATCATAATTGTGTCCCCCAATAATCTGAATATTTAAAATAATGCAAGCATATTATAGACCGTCATAGTTTGGCGGTCTATTTTGTTTGGAGTGATAAAATGTCTGTTTGGATTATTTTGGGAGCATTATTTGCGGTATTTATTGTTTTTGCCGTAATACATAAAATTGACAAATTTAAAAAGCCCGCAAGAATGGCTTTAATTTCCATGCTTACGGGTCTTCTGACTTTAATATTAGTAAATGTCACCGGATATTTTACGGGAATACATCTTCCCATAAGCCTGCTTTCCGTATCTGCGTCTGTTGTAGGGGGGATCCCGGGAGTTACGGCTATGCTTGCTCTTAACCTTTTTTTTTAGCTATAATATGCCGTACAACTCCTCTAATGCCTCGCCGACAAATTCCTTGTTTGACGTAAGCAGAGCGATTGTAACCTTATAAAATAGCTCGGGGTTTTTATGAAAATTGCTTTTGATAATTTTTGCCTGATTTTTATCGGGAGCAAATATGTCAAAGCTTAATAAGTCTATATTACCGCCTGAAATTGAGCATTTAACCCTGTAACCGCTGTCTGCCTTGCTTATTTCAACCTTATTTTCTTTTTCGATTTTTTTCTGTTTCAGCAGTGATATAGCGCATGTGTATGCCTTTTCTTTAACAGTGTAGGAAAGGGTGCTTTCCAGCTGGCTTGCAATCAGTCTTCCGTTTTCCGTAACAAAATATAATTCTTCTTTCGGACTGTCGGTTTCAACCCGATAAATATTATTGTGTTTAATTAAATCATCAAAGCAGGAGCTTACTTCAAAGTAATTTGCAAGTCCTTGTTTTTGTACAGCTTCAATAACTGTGTTTTTACTCATAGGCTCATTTACGGAATTGAGCAGATAACAGATAAGAGTACGTATTTCGTTTTTGCTTCTTATTCCACCGGGTGATATGCCCTCGTCAAATGTATCAAATGCCATACTTTCACCTTCAGTAATAAAATAATATTTTCCGAACTTTAGTATAACATAAATAATATAATTTGTGTATATTTTTATTGACTAATTATTGTATAAATGATATGATTTTCGGGAGGAGGTATGGAGATGGAGCAATATTTGCCTTATATTTGGATAGGTGGTGCGATAGTATTTGCTGTTTTAGAGGCAACTACCGCCCAGCTTGTTTCAATATGGTTTGTTGTAGGCGCCGTTGCAGCGGCAATTACAACTATCTTTACCGATAATGTGTTTATACAGATTGCTGTTTTTGTTGCGGTATCGGCTTTGGCTTTGGTTTTAACAAGACCGATTTCAAAAAAACTGACTTCCGCAAAGAAGGTCAAAACCAATGCAGACAGCCTAATCGGTAAGGTTGGTATTGTCAGAACAGAGATAAACAATACGCTTTCCCAAGGTCAAATCACCGTGAACGGCCAGATATGGTCTGCAAAAACAGCAGATGATTCGGTGACGGTAGAAGTAAATAAAAAAGTTAAGGTTTTAGAAATTTCGGGTGTAAAGCTTGTAGTTGCACCCGTTGAAACAGGAGAGGATTAAATATGGTAGGATTGATTATCGGACTTGTTATAGCAATTCTTGTTATTATTGCCGTTGTACGCAATATCAAGGTTGTACCTCAGGCACACGCTTATGTTATTGAAAGATTAGGAACGTACAACGCTACATGGGGAACGGGACTTCACCTTAAAATCCCTTTTATCGATAAAATTGCAAAGAAAGTGTCCCTAAAAGAGCAGGTGGTGGATTTTCCTCCTCAGCCTGTAATCACAAGGGATAATGTTACTATGCAGATTGATACGGTGGTTTATTTTGAAATCACAGACCCAAAACTCTACACCTACGGCGTAGAAAGACCATTAAGCGCTATTGAAAATCTTACCGCTACTACTCTGAGGAATATAATCGGCGACTTAGAGCTTGACAGCACTCTGACTTCAAGAGATACTATAAATGATAAAATCAGAATAATTCTCGATGACGCTACCGACGCATGGGGAATTAAGGTTATCCGTGTTGAGCTCAAAAATATCCTTCCTCCAAAAGAAATCCAGGACGCTATGGAAAAGCAGATGAAGGCTGAGCGTGAGCGCCGTGCCAGAATTTTGGACGCAGAGGGCGAAAAGCGCAGTCAGATTCTCGTTGCAGAGGGCATGAAAGAAAGTGCGATTCTTAAAGCCGATGCGGTAAAAGAGTCAAAAATCAGAGAAGCTGCCGGTGAAGCCGAGGCAATCCGCCAGGTTCAGCAGGCATACGCCGATTCTCTTAAAATGCTCAACGAGGCTGCGCCCAGCGACAGGGTTATAGCAATCAAAAGTCTTGAGACATTCCAAAAAGTTGCCGACGGCAAGGCGACAAAAATCATTATTCCCTCCGATATTCAAAATATGGCAGGACTTGTTACTTCCGCAAAAGAATTATGGAACGATAATGTGAATAATAGTTAATAAAAAGGCTGTGGCATACACAGCCTTTTTACATTATAGGAAAATGCTCTGCTGCGCTCGGGAATAAAAGGCTGTTGTCAGCAAAAGCAGTCTGCACGGATTGCGTGTTGAGGTACCCGAATTGTTTTACTTTATCGGAAACTGCTTTTAACGGTCGGGCAACTTAGTGTTTTGCAAAATCAATCTGTCTGCCCGGATTGCGTGTCGAGGCACTCGACAATTTTAAAATAATGTATATATTTCTTTATTGATATTAAAAATCACCTTTTTTCAAATATAATATTCAATGTATATTGGGTTCTAATATTTATTTTTTATGGTTTAAGGAGAAAGAATATGAAAAAAGTTGCAGTAATTATGGGTTCGGACAGCGATTTTCCCGTAGTTAAAAAAGCAGTAAATAAATTAAAGGATTTCGGTGTTCCATACGAGGTGCATGTTATGAGCGCTCACAGAACTCCTGATGAAGCCTGCAATTTTGCTAAAAACGCCCGTAAAAACGGTTTTGGCGTAATCATTGCCGCAGCCGGTATGGCGGCTCACCTTGCAGGGGTGCTTGCCGCTAACACCACTTTGCCGGTTATCGGTATTCCCATAAAGTCGGCTGCATTTGACGGTATGGATGCATTGCTTGCAACGGTTATGATGCC
The DNA here is from genome assembly GCA_022774755.1 of bacterium. Classification (GTDB taxonomy): domain Bacteria; phylum Bacillota; class Clostridia; order Oscillospirales; family Acutalibacteraceae; genus Ruminococcoides. The sequence continues at coordinate 48,089 of JALFLK010000021.1, forward strand.
CACGGGAATCCCCGTTGCCACTGTTGCAGTTGACGGAGCAGGCAACGCAGGCGTACTTGCTGTTGAAATGCTTGCCCTTTCTGACGACGCTTTGGCGGAAAAACTCGAAGATGTGAAAGCTAAAATGGCTCAGGAAGTAGCAAAAAAAGACAAAGATATTCAATCAAAGGTGGCAGAGCTTTGAGTAGTGTAATAATCGGTAACAAAGATAAATTTCACGAGGAATGCGGCGTTTTCGGACTGTATTGCAGCGACAGCTCAGTTGATACTGTTGAGCTTACCAGAGGGGCATTGTTTTCTCTTCAGCACAGAGGTCAGGAGAGCGCAGGTGTTTCTGTTAATAATAACGGTGAATTTTCAACCGTTAAGGACATCGGTATGGTTTCAACCGTTTTATGCAAGCAGGCTGTTTCCAAATTACCAAACGGCAAAATCACCGTAGGTCATGTAAGGTATTCAGCAGTTGAAGGTTATTCAAGAGCCGCCGCTCAGCCTTTGGTGATGAGGTACATTCAGGGCAGTATGGCGCTTGCAAATAACGGTGCGATTACAAATTTCGCAGAACTGAGAAAGGAACTGGAAAACGGCGGAGCTATTTTTCAGTCTAATTCAAACGCAGAGCTTATTTCTTATGTAATTGCTTCCAGCAGAATTGATACAGATTCTATTGAGGACGCTGTTATCAGAGGCGTTAAAAGGCTTAAAGGAGCATTTTCCATAGTGTTAAGCTCGCCGAACAAGCTTATCGGCGTTCGTGACGGTCACGGATTCAGACCTCTTGCAATCGGCAAACTGGGCGACAGCTATATGCTTGCGTCTGAAAGCTGTGTGTTTGACAGTCTGGGCGCGGAGCTTGTACGTGATGTTATGCCCGGCGAAATGGTGGTTATTGATGAAGACGGACTCCACAGCTACAAAAATTTGATGAATAAAACACCGTCCTTTTGCCTTTTTGAATATGTGTATATCGCACGGCCTGACAGCGTAATCAACGGCGTAAGCGTGTATTCTGTCAGAAATAAGGCGGGTCAGATACTTTATAGGGAACACCCTGTTGATGCAGATGTGGTGTGCGGAGTTCCGGATTCCGGAATACCTGCCGCACAGGGATTTTCTCAGGCTTCGGGAATCCCTTTCACTATGGGCTTTGTTAAGAATAAATATATCGGCAGATATTTGCCGGGCAATTCTAAGGACAAGCGTGAAAGATTGCTAATGACTAAGCTTACGGCGCTTAAATCTAATGTAAAGGACAAGCGTGTTGTTATTATCGACGACTCCATAGTTAAAGGTGAAACCAGCGCCCATATTGTCAATCTTCTTCGTGAGGCCGGGGCAAAGGAAGTCCATATGCGTGTTTCGTCGCCGCCGTTTTTACATTCCTGCTATTTCGGAACAGATATAAGCAATGAGGAAGACCTGATTGCAAATAAAATGACTGTTGATGAAATCTGTAAATCAATCGGCGCAGATTCGCTTGGCTATTTAAGCCTAGAGGGACTTCACGAAATTGCTCGTGATTCCGATATAGCTTGCTGTGACGGCTGTTTCAGCGGAAATTATTCCGCCGATTTGCCAAAATCTATATTTGTTGATAAATTTGCTAAAAAAATAGAAAAATAACGGAGAGTGGAAAAGTATGAACAGTTTTTCAGAAAGCTACAAGGCGGCAGGCGTTGATGTTACAGCCGGATACAAGTCGGTTGAACTGATGAAAAAGCATGTTGCAAGAACAAAAACCGACGGCGTAGTTTCGGGAATCGGCGGTTTCGGCGGTTTGTTTGCACCTGACCTTAAGGGGATCAAAGAGCCGGTGTTGGTAAGCGGAACAGACGGTGTAGGAACGAAGCTTAAACTTGCTTTTTTGCTTGATAAGCACGACACAATCGGCATTGATGCAGTAGCAATGTGCGTAAACGACATAATCTGTTGCGGAGCAAAACCGCTTTTCTTCCTGGATTATATAGCAATAGGCAAAAATTACCCCGAAAAGGTTGCAGAAATTGTATCGGGAATCGCCGAAGGCTGTGTTCGGTCCGGATGCGCTCTTGTAGGCGGAGAAACAGCCGAGCATCCGGGGCTTATGCCTATTGATGAATATGATGTTGCAGGTTTTTCCGTTGGTATTGCCGATAAGGCTGATATGATTGATTCATCCAAGCTTGCAAGCGGTGATGTTCTTATCGGACTGCGCTCGTCGGGCGTTCATTCAAACGGCTTTTCACTTGTCAGAAAGGTTTTCAGCATTGATGAAAACACAATAAATAATACATATCCCGAGCTTTCAAAGCCCTTGGGAGAAACTCTTTTAACTCCTACAAAAATTTATGTTAAGCCTGTTCTCTCACTTATTAAAAGCGTGGAGGTTAAGGCGGTTTCTCATATTACAGGCGGCGGATTCTACGAGAATGTTCCAAGAATGTTAAAAGACGGCTTCTGTGCGGAAATAAAGAAAGACGCTGTTCCCGTTCTACCGATTTTCAATGTTATTCAGCGTGTGGGTAATATTTCCGAACACGATATGTTTAACACATTCAATATGGGCGTGGGAATGATTTGCGCAGTAGCAGAACAGGACGCTGACAAAGCTCTTGAAGTACTGAAAGAAAACGGTGAAGACGCCGTTGTTTTGGGAAGAATTAAAGAGGGCGAAAAGGGAGTAGAATTTGTATAATGAAAAACATTGTTGTTCTTGTTTCGGGAGGCGGAACTAATCTTCAGGCTCTTATTGACGCCGAGAAAAGCGAAATTATCAAAAACGGAAAAATAACCTGTGTTATTTCTTCAAACCCCAACGCTTACGCCCTTGAACGGGCAAAAAATAATTCCATTGAAACTGCCGTAATCCGAAAAAAGGATTATCATTCCTTTGATGAATATGACAAGGCCTTAGCCGAGCTTTTGTTGGAGAAAAAAGCGGATTTGGTTGTTTTGGCGGGCTTTATGACAGTTTTGGGGGAAAAAGTAATCAGCGCTTTTTCAAACAGAATTATCAACATTCATCCGGCGTTGATTCCCAGCTTTTGCGGGAAGGGCTACTACGGTCTTTATGTTCACGAAGCCGTACTTGCAAGGGGTGTCAAGGTCACAGGTGCGACGGCGCATTTTGTAAACGAAATATGTGACGGCGGACCCATAATAATGCAAAAAGCAGTTGAGGTTAAAAACGGAGATACTCCCGAAATCTTGCAAAGGCGTGTTATGGAGCAGGCAGAATGGAGGATACTTCCCGAAGCAGTTTCACTGTTTTGTCAGGGGAAGATAAAAATAATAAATAATATTGCAGTAGTGGAGGAGTAAGGCAATGACACCGATTTCTATTGAAAAAGATTTATGCTCAAACGTTTATCCCGGCAGAGGAATTCTTCTGGGTAAGTCGGCAGACGGCAAAAACGCAGTAATTGCCTATTTTATTATGGGCAGAAGCGAAAACAGCCGTAACAGAGTTTTTGTTGAGGACGGCGACGGTATCCGCACTCAAGCTTTTGATGAAAGCAAGCTTGAAGATCCGTCACTTATTATTTATGCTCCCGTAAGAGTTCTGGGCAATAAAACAATCGTTACAAACGGCGATCAGACTAATACAATATATCATTTAATGAATCAACAGCAGACCTTTGAACAGTCTTTGAGAACAAGAGAGTTTGAGCCTGACGCTCCCAACTACACACCGAGAATTTCAGGTATTGTAAAGATAACGGACGGTGAGATGAATTATGCGCTTTCAATTTTAAAAAGCGCAGACGGTAACCCCGATTGCTGTCAGCGGTTTACCTTTACTTATTCTAATCCCGTTAACGGAACAGGCCATTTTATTCATACCTATATGACAGACGGCAACCCGTTACCCAGCTTTGAGGGTGAGCCTAAGCTTGTAGAAATCGGAAACGATGATATTGATGCATTTGCAGACAAGCTTTGGAATTCGCTGAATAAAGATAACAAGGTTTCCCTGTTTGTAAGGTACATTGACCTTGCAAGCGGAAAAGCAACATCAAAAATTATAAATAAAAATAAATAACGGAGGCTTAACTGTGAACGAATTGGAACTTAAATACGGTTGTAACCCTAATCAGAAACCCTCAAGAATTTTTATGAAAAACGGCAAAGATTTACCCATTAAGGTTCTTAACGGCAAGCCGGGTTACATTAACTTTTTAGACGCTTTCAACAGCTTTCAGCTTGTAAAAGAACTTAATGAAGCAACGGGTCTTGTTGCCGCAGCTTCTTTTAAGCATGTAAGCCCTGCAGGTGCGGCAGTTGCAACAGAGCTTTCGGACACCCTGAAAAAGATTTATTTTGTTGACGATTTAGAGCTTTCACCCCTTGCCAGCGCATACGCAAAGGCAAGGGGAGCAGACAGAATGTCCTCCTACGGCGACTGGGCGGCTCTTTCGGATATTTGCGATGTTCAGACTGCAAATGTGCTTAAAAGAGAGGTTTCAGACGGCGTTATTGCTCCCGGTTATACCGACGAGGCGCTCGAAATTTTAAAAACCAAGAAAAAGGGCAACTACAATATTGTTCAGATTGACCCCGATTATGTTCCCGAGAAAATTGAACACAAGGATGTTTACGGCGTAACCTTTGAGCAGGGAAGAAACAACCTGAAAATTGATAGGGACTTCCTGATGCAGAATATCGTTACCGACAACAAAAATCTCACAGAGGAAGCCAAAAACGATTTGCTGCTTGCCCTCATTACATTAAAATATACACAGTCCAATTCTGTTTGCTACGCAAAAGACGGACAGGCTATCGGCGTTGGCGCAGGTCAGCAGTCGAGAATCCACTGCACCCGACTTGCAGGAAATAAGGCTGATATTTGGTATTTAAGACAGCATCCGAAGGTTATGAACCTGCCTTTTGTGGATAATATCAGGCGTCCTGACCGTGACAATACTATTGACGTATATATTTCCGACGACTATGAGGACGTTTTGGCTGACGGAGTATGGCAGCAGTTCTTTAAAACAAAGCCCGAGCCTCTTACAAGAGAAGAGAAGAAAGAATGGATTAAAACTCTTTCGGGCGTTTCCTTAGGTTCTGATGCATTTTTTCCATTTGGAGATAATATTGAAAGAGCAAAGAGAAGCGGAGTGGAGTTTATCGCTCAGCCCGGCGGCTCAATTCGTGACGATAATGTAATTGAAACCTGCAACAAGTACAATATGACAATGTGCTTTACGGGAATCAGGCTTTTCCACCATTGATAACGAGGTTGATAATATGAATATTTTAATGATAGGCTCAGGCGGACGAGAGCATGCTTTAATTAAAAAACTTTTGGAAAGCCCGAAATGCACGAAGCTTTACTGTGCGCCCGGCAATGGCGGAATTTCAAGGGATGCGGAGATTGTAAACATTCCTGTTATGGATAAGGAAAAGATGGTTGAATTTGCCAAAAATAATGCAATCGACCTTGTTTTTGTCGCTCCCGACGACCCTCTGGCAGACGGTATGATAGATGCCTTTGAGGATGCAGGCATCCGTGCGTTTGGTCCCAATAAAAATGCCGCAATAATTGAGGCTTCAAAGGTGTTTTCAAAGGATTTAATGAAAAAGTATAATATTCCCACAGCTATGTACGAAACCTTTGATAATTCAAAGTCCGCCGTTGAATTTATTAAAATTAACGATACATATCCCATTGTAATCAAGGCGGACGGTCTTGCTTTGGGCAAAGGCGTTATTATTGCAGAAAATTTCAAAGAGGCTGAGGACGCTGTTAATTCCATTATGGAAGATAAAAAATTCGGTGAGTCGGGCAACCATATTGTCGTAGAAGAATTTTTAACCGGCCCCGAGGTTTCGGTTCTTGCGTTTACCGACGGCAAGTGCGTTAAGCCTATGGTCAGCTCAAAAGACCACAAGCGAGCTTACGATAACGATAAGGGCCTTAATACAGGCGGTATGGGTACGATAAGCCCCAATCCCTATTACACAGACGAAATAGCAAAAGAGTGTATGGATAAAATTTTTGTTCCAACTATTAAAGCTATGAATCAAGAGGGAAGAACCTTTAAGGGTTGTCTTTATTTCGGCTTAATGCTTACTCCGACAGGACCTAAGGTTATTGAATACAACGCTCGTTTCGGCGATCCCGAGGCACAGGTTGTATTGCCAAGGCTTGACACGGATTTAGTTGATATTTGCCAGGCTGTAATTGATGAAAAGCTGTCGGATATTGACATAAAATGGAAAAAAGGCGCTGCAGCATGCGTGGTAATTGCCAGCGGAGGATATCCTGTTGATTACGAAAAGGGAAAAGAAATCAGCGGACTTGATGAGAACGGTCAGGTTGAGGGCACAATCGTTTACCATGCAGGTACAAAGTACGAAAACGGTAAGTTTTACACTAACGGCGGCCGTGTGCTGGGCGTTACCGCCGTTGCAGATGATTTGGATTCTGCTCTTGAAAAAGCATACGGTGCTGTTTCAAAAATCAGCTTTGAAGATATGCATTACAGAACGGATATCGGCAGAACAAAATAATCTGTGCTAGATCTTCTTTGCTAAATAATTAAAGGCTTTATCAGGATTTCACCTGGTAAAGCCTTTTCATTATAATAGATTATCCCTTTTGTTTTCAGAGAACAGTTGGTTATTCCCTGATATCAACCAGTTCATATCCGGCGTCAGTAACTGCCTTTTTAATCGCTTCGTTGTCTGCTTCTCCGGTTATAGTTGCTGTTTTGTTTTCAAGGTCAACGACCACAGAGCTAACACCCTCAATGCCGTTTAACGCTTTCTCAACAGAAGCTTTGCAGTGGTTACACATCATACCTTCAATAATTGCTTTTTTTATCATTTTTTCCTCCTTGTTTACGGCAACTGTGTCGTAATCTATATGTTTTTTATCAGCGGTTTTTTTAAATTTCGGCTTAAATTTCCTTAGCCTCAGCGCATTAGAAACAACGCAGATAGAACTAAGACTCATAGCTATTGTACCATACATTGGATTTAACTGCCAGCCTAAAATGTTATAAAACAAACCTGCGGCGGTTGGAATACAAACTACATTGTAGATAAGCGCCCAAAATAGGTTTTCTTTTATATTTCTCATAACTGCTTTACCAAGCAAAAGTGCCTTGGCAACATCGTTTAAATCTGATTTAATCAGCACAATATCGGCGGATTCTATGGCTATGTCAGTGCCTGCACCGACGGCAATTCCCACATCTGTGCTTACAAGGGCAGGGGCGTCGTTAATGCCGTCGCCTACCATAGCCGTCTTGCCTTTTTCTTTGTATTCCCTTATGATTCTTTCTTTATCGGAGGGAAGAACCTGTGCGTATGCTTTAGCAATTCCTGACTGTTCCTGAATAGCCCTGGCAGTTTTTTCTGTATCGCCTGTGAGCATAACGGCTTCGATTCCCATTTCACGAAGATGCTCAACCGCCTCTTTGCTTGTTGCTTTTATTTTATCGGAAACTGCAATAATTCCCAAAACTCTGTTGTCATCAGAAAAAATCAGCGGAGTTTTTCCGCAGCTCGACAATTTGTCTGCTTCATTTGATATTGTATCAGTATTCACTCCAACGGCTTTTATATAGCTCAAATTGCCTGCGTATATAGCTTTTTCGTTTATTTCCCCGGAAATACCCTTGCCGGTAATTGATTTGAATTTGTCTGCTTTTTTAAGTTTTACTCCTTGACTTTCTGCGTATTCCACAACAGCAGTTGACAGAGGATGCTCAGAGAGTTTCTCCACTGCGTAGGCGTATTCAAGAAGTTCCGATTCTGTGCAGTTTTCACAGGGTATAACGTCCGTCACTCCGGGCTTGCCCTCTGTAATAGTACCTGTTTTGTCCATAATAACGGTTTTAATACCGCTGAGAGTTTCAAGAGCAGAAGCGGATTTTACAAGAATACCCATTTGCGCCGCTTTGCCTGTACCAACCATAACAGCAGTGGGGGTAGCAAGGCCTAATGCACAGGGACAGGAGATAACCAGCACGCAAATTCCGAAATTCAGCGCAAAGGCAACTGTTGAGCCGGTAAAAAGCCAAACGGCTGTTGTAGCAACTGCAATGAGAATAACCGCCGGTACAAAGTACTTCGCTACCTTGTCGGCAATTCTAGCAATAGGCGGCTTGCTTGCGGTTGCGTTTTCCACAAGCTGTATTATTTTTGAAAGGGTCGTTTCATTGCCGACATTTTCGGCTGTAATTTTAATATATCCGCTTGTAATAATTGTTCCGGAAATCACCTTATCTCCGATAATCCTGTCAACAGGCGTGCTTTCGCCTGTGATTGCAGATTGGTCGGCAGAGCATTCGCCCGAGATAATTGCTCCGTCAACAGGCACGGTCATACCGTTTTTCACGATTACCGTGTCGCCCTGCTGTATTTTTTGGGCATCAATTTCATATTCCGTTCCGTCTTTTTCAATAATCGCTTTTTGCGGAGCAAGCTCCATAAGCATCTTAATTGCGCCCGAGGTTTTACTTTTGCTTTTAGCCTCAAGATATTTTCCAATGGTGATAAAGGTTAGTATCATACCCGCCGCTTCAAAGTAGTAATCTGGCATAAAGTGATGTGCGTCGTAGGGGATAGAGCCGACTATGTGAAGGTATGCTGTGTTGCCGAGATGATATAGGGAATAGAGACTGTAAATTACAGATACTCCTGCGCCTATTGCAATCAGCGAATCCATATTTGGACTTAGTCTGATTAAAGCCCTAAATCCGTTTTTAAAGTATGAGCAGTTAAGTGACAAAATAGGAATAAGCAGAATGAACTGGGTAAGCCCCAAGGCGAAAATATTATTTTCAAACAAATTTATGCCGAACATATGGCTCATAGATACAAACATAAGAGGAATCAGGAATACCACGGACCATATGAGTCTTTTCTTTTCTTTTATTGCTTCATCATCAGTTATTTGGCGTTTTTCATCGTTATCATCACGATTACCGTGGACAGTCGCTTTGTATCCTATGCTGTCAATCTTTGATATAATTTCCCGGGGAGAGGTTTTTGTTTCATCAAAGCTTGCAATCATAGTGTTTGTAAGTAAATTAACCTCTGCATCAATTACACCGTCTATTCTTTCAACCGCTTGCTGAACTTTTGCACTGCAGGCAGAACAGGTCATTCCCTTTACATCAAATCTGATTTTTTTCATATTTCCCTCCCAAAAGGATTAGCATTAACTAATCTATCTATAAATATATAACTAAATTATTTTTTGTCAATATTATTTGTCAATTATTAACTGAATATAGGTGTAATTAGAAAAAAACATATATGTATTATAACCCTCAATTTTTACAAAATAAAAACAAGCGACTGCAAAAGATACAGCCGCTTGCACAAATTTTTGGATTTAGCTTGCGTTTTTAATTTCTAATCTCATTTTATCGGAAATCATAGCAATAAATTCACTGTTTGTAGGCTTGCCTCTGTCGTTGTGAATCGTATATCCGAAGTATGAGTTCAGTACTTCAACATCGCCTCTGTCCCAGGCAACCTCTATTGCGTGTCGTATAGCTCTTTCAACACGGGAAGAGGTGGTGTCGTACTTTTTAGCAACGGAAGGGTAAAGCTGTTTTGTTACTGCGTTAATAATTTCGGGCTTTTCAACCGACATAATAATGGAATCTCTGAGATAATGATAACCCTTAATATGGGCAGGAACGCCGATTTCATGCAAAATTTCGGTGACCTTAAGCTCAAGTCCGAAGGAGTCGATTTTTGCAGCTTGATTATTAATTTCGGAGGGTTTATTTACCATAGCCGCGAATTTTTCTGCCAGTTCCTTAACGCTGTAAGGCTTCAGAACAAAATAGGACGCTCCTTTAGTCATAACCTCTTTTTCAAGAACCGGACTGTGAAACGATGAAAAAACCACAAATATCGGTGCTTTTACGCAAGCCTGCTGAATATATCTCATAACGCCCGTTGCGTCCAAATGGGTCATAAACATATCCATCAGTACGATATCGGGTTTTTGCGAAATAATTTTTTGGCAAAGCGATTCACCGTCTCTTTCGCAAAAAGTAGGAAAGATATTAAATTCTTGTAATATCTTAATGCGGTTTTGCGAAAATTCTACTGAATCCTCTGTAATAATTAGATTGATTTTGTTATCCATTGTAACATCCCCCAAATTTATTTTGTTGAAATAATACTACCATATAATCTCAAAAATGGCAATACTTTCCAATAATTTTTTTAATAAAATTTGGGAAAATATTTTTGCACAAAAAATCCGACAAACAAAATTCTACAATATATTGTGTTAATTACTAATGTTTGACACCATATTTTGAGCAAATACGCAATAGCCCTTTTCAGGGGTGTTTACGAACACGTGATTAAGCACCCCTACAAGTTTGCCCTCTTGTGTTATGGGGCTTCCGCTCATACCCTGGACAATTCCGCCGGTTACATTTAGTAACCGATTATCGGTGATTTTTATAACAAAATTTTTATTGGTGTTACAAGATTTGTCACCAATACTTTCTATTTCAACGCTGAAATCCTGAACCCCGGTATCGTCTATGGTTGTATGCAAAACAGCCTCGCCGCATTTTACCTCTTTAATGTCTGCAATCATTATTTTATCTTTTTGCGGTATAAAATTAACACATCCGAATATTCCTAAGGGAGTGTTTTCCTTAATACTTCCTATTTCATCTTTTTCAAAATATCCGTTTAAGCTTCCGGCAGTTCCCGGCATAGCCTTGTTTATTCCGTTAATCTTTGCCTTCACGGTAGTACCGCCCGATATTTCCATAAGCTGACCTGTGTCGCTGTCGCAGATGCCGTGGCCTAATGCAGCAAATTCTCCGTTATCGTTGTAAAAAGAAATTGTGCCTATGCCTGCACAACTGTCTCTTATCCAGGCGCCGATTTTATAAATTCCGTTTTTATCTTCTTTGGGAGTTACCGGAATTTCCACTGTGTCGCCGGATCTTAGAACAGTCATGGTGATTTCCTGCCCGTTTGAATGTGTGATTATATTTTCAAGCTGTTCGTTATTTTCTATAGAATAGCCATCTGCTTTAATTATATTGTCGTTTGTTTTAATTCCTGAGGATTTCGCAGGACAAACACTGCGGTTTTGGCACATAAAATCTTCAAATTTTACTACAACCGCGCCTTTTGTGAACATTTTTATTCCAAAGGATTCACCTCCCAGATAAACGCTGTCACCGCTATTGTTTTCTGATGCGCAGACATTGGTTACCATTGACGGAAATAATAAAATAATCATTAAAAACCCAAGCATTGAAAATTTTAATTTATTAAATTTATTCAAAAATTCACCTTCTTTCGGTTGCCACTATTATTTTGCGGAGTTTAGGTGTATAATATAGTGGTAATATATTTTTCTGTCTAATTTTGTTTGTGAATTGCATTTGATTTAAGACTTTATGATTTTTTTTCATTTATTTTACTCATTTGTATGGAGGAAGTATGGATAAGGAAAAAATTTTGCAAATGGGCTTAACATACCGGCAGGTCAGGGAAAGAATTGATTCCGGTAAGGTGAATGTTGACGCTACTGTACCCACAAAATCCGTTAAAAGAATTTGCTATGAAAATATCGTTACTCTGTTTAACATTATAAATATTATTTTGTTTGTGTTGCTAATCCTTGTTGGCTCATACAAAAATATGCTTTTTATGGGTGTAGTCGTTTGTAATACTGCAATCGGAATAATTCAGGAGATTCGCTCCAAACGCTCGGTAGATAAGCTTTCTATCCTTGTTTCTAAAAAAGTAACCGCCGTTCGTGAAGGTGATGAAACAAATATAGATGTTGAAGATATTGTTTTAGACGATATAATTTTGCTGAAAAGAGGTAGTCAGATTCCCTCGGACTGTGTAGTTGTTTCCGGCGAGTGCAATATAAATGAAAGCTTGCTGACCGGAGAATCCGATTTGATTTTAAAAAAATGCGGTGACCAACTTTATTCGGGCAGTTTCGTTTCTTCGGGAGAATGTTACGCAAGGGTAAACAGAGTGGGCAACGACAATTTTGCATCAAAGATTAACCGTGAAGCTAAATACATAAAAAAAGTAAATTCCGAAATTATGACAACCCTGAAAAAAATTATCAAGGTTTGTTCAATTATTATTTTCCCTGTGGGCGGTTTGCTGTTTTCCGCAAAATTCTTTTTCTTTAAAAACGGCCTTTACGATTCGGTTGTCAGCACAGTTGGCGCACTTATCGGAATGATTCCCGAGGGACTTGTGCTTTTAACAAGCTCCGTGCTTGCTGTATCGGTAATAAGGCTTTCAAGGAGCAAGGTGCTTGTTCAGGAGCTGTATTGCATAGAAACTCTTGCAAGGGTTGATGTTCTGTGTCTTGATAAAACAGGAACAATTACCTGTGACGAGATGGAAGTGACAAAGGTTATTCCATTTGTTGACGATAATGAAAAGATTGAAATTGCGCTTTCGTCGGTTTCTAAGTATTCCGAGGATGATAATTCCACCATTAAGTCAATCAGAGAATATTGCAGGGATTTTAAAAGCATTAAGCCCCAATACTCAATTCCTTTTTCCTCCGAGAAAAAATGGTCAGGCGCTGTTTTTGAAGATGGCTTTTCATATATAATAGGTGCGGCGGAGTTTATTTTAAAAGACAGAGAGCGGTTTGCTGACGTATTCAATACTATTTCGGCTGTTGATGAGCCTGTAAGAATTTTGCTTCTTGCCGGAATAGACAGTAAAATAAATGGAGATTTTGACAGTAACGAGGTTAAGCCTCTTGCGCTTGTGCTTATTCGGGATAAAATCAGAAGCAATGCAAAACAAACCATCAGCTATTTTAGCGAGCAGGGAGTAAACCTTAAGGTTATTTCCGGTGACGGTGTAAATACCGTGTGCAATATAGCAAAAGAGGCGGGGATTCCCGGCGCCGAAAAAGCGGTTGACGCTACAACTCTTAAAACTGACGAAAGCATTGAAGACGCCTGCGATAAATATAATGTTTTCGGTCGTGTTACCCCTAATCAAAAGAAACAGCTAATACTTGCCCTTAAGAAAAAGGGACATACCGTTGCGATGACAGGTGACGGAGTGAATGATGTTCTTGCACTAAAAGAAGCAGACTGCTCCGTTGCAATGGCGGCAGGAAGCGAGGCCGCAAGGAATGTATCACAACTTGTCCTTATAAATAACGATTTTTCTTCAATGCCCAAGGTTGTAGCCGAGGGACGGCGAACAATCAATAACATCCAGCGCAGTGCGTCACTGTTTTTGGTTAAGACAATATATTCTATTGTGTTGGCAGTTATTTTTATATTCCTTAGCTCGTCTTATCCGTTCCAGCCTATACAGCTTTCGTTTTTGGGCGGACTTACGATAGGATTACCGTCATTTGTGCTTGCTCTTCAGCCTAATAAAGACAGAATAAAGGGCAGATTTTTTGTTAATGTAATTTCAAGGTCAATTCCGGGAGCCTTGTGCACTATCGGCTCAATACTTGCCGTAACATTTATTGGCGGGTCTTTGGGCTTTTCGTCAGAAGAAGTTTCAACAATGGCTGTTTATATGACTGCTGTAATCGGTGTTATGATGGTAATAAGGCTTTCGATTCCGTATAACGGCTTACGAACAGCCTTGCTATGCGTTATAATCAGCGGTCTTTTACTGGGATTTGTCCTTCTCGATAATCTTTTGTCCATTGTTCCGCTGGATGCTTTCCAATATATATTTTTGGGAATTCTGACCATTATATCGGTAGTGGTGTTTAATGTGCTTTATACGGTAATCGAAAAGAACGCTTTTGTTAAATACGGAAACAGGTGATTTTATGGTAATTATGTATGATTGCACTCTGGATGAATTTAAGAGTAAATTCAGCAAAGAAGCTAAAAATTATAAATCGGATAAATACGATATTTGCGGTGAAATCCAAGACGACGAAATCAGCCTGAAAGCTGTGAGAAAAATTCCGGTAAGCTACAGTACGTTCATCAAATGGCGTTTTGAGGGAACTGTTTGTCAGGAGAACGGCTCAGTAAAGGTTGAAGGTGCTTTTAAGCCTGATGTTTTAAGGACTCTGCTTTTAATAGCGTTGTTTATTGCGGCGGCGGTAACCCTTGCGTTTTATATCGTCACCGGCAAAAGCCTTGGCATTATGTTGCCTCCGATAATAATAATCTCTGCGTTAGCCGTACTGTTTACAATGTACTGTGTTATAGGAAAAAAGGAAAAAACATTGCTTACTGATTTTATGTATGATATTCAACAGTAGTTTTATACAATATATAGTTTTACTCCGTTCGATTCAGATTGAACGGAGTTTTGCTTTTAATGCCAGTATTTAAGGAGTTTTTTTGGCTGTTTTATTAAAAGTTACAATTTGTAATCAATATAATTCTTGCAGTAGAAAAATACAAATTTTGGATTTTTTATGAATTGTACAAATTCGGGGGTGCTTCTTTAGTCAAAACGAAAATGCAATAGTAAAAGTGAACAAATAATAAGCATTTTGCTTATACATATTGACGAAATTATTTTCTGATACAGAAAAAACAAAAGATATTTAATTCTAAATTGGAAGTTACGATTTTGTAAAATAAATATAAAAATTGAATTATAATTGACGAAAAGTTATTCCAATGATATAATTATCACAAATTAAATTTGTTTGATTTAAGTTTTATGTACAAATAGACAGACATACAGATTTGGAGTTCTCACTATGACGGATGATAAAATTACCGAGTTCAACAGCGAATATGAAGACGCAGGGGTAATCGAAAAGCTAAAGAAGAAAATGAAGCTGAAAGCAAGCGTAATGATTTTGATTATTGCGCTTCTTGCGCTTGGAACAGGTACTTTGGCTTGGTTTACCCTTAATAGCTTTTCTGCTGTTGACAGTCTTGAAATGACAATCGGTACCGGCGCTGAGCTTCGAGTTTCAACCGAAAATCATGGCACGGATTTGGAACTGTATACAAAAGAGATTACAAATGAAATGATAAATGAGTATCTGAAAAACTACGATACTTCTCTTGATAAGATAGAGCTTGATCCTCTCACATCGGACAAGGGTATTGAGTTTTTCACCCAGGCAGGAACAAAGAGAACTGCAAACACAGGCGGATATCTTGAGTTTCCTATATGGTTTATTGCTACTAAAGAAATGTATGTTCACCTTACTTCCGATAATACTGCAAACGATAAGGACGACGGAACTAAGGTTACTACAACAGAAACAGGAGCAAAGGCAGACGTTGTTAATTGCCCCCGAGTTTCATTTGAAGAAGAAGGAACAACAAGGATTTATGAGCCTAATATAAGTACTCCCGTGGCGGGGCAAACAACCTTTGATATTCCTACGCCTATGAAGTACACAGACAATACCCGTCTTTTCCATTTAGACAAGCTGACGCCTAAAAAGATTATGGTAAGGCTTTGGGTTGAGGGTGAAGATCCACAGTGCGATGATGATGTTCAGAACGCACAACTCACAGTTGCTCTTTGCTTTATGGGTACAGACGAAAATAACGAAGCAATAGCTTAATTATAAACATAGTATTAAAAACGTGAAAGATGAATTCAGGAGGGATTAAAATTGTTTAATAAAAAGGCAAAAAAAGAAGAACAGTTTACTCCTAATGATTTAACCAAGCTTAATAATAAAGAAAACAAAGAAGCGTTAAAGGGAAAAGGAATCTTTCAGCGTTTTTCTGCAAGAAGAAGCTCTGAAGAACTAACAACCGTACAAAAATGGAAACGGCGCAGTTTTTGGACATTGGTTGCTCTTGTTATCATTCTTTTAATTATGTTTATTATTTCTATGCTTATTTCTCAGTACGGCGACCTGGTAATCAGCATTGAAAGAGGAGCCAGAGGAAAAGGCATAACCGTAAGCGAAACAGAAAATTTAGCTGACGGTGTTACTATTCTGAGCGCACCTAAAGCTCCTGAGGTAACGAATATTACATATGAATGGCTGCCCCTTGATGAGCTTGACACAAAGCTCGGTAGTTATAACGGAAAAAATTATCTTGCCTATACCTTCTACCTCCAGAATAACGGCACCGAGGAAGTAGATTATAAGGGCGAACTGCAAATTAAAGGCGTTTCAAAAAGTATGGACGAAGCCGTCAGAATTATGGTTTACAAAAACGGTGAGCCGGCAATTTACGGAAAACACCAGTATAACGGTACAGAACCGGAAACTGACGCTACTGCTTTTGAAAGCGACAAGCTTGTAATGAGCACCTACACCGAGAATTTTCAACCCGGACAAATGGACAAATACACGGTTGTGTCTTGGGTTGAGGGAAATGATCCTGAATGTGTAAACGATATTATGGGAGGATTTATCAGAATGAATATGCTCTTCAGTATTGCTGACGAAGAAGAGTAATATTACATACCCGTATCGTGAAGCATTGGATATATTAAAAAAACTCCTCTGTGTGTTTGGAGGAAATATTTACTAAGGAGGATTCTCTTATGAAAACACAAAAATCATTTAGGAAAAAGGCGTTATTGTCTTCAGTAGCAATGCTTTTAGTTGCAACTGTAGCAGTAGGCTCAGCAACATTTGCATGGTTCTCAACAAAGACAACAGCAACCGCTAAAGGCGTAAAGGTTCAGACATCACAGGCAAGTTCACTTGTTCTTTCTTTGGATCAGACAAATTGGGCTTCTGAAATCGACTTGGGCATTTATACCAAGGATGGCAATACAGTTAAGCCAAAGACTTTAGAGCCTGCTTCAACTGCTGACCTTACTAACTGGTTCTCTGCTACTTCAACAGGATACGATTTAGGTACTGTTGATACAGACACTATCGGTACAGCTACCGAGGGCACTCACTATGTTGCTAAGACATTCTATGCTAAGTCGATCGGCAATGACCTTGATGTTGATTGGTCAATGATATTTGACACAGCCCAGGTTGCAACCGATAAGAACTATATGCGTGCTGCTATGACTATCTCTGGTCAGGGCCTCACAGGACAGCAGAAGGTATTCTGGTGGGCAGATGGCTCTCCAGAGTCTAAGGTTGGAGAGACCACTCGCAACAATAAGACAAATGCTATCTCTACTTCCGCAGGAGTTACCGCTGATGTTACTTCCTCAACTGCTACAACAGGTGAGCTTGCTACTCTGGTAGCTGATAAAGTTTATACAGTTAACCTTTATGTATGGTTCGAGGGTCAGGATTTACAGTGTATCGATACAAAGGCCGGCACAGTATGTGACTTCAATGTTCAATTCTCAAAACGTTCTTAATCTTTACTTATTAACTTAAGAATCATATTACTTATTTTTAGCAAATCATAGACAGGAGACTCCTTTAAATGCAAATTCTCAAAAAAACGTTAAATATTATTATTGATGTTCTAATTATTGTGATGCTTGTTTTTTCTGCGGTTGTTGCAGGACTTGCCATCGCATCAAGATCCGACGGAGTCCCTAATCTTTTTGGTTATGCACCTTTAAGCGTTCAGTCCGACTCAATGGTTCCTGCCTTTGAGTCGGGTGACCTTATAATTACTAAGGTCGTATCAGACGGTGAAACCTTTGATGTTGGCGATGTAATTAGCTTTCCTGCTACTGTGGACGGTGTTGATGTAATTAACACTCACAGAATTGTAAAAGTAGAGAATCTTGATAATACTGTTCTCTATTTTACAAAAGGAGATAATAATGCTGCCGATGATGAAGATCCTGTTTTGTCTACAAGCGTGCTTGCAGCGTATTCGGGTACTTGCTTCAAAGGTCTGGGAACCGTTTATGATTTTCTGACCGGTCAGCTTGGTTTCTTCCTGGTAATACTTCTTCCTTTGATAATTTTCTTTATTTATGAGGTTATCAGAGTAGTGAGAAATTTAATTGCCTATAATAGAGAGAAGGCTTACGACGAGGCTGTAAAAGCAAACTCCGGCGGTCTTTCCGAAGAAGAAATGAAGCTAGCTGTTGAGAATTATCTTTCTCAGCAAAAAGAAAATGAATCAGCGTCATCTGAAAAAACTGACGATTCTAATTCTAATGACACAGAGGAATAACATATCCGGTTAAATCTTTTCTGTAGGTCAGCAATACAGAAAAGGTTTATACCTGTGTTGTTCTTGGAAATACCTTTTTAAGTACATTAAAAGGAGAGTTATCGTGGATACTATATTTGGTTTTTTATATGAATTTTTAGGACAGTTCTTTTGGTCTTTGTGGTCCATAATACTCGGCATCTTTACCGGAATTGGCGGTGCGTTTAATTTTCCGGCTTATCTTAAGATTATCGAAAATTACACCACAGAGCTTGGCGGACTGACTTGGGTAATTGCTATTATAGCTATTATCGCTTTAGCAGCCGTTCTGGCACTTGTTGTTTTCCTTGTTGTAATGTCCTTAAAAAAGCTTTTCCGTTTTAAGAAAAAGGTTAAAGACACCAACGATCTTGTACAAGAGGTAAATTCACTTAATAAAGAAGTAATGAGATTGAATCTGGAAAAAGATAAGATTCTCTCAATGAAAGTATCTCAGATCGGTCTTAATCCTAACGAAATTTCTGAACTTACCGGAGAAGAAATGGAAGCACTTACAGACGGCGAGAAAGAAGCAGAGGGCGAGCCCAGATTCTACAAGCTTAATGAGATTGACGACCTTTGGAAGGGCTATGTACCGCCGGTATATGATAACGACATTACACTTCCTGACTTTTGCGATCGCTTCAGGGATTTTGCCTGCTCAAGACTTAAGCTGTACTACGATATTAAGATTATCAGATTGTTTATCGCTGCATTTGCTTCTACAAGGCTTATTATTCTACAGGGTATATCCGGTACAGGTAAAACGTCATTGCCTTATGCTTTCGGTAAATTTGTACATAACGATGCAGTTATTGCTTCTGTTCAGCCGTCTTGGAGAGACAGAAGTGAGTTATTTGGATACTTCAACGAATTTACTAAGAGATATAACGAAACTGAGCTTTTAAGAGCTATGTATGAAGCTTCATACAACGAGAACATTTATGCGGTAATCTTGGACGAAATGAACATTGCTCGTGTCGAGTATTACTTCGCAGAAATGCTTTCAATCCTTGAAATGCCTTCAAGAGATGAGTGGGTAGTAGACATTGTTCCAAACGCCTGGTCGTCTGACCCTGAACATTTGCACAACGGTCAGCTTACTATTCCTCCGAATATGTGGTATATCGGTACTGCTAACAACGATGATTCTACATTCGCAATTACAGATAAGGTTTACGACCGTGCTATGCCTATTGATATTAACACCAAGGGCGTTGCCTTTGAAGCTCCTGATACAGAGCCCGTTTATATTAACTATAAACACTTTGAAGATTTGCTTAACGAAGCTAAAGCAAACAATCAGGTATCGGAAGAAATTTTAAAGAAAGTTAATCTTCTTGATGATTATGTTATTAAGCATTTCCGTATAGCATTCGGTAACCGTATTGTTAAGCAAATGCGTGATTATATTCCCGCATATGTTGGATGCGGCGGAACTGAAATTGACGGTTTGGACTATGTTCTTGCAAGAAAAGTATTCCGTAAGTTTGAATCTCTGAACCTGTCCTATATTCGTGATGAAATTGACGGTCTTTGCGCATATCTTGACGAGTTATTCGGCGAAGAGAATATGAACGAATGCAAAGATTACCTCAGAATGTTGAAAAAACTTGTTTAATTGTATTTTATATTTTCATTAATTTTTAAATGTAGCGTGAAAGGTGAGTAAATTATGGCTGATTTCAGTAAATTTTATCGTGCATATAAGTATATGCAGGAAATTCTTGAACCTGACTTTACTCACAAGTATCTGCAGCGCTGCATGGAAGATTCTGACGAGGGTAAAGATGTCCTTGCAGGAAAAACAAACGCAAAAGTTATCGATATGGACTGGGTTGTTGCATTTGAAGATGCTTTACCTTATATCCAGAATGCCATCGACGAACAAAGACGATTCATTAAACAGGTTGAGAATGTTGTTCGTGTTGAAAAAGCAAAGAAGATAACTTCTGATTCAGTTAAGCACCTTTCACAGCACACTAATTTTATTGCAAAGGTTGAGGGAGATAAGGTTACTCCAAATAAGATACTCAACATTGAAAGAGAAGAAAGTTTCGAAATTTACGAGAATAGATTTCTCTTTACGTTAATCCATAACGCTTTGCGTTTTGTTGATGACAAGTATTCAAATTTGAAGAATGCACCTACTGATTCCTATAACGAAGTTAAGATGAATCGCCATCTTGTTTTGAACGAACAGGTTGTTGACCTTAAGATTGAGTATACTAATGAAAGCCACGAAACTTACGCCGAAGATTTGGATGTAGTCGATGTTTCTACACTTTCTGATTTTGACAGAATCAGAAGAATAAGGCAGACGCTTAATGACTTTCTTGCTACTCCTCTTATGAAAGCGCTCGTAAAGTGCACCCTCGTAAGACCTCCTATTCAGCAGACGAACCTTTTGAAGAAAAATCCTAATTTTAAAAAGGCTGTTGAACTTTGGAACTTCATTGAAAGTTATAAAAAGCCCGGATTTGAAGTTGTTGGTGAGGATTACTCGGGAAAAATGCCGGAGGATGTCCAAAACGATATGTATTTGGCTCTTGGCTTTGACCATTTTATGCTTTCAATCAGCACAAACCCCGGCTTAAGGCGTTTACTTGATGAAAAGTATAATGAAGAAAATGAACGCCTTGCAGAGGAGCAGAAAAAACCTGCTGAAGATTTGAGAAAAGTCCTTGAGGCTCAGATTTATGCTCGCCAGCAGGAGGAAATTGTCGGTTATCTTAAGGAAATCCGTGATAGGGAGCATAAAATAATTGATTTGAATGCCGAAGTCAAGAATCTTAAAATGATTATTGACCAGAGGGAACAGCAAATTCAGGTTCTGAAGGGTCAGGTTTCTGCTCTCCGTGATCAGGTTGAAAAGCTTGAAGACGAGCTTAAGAAGACAAAGCTTAAGCTTCTTGAAGCTGAAAACAAGATTAAAGAGCAAGCTGAACTTATTGAACAGCAAAAAGCTGAGATTGCTCGCTTAAATGAAGAAATAGAAGAAAAGAATAATAAGATAGAGCAGTTAGAAAAGCAAAACAGTGAGCTTCAGGCTGAGGTTAAGAGCTTAACCGAGGAAAATGCACGGCTCAATGCGAAAATTGAAGAGTACTGTGCTGAAATTGCAAGTCTTAAAGAAACAGTGCAAAATCTACAGGAAAAGGTTTTGCAGTGTGAGAATAAGATTTCTGAGCTTGATGCAAAGGTTTCTGAACAAGAGAATGTCATTTCTCAGCAGAATACAAAAATAACATCCTTGGAAAATAAAAACAGCGAACTGGAAACGAATCTTTATAATGAAATTAAACAGCATAAATCTGATTTAGAAAATCAGAAGAGTAAATATGAGTCTGAACTTGCAGATCAAAAAACTTCTTACGAATCAGAAATCTCTTCGCAAAAAGATTCATATGAGAAACAGATTAACAATTTAACATCACTTCATAAATCGGAAATCGACAGGGTAAAAGCTGATTGCAAAAACAGTGTTACACAGGCTAATGAAAAGGCGGAAGCAGAGATTGCTGATGCTAAGCGTGAATGTGAGTCTAAGCTTGTAGATTTCCAGGTTGCATATGATAAAGAGAAAAAAGAGGCTGAGTCTGCTCACGGTAAACAGCTTGAATCACAAAGAAAGTTGTATGAGGGAAAAATTCATTCTGTTTCAAAAGAGCGTGATAAGGCTTATGCAGTTGAAGAAAGAAAGTTTAAGTCTAAGCTGCTGAAACTTGAAAAACAGATGGAATCAGATTATAATAAAAAGATAAGAGAAATTAAAACTCAAGCCGCACATGAAGTGGCCGAAGCAAAGCGAAGCGCTAAGCAAGAAATTAGAGATGTAAAGCGTAAGGCGCGTAAAAAGATGTTTACAGAAGAAGAATTGAGAAACATTGATTGATATTTAAGGAGTATTAAGAATGAACGAAAAAAGAAATATTGTTTTCAGAAACTTAATACTTGCTTTGGTGCTGATTGTTACAATCATAGTCCTTATTTTTGCTTGGTTTTCTAATGCTGAAAGAGCAACGGCAAGTGGGCTTACTGTAAAATCGTATAATGTTGGACTTGAGGCGGCCTTTGTAGATGAAGATGACAAGTATTCAACAAAACTTGTTGATGAGTCTATAAAGAATTATCCGCTTATTACCGGTGACGGAACTAATTTCTTTATTCCGTCACTAAACAGAAAAACAGGTGAGCCGATTACTGACACTTCCGGTTATTGGATCAGCAAGAGAGCTCCTGTTGTAAACAATGATTATTACGAAAAAGATATTTATTTTAGATGTAAGGAGCAGTTACAGCTTTACTTAGATTCCACAAGTTCTGTCGTACCGAAAGATATTCAAGACGATACGCTTAAAAATAAAAGTGATTTCGGCGACTTCACAAAAGACTATATTGCAGGAGCAGCACGAGTGGCGTTCTTCGATGTTTCAACAGATGCCGAAGGTAACGAAAGTGAATCTTTGAAATATGTGTGGGTTCCTAACGACAGATACGAGCTTGTACAAAGTGAAAACTTTATACCAATAAGTAAAGTAACCGAATCGTCAGGCTTTACTTTAAGTGATGACCCTGATGTTACATTTGGTCTTAGTGGTTTGACTGACAGCGGATATAAAATGTATGAAGCAAGTGGTGCTCAAAGTTCGATTTCCACAAACGCTACTCTTAATTCAAGAGTTGCAACAATGTATCAAAGCGCCGATAATTCAAATTTATTGTTGGGAGCATTGAAAGTCAGTGCTAAGCAGTATTATGACCACGGTGTTCTTATTTCAAATAACGGTGCTTATTTACAGAATTTTAGTAATGTTGTGAATCAGTCACAGAACACATCAGTCAGTGATACAAGATATTATTATGTAAATGCTCGTTTTGACAGTGATTGTAACGTAGGCTTTAACGGCACATCGTATCGTTGGGCAAAGCTTTCTCTTTGGCCGTCACAAGCTACTACATCGTTCTTTCAAAATTATGATAGTTTTCAGGTTCTTGTAAGTTATGATTTAACTACCAAAACAATTACAGCAAAGGATTTTGTTTTTTATAATTCCACTTCTTCCGATATCCCCGGGGGAGGAACGATAGGCGGAACAACTACTGAAAAGTATGTTATAAGTGATGAAAAACAGGTTATTATTACTTCTTCGTTCAGCGGTGACGCTTATGCTCTGACTGTAAACGGTGATAATGTTTCTTCTCAATCGGTTAGCTTTAATGCTGACGGAACAATCAGTAGCCCTACAACAAACATTGTTTTTACTGCTGAAAAGGGAACAAACGACGGAGAGTATTATTTTAAGTCACTTTTAAATGGCAAGTATCTTTCCTTGGATACCAACAATAATTTGGTTTTGACCGAGAGCAAGTCCTCTGTCTTTACGCTAAGCGGCAGTAATGTTCCGATTTTATCCTCTAACGGCAAGTATTTGACCTGTACTTCTGGAACTTTCAGTATGGGTACTACTCCTTTAGACTTAGGAATCTTCCAAGGCTCGACATACAAAATGATTACTGACAGTACTAACGCTGAAGTATATCAATTCTATGATACAGCGGCACACAGTTTAACTGGACTTTCAAATTATAAACTAACAAGTCAGCTTGACGATGACAATATACCGTCACTAGCAACACTTTCAAAAAGCAATGACGATGATATTTATTATAAGGCTCATATTCGTGTGAGAATTTGGGCTGAAGGAACGGATAGAGAAGCAAAAACACCTTTGGCGGACGGTATATTTAATAATTTACTTGATTTTACCGGCAAGCCTTTAATTACTTAATAAGGAGGAATAATTTTGAAAACTATAATAAATAAAAAAAAGTTAATAGTAATCAATTTGTTCCTTGTTATTGTCTTAATGATTACAAGTGTCGCCGCATGGTTTGTTTCTGCTTACAGTAATTCGGTTTACTCCAATGAGGTTAAGGTCAGAGCTGACGGTGCTTTAGAGCTTTCTGTAACGGGAAATGATACTGATTTTCATTCTTCTATTAACCTTTCAGATTATAATTGGTTTAAAAACGCAAAATTCTCTGATGTTACCGGTTCGGGTGACGGCAATTTTGTCAGACCTGCATTGACTCAGTATCCTGATTATGCAGCTGTAAATACAAGCGGAACATGGTCCACTCCTTCTGTATCTACTGATACAACAGAAGGAGACTATGTTAAGTTTACGCTTTATATGCGTTCAGAAGATCCGATGGATATTTATCTCGGCGAAGACTCGTCTGTTGAACCGTCTGTTGGAATGGAAAATCTGATTAACACAACAACACAAACATTTTCCGGTGATTTGATTGTAGGTGCCCTTCGATTAAGCGCTTGTACCAGCGGCACTAACACAAGAATGTTTACCTGGATACCAAAACCTGAAATTTTTGTATCTGATGATGCGTCACAAAGGTCTATTACATTTAGTGACATTTCAGTAAATAAGACTTCAGGCGCTTCGTATACACATTCGTATTATGATTCATCTAAAAGAAAACAGTCTGCAACATTAAACGTATTGACAGGAGATATCACCTCTTCAAGCAGAATTAAGCTTGCAACACTTTCTAAGGCTTCGGAATCAGATAAGTATTATACCGGACAGGTTGATATGTATGTTTGGCTTGAGGGTTGCGACAACGAAGCAAGACGTGCTTTTGTAAACGGAAAGTTTTTGGTAAATTTGAATCTTGAAGCTCAGGATCCAAATGCTTGATGTTATTTACAAATTCTGATTTATGAATTATAATATATAAGGAGGTGCTGATATGGATATGAACAAATTGTCTGCTTACCTAAAAGTAAATAAGAAAATGTTATTAGCCATAGTGGCACTTCTTGAGGCGATTCTTCTTGTTTGTGCCGCCACTTTTTCATGGATAGAGGGCTCAAATAGAGGAACGGTTTCTTCCGATGCTTCTGTGGTTACTGCTGGTGCTGGTTTGTCTTTTACGGATTTAGACGGCAATGCAATTTCAACCGTCTTGCTCCCGTCAGCTGATTTACAGGATTGTTCAAGCAAAGACGGAAGAAATTTCTTTTTTCCTACTACAGACGATTTATCTGTTACCAGTTCAACATTGACTTCTTCAATGAAGTTCAGAGAAGGCGTTGATGCTGATAAAAATGAAAAATACATTATCGAAGAGTTTTATATGTCTGCTTATACAGGATCAAAGATTTATATTGATAATAGTTCTTCAGTTTCCGGTGCAAGCTCAGATATTCTTAAGGCTCTGAGAATTTCTTTGAATTTTAACGATGGTACTGAACCGGTTGTGCTTTGTCCCGGAATACAATGGACAGGATACACTGAAAGCTATCAACCGATACTGTCTGTAAGTACTGCTGGCGTTCCGACACAGTCGTCTGCTGTTCAGGCGTCTCCCTTTGCAGACTATTCCTATAATGCAGAAAACCCGGTTGCGGAGCTTGCCGGTGATGAGTCTAAACTTGTTACTGTGGCTGTGTGGTTAGAAGGAACTGATTCTAATTGCAGTATAAGCAGCAGCGTTTTGTCCAGTTCATTAAATATAAATCTTAAGCTTACAACCGGAAAAGATTATACGAAACAGGTAAAATTTGTTGACTACTCACCGAGTAAATGGGTTAAGAATAAATCATCAGACGGTGTAAGTGATTGTTATATGTTTGCTATTGATATGGGCAGCAGCAAGGGTTCGACTGATTACAGTACAGGTGTTGCTTATATGCTTAAAAAGCAAAGTGATAACATAACTTATGTGGGTAATATTCCTGATTCTGTAAGTGATGTAATTTTTGCAAGATACGACCCGCACAACAGTTCAAACAGTTACAATGTTTGGGCAAATACAACCAGCGTTTCAATGGGCAGTTCTGATACTTACTATGGTATCGGCAGAGGTATTGAAGTAGACGGAACTAACTACGGTTACTGGGTAAATAAAGGCTACGAAGGCGTTATCGATTTGTACTTTACCGATGCCTATGTACCTGTAATTAAATTTGCAAATTCGAAGAACTGGTCTACAGTTAAAGCTTATTTCTTTAATAGCAGTGGTAATGTTGGTCCTGCTTTCCCCGGAACTGCTATGACACATATGAGCGGCAGCGATTATAAGATAGATGTTCCTACCGGTGCAACGGGTGTTATCTTCAGTGATGGTACTTCTAATAATCAGACTGTTAACATTACATTAGGAGAAAACGGCGGATATTATATTGCTGCCAGCAGTAAGAACAGTGACAATAAATGGGAGGTAACTCCCTGGGCCAGCACTCCGTATCCGTTCTTGTTTAATGGCTATTCTGATGAACCCCATGTTTACTTTACAAGTGCCAAGTATGGTTCTGCGCTTGCGATTTCAAAGGGTTCAAGTGGAAACTTTGATCCTACCGCATCGTTTAACAGCGACAGTAACTACGGATTTATTTTAGAGTATGCCGGAACAAACGACTACGGACAGAGAGTATTCCATACAATTTTGCCTTATGACGCTAAGATTAAGTTCAACGGTTACAACCATGAGTCATCACTCATTACTCCGACCGGTGTTTCTTCAACCAAGTTCCAAAAGATTGGCTATGCCTTTACTGATACTGATAATTATTCAACGTGGACTCCGGATGACGTGTGGCCAAAAGTATAGAAAATTAGTTGTTTTGATTAGGAGGTGTCAATATGAAAGTATATAAACATTATAAGAAAAAAAATATAAAGTCTTTACTTTTGGTATTGGCACTTTTCTTTCTTCTGGTATCAATGTCGGTAGTAAGTTATGCTTGGATTGAGGGCTCTTCTGCCGTTGATATTACAAACAATACTAACACAATAAAGTTTAACAATACTAATACAACGGTTAATTTATCTACTACAAGTTACGAATTGCCGTTATCTGATTATATTGATAACTCAGGCTCCTTGTTTTTGGCACCTGCGTATAGTTCTGATGGTAAGACAATACAAATAAAGCGAGGCAGTGCCGACTCTACTTTAGAAAACGCAACTGTCAACGATATAGGGGTTAATTATATTGAATTTAGCCTCAAAGTAAAAACATCAGCTGCTGCTACTTATGGATATACTACGGATAGTGCAATTACAGTTGATGGCGAGGCTACTGATGCCGTAAAAGTTTCAACACAGATTGGTACAGGAACGGCGCTTGCATATGACGGAACCGGTCTTGCAAGTCAAAAAGCATTTGAGCTTAGCGGCTCCGGCACTTATGTTTTAACCACAAGAATTTGGTGTGACAAGGATAAATTTTCTTCAATTCAAGGTAAAAACATCAGCTTTAATCTACATCTTAAAAAGATGTATAAAGTTACCGTGAATGCCGTTGCCAATGGAACGGTTAGTACTGACGGTGGTGTTGTAGCTCTTGACGAAGATCGCTCTGATATTTCCGGCACAGCAACATTGTCTAAATATGTAGTTGACGGAAGCAAAATAAGCATCGATGCAGTTGCTAACAGCGGGTACACGTTTGCTGGATGGTATAGTGCTGTTACAGGCGGAACAAAATATGATTATAGTGATACAGAGGAAATAACTGTCAGCAGTGAGGTTAATGTGTATGCTCGCTTCTTGGGTCAGTTTACCATATATGGTAAAGTATCAACCAATAGTTCTGCAAGTAACACAAACGGCGGTACAATTAGTATTGACGGCGGTACTGCCGGAACAAGTGTATCAAAACCTGTAAACTACGGTACTTCTGTTACTCTTAAGGCAACTTCTAAGTCAAGATATCGGTTTGTTGGTTGGGCAACTACTGCAAATGGTACGGTATCA
The DNA here is from genome assembly GCA_022774755.1 of bacterium. Taxonomy (GTDB): domain Bacteria; phylum Bacillota; class Clostridia; order Oscillospirales; family Acutalibacteraceae; genus Ruminococcoides. Next base: position 75,888 of record JALFLK010000021.1, read on the forward strand.
AGTACAAGTACCTCTATTTCTGTAACTGTAACAGGAGATAAAACGTATTATGCACGATTTGTTGAAAGATTTTCTGTTGATGCTTATGTAGTAACAGACGGTTCGTCGTCAAATACTAAAGGTGGTACTGTTAAGGCTGGCTCATCAACAGCAGGCAGCACTTCTTCTGCTACAGTAGATTACGGTTCTTCCTTAACATTGACGGCTTCAACTAATAGCGGATACAAGTTTAACGGATGGTATTCCACTGCTACAGGAGACTCTCAGCTCAGTAGCAGTACAACTTATACTATTAATAGTATTACAGGGAACAAATCTGTTTACGCTCGTTGGACTGTGAATTCCTATACCTATAAGGCGTATGCTGTTTCAAACGGCACCAGCAGTAATTCAGGATGTGGTAAGGTACAGGTAACAGGCGGTTCATCCGGCGCAACGTCAAGTGCAACTTCATCTTCAACAGTTACGTTTACTGCTACGAAGACAGCAAATGACAGTTTCTATCAGTTCCTTGGTTGGTACGATAGTGCTTCCGGCGGTAATCTAATTACTACTGATACAACATTTACCAAGTCCGGTACCAATTATACGGCATATGCAAGGTTTGTACGAAGAGTTTACTTTACCAATAATAAAAGCTGGAATGGTCCGTATTGTTATGCATGGGTTAACGGCAGTTCGGCTACTTGGCCCGGTACCCAGATGACGTATTCACATACCAATACTCAGAATGAAAAAGTTTACTATATTGATATTGCTCCGAGTATTAACAGGCTGATATTTAATAATGGCAATAACGGTGGTTCGCAGACGGTTGACATAACCATACCGCTATCAACTTCTTCCACAGGAAACAATGCTTACTATATTTCCGGTGGCTCGGGTACAAGCTTTACTGTTGGTTCTTGGAGATACGATCCTTGATTTGGATTTATGAATTTGATTTTATGAATATTTTGGAGGTGAAATCATGAAAAGCAGTACGAAAATGAAGGTATGCACATTGCTATCCTTTGTACTTTTGATATTCTTAATATCCGCTTCTTTTTCATGGTTTGACCGTCCATATGGCACTGTAAACGCCAACTCTTTTGGGCTCAGCGCAACTGCTGTTGCTAAGATGAATTCGAAATGTTCAGTTTATGAGACAGATTCTTGCTCTTTTGTTGATGGAAAATTAACTGAAGATGATACACGCAATACGGTTATTAAAGCCGGTGAAGTAGGTTACTTTAGAACCAAAATAAAGAATACAGGTACTGTTAAAAACAATATAAATCTTTCCGGATTAAAATTAAGCAGTACAAGCGCAACTGTCAGCTGTTTGTCTCCTTTAAAAACCACCTCAAATTATTCCAACGGAATGATTGTTGCAAAGCATATTACAATCAGTGCAAACAGTACGCTGTATGTTGACTGGTATGTAAAGAATACAGGTTCTTCTTCGATTACCGTATCAGTGTTCCCAACCATAATCTCTTATTATAATTGAGGAGAGCAGTTTTGAAAAAACACGGTTCTGTTTTAGGTAAAATTCTCAATATATTTTTAACTGTTATTCTGATTCTGTTGGTTGTTTTAATTGCTTTTATAATGTTTATGCGTATTAGCGGTAAAACACCCAATATTGCCGGTTATATGGTGTTTCGTGTTTCTACCGGAAGTATGGAACCTGATTTAATGGTTGGCGATGTTATTCTTTCTAAATCAGTAGATAATCCTGAAGATTTAAAAATCGGTGATGTTGTTACTTATCAGGGTGCAGTAGGGAATTATAAGGATAAGCTTATAACCCATGAGATTGTTCAGGAACCTTATTACGATAACGGAACTTGTTACGTTGTAACTCAAGGTATTGCTAATTATGAATCAGATCCGCCTGTTTCTACTGAAAACATAGTCGGAATAATGGTAACTAAAATTCCTTTTATAAACAATATCTACAATTTCTTTATCACACCTTGGGGATTGTTGACTGCAATACTTTTGATACTCCTTGCTTTTTCCGGAGAGTTTTATAACATTTATAAAATGTCACGGCAAAAGGAGGATGCTGATCTCTTAAGTTCTAAAGAAATCAAGGCGGCAGTAAATAACTACAAGAATCAGAAAGGTTCTGTAAACAACGATTCTGATTTGAATAATGATGATGCGATTAGTGATAGTACAAGTAAAGATGAATAATTAGCATTAAAAAAGGACGCAAACTGCGTCCTTTTTGTTTTACACATATTAGGTATTGCTGATAAACATAGGGTAAAAACGTAAGACAATGCTAATAAGTTTGTTGGTATTAAAGTAATGACACATTGATATATTTTTATTGCATTTTGAGAATAATGTGTTATAATTCTAATTGAGCAATAATTATAATGGTTCAGGTGATTATATGCAGATACAACTCCCGAATAATGTTAGTCTGATTTTAAGCAAACTCAATGAAAATGGCTTTGAAGCAAATATTGTCGGAGGATGTGTTCGGGATATTTTGCTTGGAAAAGAACCTCACGATTGGGACATTTGTACTGACGCCATGCCCGAACAAATTATTGAGTGCTTTAACAATTACAGCATCATTGATAACGGAATAAAGCACGGAACAGTTGGAGTAATTATTGACAAAAATGTATATGAAATCACCACTTACAGAATAGACGGAGAATACAACGACTGTCGTCACCCAAACAGCGTAACTTTTACCGATAAACTCAGCTATGATTTATCACGCCGTGATTTTACCGTAAACGCAATGGCATTTAATCCGAAAGACGGTTTGACAGATTTGTTCGGTGGACAAGCCGACTTGAAATCCGGCGCCATACGGTGTGTGGGAGATCCGGACAAGCGTTTTAAAGAAGATGCCTTGCGTATTATCAGAGCCTTGCGTTTTGCCTCTGTTTATAGCTTTTCAATAGAAATAAAAACCGCTGATGCGATTCTCCGTAACGCAGGGCTTTTAAAAAATATCTCTGAAGAGCGTATTACTTCTGAATTTAACCGCCTGTTGTGCGGAAATACAGCTCCCTATATTTTAAATCGTTTCAGGAGAGTAATTGCTGTTTTTATCCCCGAAATTGAGGTTATGTTTAATTTTGACCAGAACAATCCTCACCACAACAAGACCCTATGGAAGCATACAACAAGTGCTATTTCTCATATAGACAATGATTTGATACTCAGGCTTACTATGTTTTTTCACGATATAGGCAAGCCTTTGGCGCAAAAATATGACGAAGTCAAGAAACTGTGCCACTATAAAGGTCACAATAAGTTCAGCGCCGCTATCACAGATAACATTATGAGGCGTATGAAGTACCCAAACGATGTAATTGATAAGGTTAAAACTCTTATTCTTTATCACGATATTCGCTTTTCCGACAACAAACGGCAAATCAAGCATGTTATGTCTGCAATAGGAAAGGAAAATTTTCAGTTACTGCTTAAGGTGCAAAGGGCTGATTTGCTTGCTCAGTCAATGTATAAAAGGGAAGAGAAGCTGGAAAAGTTTAACCTTGCGTGCGAAACATTCAGCAGAGTAGTTGAGGAAGAGGAGTGTTTTAAGCTAAGCGATTTAGCATTAAACGGCCATGATTTAATCCGCCTCGGCATAACTAACGGTAAGGACATCGGCAATACCCTAAAGCTGCTGCTTTCTCTTGTTATTGATGAAAAATTGGATAATAAAAAGGAAGTTTTGACGGCAAAAGCCAAAGAAATAAATAATCTGTAAACTACACATTATATAAGTAAAGCGGTTGAGGAAAACTCAACCGCTTTTATGGAATAAAAAGCTTAAATTCTAAATTCTTGCTGCGCCTGTTTTTCTTGCTGCCTCAATAACTGCTTTGGCAACTGACTGTCCGATTCTTTTATCAAGTGCGGTAGGAAGAATATAATTCTCCGACAGCTTGTCGTCGGTTACTAACGAGGCAATAGCCTTTGAGGCGGCAACCTTCATTTCTTCATTTATTTCCTTAGCTCTGCAATCTAATGCACCTCTGAAAATTCCCGGGAATGCAAGAACATTGTTGATTTGATTGGGAAAATCGCTCCTGCCTGTGCCGACTACTGCGGCACCTGCTTTTTTTGCAGCATCAGGCATAATTTCGGGCGTGGGGTTTGCCATTGCAAAAATAATCGGCTTGTCTGCCATAGACTTAACCATCTCTTCGCTTACCAAATTAGGCGCAGATACACCGATAAACACATCAGCACCATTTAAGGCGTCAGCTAAAGTTCCTATTTGCCTTTCTCGGTTTGTGATTGTTGACATATACTTTTTAACACCTGTAAGGTTTTCATCGTCCTCGCAGAGGATTCCCTCAATATCGCATAAGGTTATGTTTTTTGCACCCATATTAAAGAGATGATTTGTAATTGCAACGCCTGCGGAGCCTGCTCCGTTTATCACTATTTTTACATTTTCTATTGTTTTATTTACAATTTTAAGGGCGTTTAAAAGACCTGCGGCAACAATTACTGCTGTTCCGTGCTGATCATCGTGAAAAACGGGAATATCGCAGATTTCTTTAAGCTTTTTTTCAATTTCAAAGCATCTCGGTGCGGCAATATCTTCAAGATTTATTCCGCCGAAGCTTCCGCTTATCAGATAAATAGTCCGTACAATTTCGTCAACATCCTTGCTCCTTACGCATATGGGAAATGCGTCAACATCGCCGAACTCCTTAAACAAAGCGCATTTTCCCTCCATAACAGGCATACCTGACTCGGGACCGATGTCACCCAATCCCAAAACTGCCGTGCCGTCGGTAACAACTGCAACTAGGTTATTTCTTCTTGTAAGCTCAAAAGACTTTTCGTAATTTTTGTTTATCTCAAGACAAGGCTCTGCAACGCCGGGAGTATATGCAAGGGATAAATCCTCGGAATTGTTAATCGGCACTCTTGATACAACCTCAATTTTTCCGTTCCACTCATAATGTTTTTTTAAAGATTCTTCTCTGTAATTCATAATGCGCTCCTTATTCTTTGTTTTCAACTTCTTTATTATAAACTCCGTGCTTGTAATTTACAAGTAACTTAAAGAATTATCATTTGACAATCTGCTTAATTTCTACTAAAATATATTTGCGAGCAAATTGAACAGTTGCGGGCAAACGCCGAAAGGCGCTGTCCGAGGAAAGTCCGAGCTCCACAGAGCAATAATAACGGCTAACAGCCGCCGAGGGCGACCTTAGGGATAGTGCAACAGAAAAATACCGCCGAATTTTCGGTAAGGATGGAAAGGCGAGGTAAGAGCTCACCGGAGTTAAGGAGACTTAACTGCCGTGTAAACCCTATTTGGAGCAACACCGTGGTAGGACATTATACGCTTGCTCGGCGTGTCCTTAGGAGGTGGCATCGAGCAGAATGGCAACATTCTGCCAAGATAGATAACTGTTCACGACAGAACTCGGCTTATAGATTTGGTCGTATATGTAAAATCACCCTGTTCAAATCAGGGTGATTTTTCTGTATAAGAATAAAGATTTGTTATTTCATATATATCTTATTTGTTTTATTCGTTTGTTTTTTCAATTATTTTTTCGGCACATTTAATTCCGTCAACAGCGGCAGAAACTATCCCTCCTGCGTATCCTGCACCTTCTCCGCAGGGATAAAGTCCCGTGATTTTAACGGATTGCATACTATCATTTCGCAGAATCCGTATAGGGGAGGAACTGCGTGTTTCAACTCCTGTCAGCAATGCGTCATTGTGTGCAAAGCCCTCCAGATGATGATTTAAAATCGGCAGAGCCTCTCGCATACTTGCACATACATAGTCGGGCAATATATCGTCCATTCTGCAAAATTCCGTTCCCGGGCGATATGTGGGCAGTACCTCTCCGAATCGGGAGGATTTTTCATTGTTAAGAAAATCCTCTACACGCTGAACAGGCGCATTGTAATTTTCTCCGCCTTTAACATAAGCAGATTCCTCAAGCTTCCTTTGCAGATACATTCCTGCAAGCTTGTGTTCCGAATGAAAATCTTTAGGAGTAATCCCCACAAGGAGCGCAGAATTTGAGTTGACCTCATCTCTGTCAAAGTTGCTCATACCGTTAGTTACAAGGCGATTATTCTCGCTGGCGGCGGCAACAACACTTCCGCCGGGGCACATACAAAAAGTGTAAACGCCCCTGCCGCTTTTTAGATGAACATTCAGCTTATAAGAAGACGCTCCCAAAATTTTGTTGCCTGCCATAATGCCGTATTGTGCTTTGTCAATGTTTTTTCGCAGGTGCTCAATTCTTGCCCCAACAGAAAATGCCTTTTGTTCAATGGGAATCCCCGTTTTGTATATGCTTTCAAAGGTATCTCTTGCACTGTGACCTATGGCAAGAATAACGCTGTCGCACTCAATTTCGAATGTTTTATTTCCGTTTTTAACCTCAACGGCTGTTACTTTATCGTCTTTGGTTTTTATGCCTGTCAGCTTAGAAGAAAACATCACCGTTGCGCCGAGGTTAACAATTTCATTTCGTATATTTTTAATTGTATCCCTCAGCTTGTCGGTTCCGATATGAGGCTTTGCGTTATACAGAATCTCATCGGGTGCTCCGTGATTTGCAAATTCTATCAAAACCTGTCTTGCCCTTATGTCTTTAGTCCCTGTGTTAAGCTTTCCGTCTGAAAAAGTACCTGCACCGCCTTCGCCAAATTGAACATTAGATTCGGTGTTTAGCTTTCTGCTTTTCCAGAAGTCCTCAACATCTTTGATGCGCTCTTCAACAGCTTTTCCACGCTCAATCAGTATAGGCTTGAGTCCTGATCTTGCAAGAATTAAGGCGGCGAAAAGACCCGCAGGACCTGCGCCTACTACAACGGTTTTTCCGATGTTCTTGCCTGCTTTTGGAATTCGGTAAGAATATTCGCTGATATTGCTTATGTTTTTAGACTTTGCGGGCAGTTTAATATTTGCGTTTTTAAGTTTTACATCTGCCGTTATATTAAAATGAATATCATTCTTTTTTCGTGCGTCAACAGACCGACGAAACAACTTGATTTCTTCAATACTGTGCTTGCTTGTTTTTAAAGTCTGAATTACTTTCTTCTCTAAATCTTCCCAGCTGTAATTTATGGGCATTTTAATGTTAGTTATTCTTATCATATGTTTTCACCTGCAATAATACCGCTTGCAAAGGCAAAATGCAGATTATATCCTCCGCAGTCACCGTTGATGTCAAGGATTTCTCCGCAAAAATAAAGTCCCTTAACACGCTTTGATTCCAATGTATGGAGATTTACCTCGCTTTTTTCAATACCCCCTGCCATAACCTGTGCTTTTTTAAAGTCAAGACTCTTACTGCATCTAAACTCAGTTCTGCACAGAACATCCGCAACGGCACATATATCGCTGTCAGTTAAAGTTTTTGACTTACTATTCAGCTTTTCTTTGCCGAAAGCAGATTTCAGAAGAAAATTACCAAGCTTATCGTTTATTATTCCCGTAAGCAATAAAGATATGGGTTCATCCGAAAAAATCTTCTGCTGATTCTTTATTATTTTTTTAACTTCCTCCGTGCTGTAATCAGGCATAAAATTAACCTTAATTACAGGGGAGTTGATTTTATTCATTACAGAGGAAAGATTAAATATGCAGATGCCAGAGAGCGTGTTATAGGTAAATTGCAGTTCGCCTGTTTCATCCTTAACAAAACGGTTTCCGTCATAAAGAGATACTTTAGCTCTTGTCCTGACGCCTTTAAGCGTTTTAATGTTAGTGTCTGTTACTTCCACAGGACATAAAGCAGGGGAGGGGGTGTTGATTTTTATGCCGATATTTTTAAGAAGGTCAATCCCTGCGCCTGTTCCTCCGCAGGAGGGGGACGCTTTTCCGCCGCAGCACAATGCGACCTTTTCGGAATTGAGAACGGCTGAGGTTGATTTAACGGAAAAAGTACCGTTTGACTTTTTTATGTTGAAAACAGTAGAATTGCAGATTATGTCAACACCAAGACGGCTACATTCCATTAAAAGCACATCTCTTACCGCTTTTGCTTGCTTGCAGTAAGGGTAAACAAGACCGTTTTCTTCCGCTTTGCATAACAGACCGATACTGAGAAAAAAGTCCAGCAGTTTATGGGGATTGACCTTTGAAATTACAGATTTACAGGGAAAACTTCCGTAGTATTTTTCGCAGGACAAATCCATATTTGTCAGGTTGCATCTGCCGTTGCCGGTTGCAAGGAGTTTTCTTCCCGGCTTTTCTCCGGCCTCAAGGATACAAACCGATAAATCCTTGTTTTTCCTTTTTGCGGTTACAGCCATAGCAAGACCTGAGGCTCCTGCGCCGATGATAATTAGATTATAAAATTTGTTGGGATTATTCATTAAACCGCCCCTAAAAATTAAGGCAGCATACGAATGCTGCCTATGTTTATGATGTTATTTACGGCGCAAAAATTACATTTATTCCGTTTGCCACCAAAATTGAACCGATACCCATAATTGTGCCGGCTATTACTACTCCGCACATACAGGCTATTACGCTTTTCTTAAAGCCCATATCCAAAATGCTTGCGGCGAGAGTTCCTGTCCACGCTCCGGTACCCGGCAGAGGGATTCCCACAAAAAGCATAAGCGCAACAAACAGGCCTCTGCCGGCTTTGGCCTCCAGCTTTTTACCGCCTTTTTCACCCTTTTCAAGGCAAAAGGTGAAAAACTTGCCGATATATTTCTTTTTACTGCCCCATATAAGAACCTTTCTTGCAAAAAGGTAGATAATCGGAACGGGAAGCATATTTCCTAAAATGCAGACAATGTACGCCCATACCAGGTTCAGGTCGTTAGCAACAGCTACGGGAATAGCTCCTCTGATTTCTACGATTGGAACCATTGAAATTAAAAATACAATAAAATACCACATATCAAGCTCCTGAAAATTGTTTTTACTAAGTATAACTTAAAGCACATTATTTTTCAATATGTTTTGGCGATTTTACCGGAATTCATTATTTTATCCCAAAACTTCGTTTGACATTTAAAAATATAATCTGTATAATTATATGGGGTGATTAGGTGGAAAAAAGCAGAAAAGTGAGTGCTTTTTCAATAATTATGACTCTAATTACGGCTGTTTTTACGGGATTTATTTTTTTTCATTCCTGCTTAAACGCCGATGCGTCAGATGGTGAAAGCATTGCGCTTTTAAATATAATCAACAGATTTTTTAACTCAATGGGTATTCCTTTGGAATTTTCAAATTTTATTGTGCGAAAGCTTGCACATTTTTCGGAATTCGGTGTTCTTGCCGTTTTGCTGACTGTAACTTTTTATTCATACGGAAATTTCCCACTAAAGAAAACCCCGCAAATTCTGTTTGTGTGCCTGTTTTGTGCATGTATTGACGAAACAATACAGATATTCACACCGGGAAGAGCCTCTTTGGTAACCGATATATGGGTTGATTTCTGCGGTTCGGTTACGGCGTTAATCCTTACAAGTATAGTTATTGCTATCATAGAAAAACATAAAAGAAATAAATTATTAAAATCTGCGGCAGATTAAAACTCTGCCCTTTTATTATGTGAATAAGGTTAGGTGATAAAATGGAACAAACAAGTATTAAAGAAAATAAAATGGGTACTGCGCCTGTTTTCGGACTCATATTGTCTATGTCAATTCCTGCAATGTTTTCAATGACAATCCAGGCGCTGTATAATGTGGTTGACAGCGTATTTGTCGGACAGCTTGGAAACGAGGCGCTTACCGCTCTTTCACTTGCATATCCTTTGCAGATGCTTTTAATAGCAGTTGCCGTGGGAACGGGAGTAGGTATAAATTCCCTTGTTTCAAGAAGATTGGGAGAGAAAAATTATAAGGAAGCAAACGATGCGGCCACTCACGGATTGATTTTGGCTGTGTTCAGCTGGATTGTATTCCTGATTATCGGTGTGTTTTTCACAAAACCTTTTTTCAGCATTTTTACCGATAACGAGCTTGTTTACAATTACGGCGTACAGTACACAACCGTGGTGCTTACAGCCTCGTTATTTGCTTTTATTGAGATAAACATTGAAAAAACCCTGCAATCAACCGGAAATATGATTTTCCCTATGTTTTTTCAGCTTACAGGAGCAATTACAAATATAGTTTTAGACCCGATTCTTATCTTCGGTATCGGTCCGTTCCCAAGAATGGAGGTTTTGGGAGCCGCTGTGGCAACCGTTACCGGACAGGCATTTTCGATGATTTTTTCAATTATTGTGCTTTTTGCAAAGGAGCACCATGTTACGGTAAGCTTTAAAGGTTTTAAACTGAATAAATTAACCGTCAAGAATATATATGCGGTAGGCTTGCCGTCTATTGTAATGCAGTCAATCAGTTCTGTGCTGATTTTCGGAATGAATGCTATTTTAGTTGGATTTTCAGACATCGCTGTTTCTGTTTTGGGAGTTTATTACAAACTTCAAAGCTTTGTGTTTATGCCTGTTTTCGGACTAAATCAGGGCGTTATGCCGATTATCGGCTACAACTACGGCGCACGAAATAAAACAAGGCTTTATTCTGCTTTAAAGTACGGCTGTTTCATAGCAGTCGTAATAATGACGCTGGGAACATTGGCGTTCTGGATTTTCCCCGAACAGTTGCTTTCTATGTTCGGCAACTCCAGCGAGCTTATTGCTGTGGGAACCGGTGCTTTCAGAACAATCAGCCTTTGCTTTATTCCTGCGGCAATAGGAATAATGTTTACCACGCTGTTTCAGGCAACAGGCAAGGGAATACGCAGTTTGTTTATGTCGTTCCTGCGCCAGCTTGTGCTGATTTTGCCTATTGCATATTTTCTTTCAAATTTCGGTCTAGATTATGTATGGTGGGCTTTCCCAATTGCAGAGGGCGGCTCTCTGATTGCGGCTATTCTGTTCTTTTTAAACCTTGTAAAAGGCGATTTCAAAAAATTAAGGTAACTTTGTCCCTCTATGCGCATATATTTGCATAGAGGTGACTGAAAATGAATGAAGAAAATAAAAACAGCTCCATTACATATGATGAAAACTGGCAGAATGTTTCCGTTCCCGAAACTCCGCAGTTTGTTAATCAGGAAGACGAAAGCGAAGCGGAAAGTACAAAAGAGGATAATGAGCGCAATCCTCCTCAGCACCGCCAGCTTCTGATAATCATTCAGCTTATTATATGTTTGCTTATATGCGGATTTGCCTATGGATTAAAATGCTTCGGCGGAGAGATGTATGAAAATATACGGCAGGTTTATTATTCCGAGCTTAATAAGGAATTGATAGCAGACGGAAATATAGAAGCCCCTGACTTTACAAAGCTGTTTTCTCAGGCAACCGGGGATGAAGTTTAATCTGTTTGGAGTCAGGGTTAAAATATCCTTTGCTTTTGTTGTTTTTGTAAGCTTAGCTGTAATTGTCGGCGGCGCAGAGAAACTGATTTTTTGCATAATCAGCGTATTTATTCACGAAGCAGGGCATATTACGGCAATGTGCCTTTGGGGGTATAAGCCCCAATCCGTAGAATTAAAGCCTTTTAATATAGTTATTACCGATGCAAACCGACAATATCAGCGTGATTTTTGCACCTTGACCGTAATACTTTCGGGACCTTTTGCAAATATTATTGCAGGAACAATTTTTGCAGTTTTCGGCAGGTACTTTAACATTGAATGGATGTGCTTTTTTTCGGCTGTGAATATTGCCACAGCAGTGTTTAACCTGATTCCTGCGTCAAATTTAGACGGTGGTCAGGCTGTATATTTGCTTTTGAGAAAAAGATTTACCCCCGAAAAATCAGATAAAATAATAACAGCGCTTACGATTGCCGTGTTTTTGCCTGCGTTTTTTTTCGGTTTTTTAATTTTGTTTGTATCAAAATATAATTTTTCGTTGCTTTTATTAAGCTTATACTTGCTGTTGTCAATATTTATAAAGGAAAACAAATATTACTGACGGAGGATTAAATGGTTAATAAGGATGTTGAAAAACTGCTTTTAAAGGTGCAAAAGCCCGGCAGATATGTAGGCGGAGAGATGAACGCCGTTGTAAAAGATAAAGCAAATGTAGACGTCAGGTTTGCCTTTTGCTTTCCCGATACTTACGAGATAGGAATGTCACATTTGGGAATGAAAATCCTTTACAGCCAGTTCAATTCCGTCGATTATATTTGGTGCGAGAGGGTTTTTGCCCCTTGGATTGATATGGAACAGCTTATGACAGAAAACAACATTCCGCTGTTTGCCTTGGAAAGCGGCGACCCGATTACTGATTTTGATTTTATCGGATTTACCCTCCAGTATGAGTTAAGCTATACCAATGTTTTAAATATGCTGAAGCTTGCGAAAATACCCATTCTTTCCAAAGACAGAAAAGGACTCTCGCAAATTGTTGTTGCAGGAGGTCCCTGCGCCTGCAACCCCGAGCCTATTGCCGATTTTATTGATTTGTTCTTTATCGGCGAAGGGGAAGAGGTTGACCTTGAAGTAATTGAGCTTTACAGGAAATGCAAAAAAGAGGGAAATACAAGGGACGAATTTTTGATTCTTTGTTCAAAAATTGATGGGGTTTATGTTCCCTCACTTTACGACTTTGAATATAATTCAGACGGCACAATCAGCGGAATGACAACAAAAAACGGCGCTCCTAAGGTTATAAACAAAAGACTTATGATGGATATGGATAAATCCTACTACCCCGATAACTTTGTTGTTCCGATGATAGAAATTGTCCATGACAGAGCAGTTGAAGAAATTTTCAGAGGCTGTATCAGAGGCTGTCGCTTTTGCCAGGCAGGTTATCTTTACAGACCCGTCAGGGAAAAATCCATAGATACAATTAACCGACAGTGCCATACTCTTTGCACCAATACAGGATATGACGAGGTTTCTCTTTCGTCGCTCAGCTCCAGCGACTATTCAAAGGTTGTGCCTTTGCTTGAGGAACTGAATAAATGGTCAAAAGACGAGAAAGTTAGCCTTTCTTTGCCGTCGCTTCGGGTTGACGGTTTCAGCGACGATATTTTAAACAAAATAAAAACTGTCAGAAAAAGCGGGCTTACCTTTGCTCCCGAAGCAGGCAGTCAGCGTCTGAGAGATGCCATTAACAAAAATGTCTTTGAGGACGAGTTGCTTACTACCTGCTCTCTTGCTTTTAACGGCGGATGGACAAGCGTTAAACTGTATTTTATGATTGGCTTGCCGACCGAAACTTTTGAGGATGTTTCGGCTATTGCAAAGTTGGGGCAGAGCGTTGTTGACGAGTATTATAAATGCCCCAACAAGCCAAAGGGCAAGTCGGTAAATGTTACGATTTCAACATCTTCATTTGTGCCAAAGCCTTTTACTCCATTTCAGTGGGAACCTCAGGATACTATTGAACAGCTGCACGAAAAGCAAAAGCATTTAAAAGAAAGCATTACTACAAAAAAAATCAACTACAAATATCACGATGCGGATACAAGCTTTCTTGAAGCTGTTTTTGCACGAGGCGACAGAAAACTCTGCAAGGTTATGAAAAAAGCCTGTGAGCAGGGTCTGCACTTTGACGGCTGGAACGAGTGCTTCAGTCTTGATAAATGGCTTGAAATTTTTGATGATTGCGGTATTGACCCCGGGTTCTATGCTAACAGGCGCAGGAGCTTTGATGAAATTTTACCTTGGGATCACCTGAACTACGGCGTTACTAAGAATCATCTGAAAAAAGAGTGCGAAAAGGCTTATAACGCACAGACTACCCCAAACTGCCGTCAAAAATGCAGTAATTGCGGAGCGGCATGCTATAAAGGAGGTGTTTGCTTTGAAAAGCGTGAGGATATGGTTTAAAAAGCAGGATGAGTGCATTTATATTTCTCATCTGGATTTAAACAGATGTGTGTTAAGAGCGCTCCATAAAAGCAGACTGCCTGTATGGCACACCGAGGGCTTTAATCCCCACCCCTTTGTAACATTTTCTTTGCCTCTTTCTTTAGGCTTTAAGGGAGAAAACGAGTCAATGGATGTTAGGCTTATTGACGATGATTTTCCTCTTAGCAGTATCCCCGAAATGCTCAATCCCTGTTTGCCTATGGGGATAAGAGTTTTTAAGGCGACAGAGCCTGTTATTAAGCCGGGAAAAATTGCCTATGCAAGATTCAAAATGCTGTGTTCCGGCAAAAATACCTCTCCGCAAAAAATGTGCGAGGTATTAAAAAATCTTTTTTCTGAAGAACAGCTTATTGTTGAGAAAAAAAGCAAAAAAGGCGTCAAAGAAATTGATATTAAGCCCTACTTTATTGATTATTCACTAAATCCTCAGATAGGCGGAGCAGAGCTTAATATTACTCTTCCTGCCGGAAGTACGAACAATGTAAATCCCTCACTGATTACCGATGCCGTAAAAAAATATCGGGGTATTGATGTTGACTGCTGTGTGACACGGCTTTATTTAATGAATGATAAATTTCAGGTTTTTGAATAAAAAGTGTTATGTATTATTATTCCTTAAACGAATATTTAAAGAAAACTTTCGGAGAAAAAATATATAAACTGTCCCTAAACGGAGGAATGACATGTCCTAACAGGGATGGTACATTGTCAACCAAAGGCTGTATTTTTTGCAGTAAGGGCGGTTCCGGGGAATTTGCCACCGACAGCAGATTTTCCGTTACCGCACAAATTGAGTCGGCAAAAAAGAAGGTAAGCGCAAAAATTAAGTCGGGAAGATACATCGCATATTTTCAGGCATATACAAACACATACGCCCCCGTTGACTATCTTGAAAGAATTTTTACCGAGGCTATTTGCCGTCCCGATATAGTGGCTTTGTCTGTTGCAACACGACCGGACTGTCTGGGAAAAGATGTGCTTGATTTGCTTTATCGGCTTTCCAAAATAAAGCCTGTTTGGGTTGAACTGGGTTTGCAAACGGTTAATTGCAAAACAGCCGAATATATAAGAAGAGGCTATGATTTAGCGGTTTATGGCAAGGCTGTATCAGAGCTTAAAACCCTTGGTGTTCAGGTGATTACTCATGTGATTCTCGGACTGCCGAGAGAATCTGTCGCTGATATGCTTAAAACCGTTGCTTACGCAGGGAGCGTTTCTGACGGAATAAAGCTCCAGCTTCTGCATATTTTACGTGGAACAGACTTGGAGAAGGATTACTTAGACGGGAAATTTTCTGCCCTTACAATGGAGGAATATATTGATATCCTTTGCAAAGCTGTGGAAATTCTGCCGAAAAATGTTGTGATTCACCGCCTGACCGGCGACGGAGATAAGCGCATATTAACAGCCCCAATGTGGAGCGCAGACAAAAAGCGTGTCCTAAATGCCATTAACCGTGAATTTTGCAGACGGGATATTGTTCAGGGGAAACATTCAATGAAAATATAAACATATGTGCAGGCTTTCGTGTTGTATTTCAAGTTGCATTGTGTTGCAATTTTTTAAAATTTAATTAAATATTTTAAATTTATTATAAAAAAATAAAACAAAAAATCCGATAAACAAGCCGTTTTCAGTGATTTTGGCTTATCTATCGGATTTATGAATTTGGCGGAGAGAAGGGGATTCGAACCCCTGGTACGGTGATTACCGTACACATGATTTCCAATCATGCTCCTTCGGCCAGCTCGGACATCTCTCCGTGTTTAACCGCCGCAGTCTATTATATCAAAAATATTTAAAAAATCAAGTGTTTTTACCAAATCCTTTTAAAAAATCGTTTTTACTCGGAGGTTTATTATGGAAACAGTTTGTTTGCTTTATAATCTTCAAAACAAAAAGGGCGCAAAAATAAAAATGTTGTGCCACAAAATGAAAATTCCTTTCAAATCAGTTGAGAAAGAAGAGTATTCAATGACAATTCAGCAGTTGACAGACGAAGTTCCCTGCGAGCACCCTGCTGAAACCGATGATTTTGACGATGAAATGCTCTTGTTTAGCGGTTTTTCAAATCAGCAAATCAACGATATTCTTAAGGGACTTCATTCTTCAAAGTCTAATGTTGCGCTGAAAGCTGTTGTAACCGATTATAACAGGGGATTAACCTCTAAACAGCTGCACGACACAATCAAAAGTGAGCATTTGGCACTCCACCAAAAATGAGTCCTGTTTAGGTGCTTTATTACAACATATTGTGCTTTTAAAGGTTTATATAACTATATAAACCTATTTAGAATTAAATGGGGAAGTATTTTTGGTAAATATTTATATTGTAAATTAACAAAGTAATATGTTATACTGACTATGTTAAAAAAATAACATAGATATGTTGTTTTTTAGCGAAACCAGAAATTTGGAAGGTTTTTGGAGGTATAATATATGGAAAAGGCGTGGAACGGATTTAACGGCACACTTTGGAAAGAAGAAGTCAATGTTAGGGACTTTATTCAGAATAACTACACCCCTTATGACGGCGACGAGAGCTTTCTTGCCGATTCAACTGAAGCTACCGATAAATTATGGGGAGAGCTTCAGCGTTTGCAGAAAGAAGAGCGTGAGAAGGGCGGAGTTCTTGATATGGACACCGACATTGTTTCCACCATAACATCTCACAAGCCGGGATATATTTCCGGGGAAATGAAAGATTTAGAGCAGATTGTTGGTTTGCAGACTGATAAACCGCTTAAACGTGCTTTTATGCCTTTCGGCGGAATAAAAATGGCAGAGGAGGCTTGCCGTACCTACGGCTATACTCCCAGTCCCAATCTGCACAAAATTTTTACCCAGTATCACAAAACTCATAATCAGGGTGTTTTCGACTGTTATACACCCGAAATGCGAAAGGCACGCCACAATAAGGTGATTACAGGCTTGCCTGATACTTACGGCAGAGGCAGAATCGTTGGCGATTACAGGCGTGTGGCTCTTTACGGGATTGATTTTCTTATAGAGCAAAAGAAAATTGATTTTGAAAATTGCGGAAGCGGTTCAATGACCTCTGATATTATCAGACTTCGTGAAGAAATTGCAGAGCAAATCAGAGCCCTCGGACAAATGAAGGAGATGGCTCAGTCCTACGGTTTTGATATTTCTAAGCCTGCGCAAAACGCAAAGGAAGCCATTCAGTGGCTTTATTTCGGTTACCTTGCGGCTATCAAAACGCAAAACGGCGCCGCTATGAGCGTTGGCAGAATATCAACATTTATCGATATATATATTCAGAGAGATTTGCAAAACGGAGTGTTGAACGAACAGCAGGCTCAGGAGCTTATTGACCATTTGGTAATGAAATTCAGAATGGTAAAATTTGCGAGAATTCCCTCTTATAACGAGCTTTTCTCAGGCGACCCGGTTTGGGCAACGCTGGAGGTTGCAGGCTTAGGTATTGACGGACGCTCAATGGTAACAAAGAGTGATTTCAGATTTTTGCATACATTAGAGAATATGGGACCTTCTCCCGAGCCAAACTTAACGGTTTTATATTCTTCAAGACTGCCTGAGGGATTTAAAAAGTATTCCGCTGATATTTCTATCAGGACAAGCTCCGTTCAGTATGAGAATGACGATGTTATGCGACCTGTCTGGGGTGATGATTATTCAATCTGCTGCTGTGTTTCGGCAACGCAGACAGGTAAAGAGATGCAGTTCTTCGGTGCAAGGGCAAACCTTGCCAAATGCCTCTTGTATGCAATTAACGGCGGTGTTGACGAAAAAACAGGAGTACAGGTTGGTCCTGAATACAGAGCGATTCCTTCTGAGTACCTTGATTATGACGAGGTAATGAAGAAGTTTGACGCTATGATGGATTGGCTTGCAGATGTTTATGTTAATACCCTTAATCTTATTCAGTATATGCATGATAAGTACTATTACGAATCTGCGGAAATGGCTCTTATAGATACAGATGTTCGCCGTACATTCGCAACAGGTATTGCAGGGTTTTCTCACGTTGTTGACTCTTTATGCGCAATCAAGTATGCTAAAGTAAAAACAATCCGTGATGATAACGGACTTGTTGTAGATTACGAAACACAGGGTGAGTTCCCAAGATACGGAAACGATGACGACCGTGCAGATGAGATTGCGGTATGGCTTCTTAAAACCTTCCTTACGAAAATCAAGAAGCACCATACTTACAGAAATTCTGAGCCAACAACTTCAATTCTTACGATTACATCAAATGTTGTTTACGGCAAGGCTACCGGTTCTTTGCCTGACGGCAGAAAAGCAGGGGAGCCTTTGTCACCGGGAGCCAATCCAAGCTACGGAGCTGAAAAGAACGGCTTGCTTGCGTCTTTGAATTCCGTTGCAAAGCTCCCTTATGAGTACGCTCTGGACGGAATTTCAAATACCCAAACCATAAGCCCTGACGCATTGGGACACACTGATGAGGATAGAATCAACAACCTTGTAAGCGTAATGGACGGTTACTTTGACAGAGGCGCACATCACCTTAATGTAAATGTGTTCGGTACAGAAAAGCTTATAGACGCTATGAATCATCCTGAAAAAGAAGAGTATGCTAACTTTACAATTCGTGTTTCGGGTTATGCAGTAAAATTTATTGACCTTACAAAGGAACAGCAGATGGACGTAATTTCCAGAACCTGCCATAAGGTTATGTGATAAATGTGAGTATAAAAGCAAAGCCTCTCCGCAGGGAGAGGTTTTGTTTTCTGAATAACGGAGGATATTTTGAAAGAAAATATACAGAAATTAGGGTTGATTCACTCAACCGAGAGCTTTGGCTCTGTTGACGGCCCGGGCGTTCGGTTTGTTATTTTTATGCAGGGGTGCAGGATGAGGTGTTTGTATTGCCATAATCCCGATACTTGGCTTAACAACAACGGCTATTGGGCAACCGCCGATGATATGCTTAGTAAAGCACTGCGATATAAAAGCTACTGGGGGAGTAAGGGCGGAATAACCGTAAGCGGCGGCGAGCCCTTGCTTCAGATTGATTTTTTGACCGACTTCTTAAAGAAAGCAAAAGAAAAGGGAATCAATACCGCCATAGATACGGCAGGCAATCCGTTCACCTTAGAACAGCCGTTTTTTGATATGTTTAATTCTCTTATGGAATATACTGACCTTGTTTTGCTTGATATTAAAAGCATAAACGATGAAATACACAAAAGATTGACAGGACATTCAAACTCAAATATACTGCAAATGGCAAAATTTCTGTCAAAGATAAACAAGCCTGTTTGGATAAGATATGTATTAGTTCCCGGCATAACCGACAATAAAGAGGATTTAATAAATCTCAGGGGATTTATCAATACACTTAACAATGTTGATAGGGTAGAGGTTTTGCCCTATCACGCAATGGGCGAGTATAAGTGGAAGGAACTGGGTCTTGAATATAAGCTCAAAGGGGTAAATCCACCGGACAAAAATTCAGTCGCCAGGGCAAAAGAAATATTAGGTGCTTAGTAACGAATTTTTTTGCCGGTATTGACTCCTGCGAGACCGCCCACAGCTCCGGCAACTAAGGAACACACAAGCTTGATTAGCGTATTTTGGCTCAGCGTATCTGTTGACGCTATCATTCCGGCGGCAAAAATAATTAAGAAAATAATAAATCCAAGTATAATTCCGTTAAGCAATCCGCCGCTTTTGATGATTTTCAGAGCAGTAAAGCTTCCTGCAAACACGCCTAATGCCTCTAAGATACATACAGCTATCCCAAGAAAATCTGTGGGAATTTTCCCTGTGACTGTTATTGCAAAGGCAAATAATATCATAAGCAAAGCGATTGTAATACAGCTTACAATAGTTCCGTAAATAAAACCTTTCAAATACGGAATTTTGTTTTTGGAAATCCCTTTTACAATTATATTTTTCATAAAAACACCCCTGAATATAATCTGGTAAAATTATATTCAGGGGCAAATTGTTTTATTCTTTTGAATGTTAGAGGGTTTTATAAGAGCACTAACGTTGATTATTTGGAATCCTTTTCACTGCCCTCATCGGATTTTTTTCTTCTTGAGAAGAAACCTTTTTTCTCTTCAACGGCAACAGCTGTTCCCTTGTCTGTATCAACAGTTGAGATACACCACTTTTTAAATTTCATCTTAGTTCTGTCGGGACCTGTCTCAATAACGATTGCGTCTTCTTCATCTTTAATAGCAACAACTCTTCCGACAATTCCGCCGATAGTTGTAATATCATCGCCGATATCAAGATTGTTGCGAAGTTCAGCTTCCTGTTTTTTCTTTTTTGAGTTTGGTCTGATAAGGAAAAAGTAAAGCGCCGCAAAAATTGCAACATAGACCAGTATCATAATAATAAATGAAGAGTTGTTATCCATTGTCATTTTATATCATCCTTTCCATATGTAGCATATTATAACAATAAAATCCACTGCTTGCAAGGATTTTTTGAAATTTTATGCAATATTTATGCTATATTTATTATAATTATATTAAATTAAATCCGTTTGCCTAATATTTCTCTTTGACTGCGGTAAAATTCTTCAAAAGTGTCATTCTCCAAATGAAATCTGATTTTTTCAAGCAAACTGTTATAAAAATAAAGATTGTGCATAACCGCAAGCCTGAGACCGAGAATCTCTCCGCTTTTAAATAAATGTCTGATGTAGCCTTTGGAAAATTTCCCGCATACATCACAGCCACATTCTTCGTCTATAGGAGATTCGTCCAGGGCGTATTTGGAATTTTTTATATTTATGATGCCTTTTGAAGTGAAAAGCTGACCGTGACGGGCATTTCTTGTAGGCATTACGCAGTCAAACATATCTATTCCTCTGTAAACACCCTCAAGGATATTTACAGGTGTTCCAACGCCCATCAGATACCTTGGTTTGTCAGCAGGCGCATACGGCTCTACTGCTTCAATTATTTCATACATTACCTCTGCCGGCTCTCCGACTGCAAGACCGCCGATTGCGTATCCGGGCAAATCAAGCTGAGTTATTTCTTTCATATGTTCAATTCTGATGTCTTTGTAAATTCCGCCCTGGTTTATTCCGAACAGCATTTGCTTATTATTTATGGTATCTTCAAGGCTGTTGAGCCTGTCCATTTCTTTTTTGCACCTTACAAGCCATCTTGTTGTTCTCTCAACGGATTTTTTAGTGTAGTCATAGGGGGAAGGGTTTTCGATACATTCATCAAATGCCATCGCAATATCCGAGCCTAAATTTGACTGTATTCTCATACTCTCTTCAGGACCCATAAAGATTTTTCTTCCATCAATGTGAGAATTAAAGGTAACCCCTTCTTCTTCTATATTGCGCAGGTTTGCCAATGAAAATACCTGAAAACCTCCGCTGTCGGTCAGGATAGGTTCGTTCCAGCCGGTCATTTTATGAAGTCCGCCCAATGCTTTTACTGTTTCATCACCGGGTCTTAGATGCAGATGATATGTGTTGCAGAGCATAACCTGACATTTCAGGTCTTGCAGGTCATACGCTGAAACTCCGCCCTTTATGGCGGCGGATGTTGCAACATTCATAAAAAAAGGAGTCTGAATTACTCCGTGGGGAGTAGTGAATTTTCCTCTGCGGGCTTTTCCGTTGGTTTTTAAAATTTCAAACATATTTATTCTCCGTAAGTTTTTCCAGTCGATAGTTTATTCTGCCTAAAGTATTGCCATGGCGTCGCCGAAAGAAAAAAAGCGATATTTTTCATTTACTGCCGTTTTATATGCGTTCATAATATTGTCATACCCTGCAAATGCAGAAACAAGCATAATCAGAGTGCTTTCAGGCAGATGAAAATTAGTAATTAAGCCGTCAAGAACTTTGAATTTATAACCCGGGTAGATAAAAATATCCGTAAATCCCTCGCTGGGTGTTACTTTGCCGTACCGGGAAGCTACGCTTTCAAGTGTTCTGCATGATGTAGTGCCGACTGCAATTACTCTGCCGCCCTTAGATTTTGTTTCTTCAATCAATTTTGCAGTTTCCTCAGGAACATCATAATGTTCGCTGTGCATTTTATGCTTTGTTACATCCTCCACCTTAACGGGTCTGAATGTTCCCAATCCTACGTGTAAGGTTACATATCCGATTTTTATGCCTTTTTCCTCAATTTTGCTCATTAAATTCTTCGTGAAATGCAGACCTGCCGTGGGAGCCGCCGCACTGCCTATTTCGTGGCTGTAAACGGTCTGATAGCGTTCCTGATCCTTTAATTCCGCTGTGATGTAGGGCGGAAGGGGCATTTTGCCGATTTTATCAAGGGCTGAGTAGATATTGGTATCATAGGGGTGCTCAAAGCTGACAACACGGTTTCCGTCGTCCTTAACCTCCAATATTTCACCTTTTAATATGCCGTCGCCAAAAACAAATTTTGTGCCTTCTGCTGCTTTTCTGCCGGGCTTGCACAAGGTTTCCCAACAGTTGTTTTCAACCTGTTTCAGCAAAAGAAACTCAACCTTAGCGCCGGTAGGCTCTTTGATTCCGTAAATTCTTGCAGGAAGCACACGGGAATCATTGGCAATTAAGCAGTCGCCGGGTTTGAGAAAATCAATAATGTCGTAAAAATGCTTATGTGTTATTTTTCCTGTGGTTCTGTCTAACACGAGAAGTCTGCTGCTGTCACGAGGCTCAGCAGGCGTTTGAGCGATTAACTCTTTCGGCAAATCATAGTAAAAGTCGCTGGTTTTCATATGTAAATCATCATCCTAATATCAATAATAAAATCCTTAAAAGCGTGTAAATCTGATTGACAATAATATGAATAAATGATATATTATTAAGTAATCAGGCAGAAAACACGGTACAATGTATTTTTACGGATACCATTATATAATAATATATAATTTTGCTAATAGCAACTGCTTTTTTAAAATTTACATTACGGAGGAATTCCAATGAAAAACTATAAAGTCGGTATTATCGGCGCAACCGGTATGGTAGGACAGCGCTTTGCTTGCTTGCTTGAAAATCATCCCTGGTTTACGGTAACTTGTCTTGCCGCAAGCGCAAGGAGCGCAGGAAAAACATACGGCGAAGCGATGGACGGTCGTTGGCTTTTGCCGGTACCTATGCCGGAGAGCTTAAAAGATATGGTGATTTTAGACGCTTCGCATATTGAAGAGGTAGCGTCACAGGTTGATTTTGTTTTTTGCGCAGTAAATATGAAGAAAGACGAAATCAGAAGCTTGGAGGAGGCATACGCCAAGGCTGAATGTCCGGTTGTTTCCAATAACTCTGCTCACAGATTTACTCCCGATGTACCGATGGTGGTGCCTGAAATCAACGCAGAGCATATCAATATCATTCCGTCACAGCGAAAACGCTTGGGCACAAAACGGGGTTTTGTTGCCGTTAAATCCAACTGTTCTTTGCAGAGCTATGTTCCTGCAATTCATCCTCTTAAAGAGTTAGGAGTTAATAAGGTGCTTGCCTGTACATATCAGGCTATTTCAGGCGCAGGTAAAACCTTTGAAACCTGGCCCGATATGGTAGATAACCTTATTCCTTATATCGGCGGAGAAGAGGAAAAAAGCGAAAAAGAGCCCCTTAAAATCTGGGGAGAAATTAAAGACGGCGAGATTGTTCTGACAGACGATATTTCCATTACATCCCAGTGCCTGAGAGTGCCTGTTTCCGACGGACACACTGCGGCTGTATTTATGTCGTTTAAGGATTCTGCTTCAAAACCGTCCGTGGATGAGATTATCAAAATTTGGGAAAGTTATAAAGGTCGTGCACAGGAGCTTGAGCTTCCCAGCGCACCAAAGCAGTTTTTGCATTATTTCACAGAGCCTGACCACCCTTGGCTTACAGAGTCAAGAACTCTGGAAAACGGAATGGCAATTTCTGTGGGCAGATTAAGAGAAGATACACAGTACGACTATAAATTTGTATGTATGTCCCATAACACCCTGAGAGGTGCGGCAGGCGGAGCTGTTTTGCTTGCAGAGCTTCTATGCGCAGAGGGATATATGGATTGATTGGAGGATATAAAATGAGTAATCATATTTTTACAGGCTCCGGCGTTGCGCTTATAACTCCAATGAACGCCGACGGTTCAGTTAATTATGATGTTTTAAGTCAGCTTATTGAATTTCATGTAAATAATCACACAGACGCAATTATTGCCTGCGGAACAACAGGCGAAGCGGCTACATTGTCAGAGGAGGAGCATTGTGAGGTTCTTTCCTTCGTTGCAGAAAAGGTAAACGGAAGAATACCTGTTATTGCAGGAACCGGCAGTAACGATACTTCCACAGCTGTTGCCCTTTCGAAATCAGCCTGCAAGAGCGGTGCAGACGCATTACTGGTTGTTACACCCTATTATAATAAGACTTCTCAGCAGGGACTTATTAAGCACTTTAATGTTGTGGCTGACGCTGTTGATATTCCGATAATCCTCTACAACGTTCCTTCACGAACAGGATGCAACATTCAGCCGAAAACTTACGAGGAGCTTTGCAAGCATCCGAATATTGTTGCCGCAAAGGAGGCAAGCGGTAACATTTCTGCTGTTGCAACAATTCGTTCCTTGTGCGGAGATAATCTTGATATTTACTCGGGCAACGATGACCAGACTGTTCCCTTTATGTCTTTAGGCGCTTTGGGCGTTATCTCGGTATTTGCAAATATTTGCCCTGCCGAAATGCACAAGATTTGCTCTCTGTGCCTTGAAAACGATTTTGCCGAGGCTTCAAAGCTTCACTTTAAGTATCTTGAGCTTATGAATGAGCTTTTCAGCGATGTTAATCCCATTCCGGTAAAGACCGCTATGAATCTTGTGGGATTTGATGCAGGCGAGTGCCGTTTGCCTCTCGTTCCGATGAGCGTTTCGGGATACCACGATTTAAAGGACTGCCTTGAAAAGTATGACCTTTTAGGTAAGTACCTGAACAAATAAATTAAACGACAGGCGTGCCTTTGGTACGCCTGTTTTGACAACTATTCATATAGAAAAAGGAGTTAATATAATGGTAAATATAGCACTAAGCGGCTGCTGCGGAAAAATGGGACATGCCGTGGCAAATTCCGTAAAACAGCGTGAAGACTGCCGTATTGTATGCGGGGTGGACGTGTATAACGATAATACATATGATTTTGATATTTACAGCAATTTTGACGAAATAGCCGAAGACATTGATGTCATTATTGATTTTTCAAACCCGTCGTGTCTTAACGGGCTCTTGAATTTCGCTAAGAAAAACAACCTTCCTGCGGTACTTTGCACAACCGGATACTCAAAGGACGAGGTTGCGTCAATCAAGGAATCTTCAAAGCAGATACCGATTTTTTATTCTGGAAATATGTCTTTGGGAATTAACCTGCTGATTGAAATTTCAAAGCAGGCAGCAAAGGTTTTAGGTGACAGCTTTGATATTGAAATTGTAGAAAAGCATCACAACCAAAAAATCGACGCACCCTCCGGCACGGCTTTAATGATAGCCGACAGTATTTCCAAAGAACTGCCCAGCGAGCCCCAGTATGTTTATGACCGCCACAGCTACAGAAAAAAGCGCAGTAAAAATGAAATCGGTATTCATTCCGTCAGAGGCGGAACAATAGTCGGAGAGCATGATGTAATATTTGCAGGGCAGGATGAGGTCGTTACTATTTCTCACTCTGCACAGTCAAAAGGAGTTTTTGCGGCAGGCTCGGTTAATGCCGCTGTATTCCTAACAAATAAACCGGCGGGTATGTACGATATGTCTGATTTGCTTTCTTCCAAGCTTTAATTTATTTCGCGAAAATTATATGTGCAAAATTTTGCCGCAGAATGTTCTGCGGCTTTATTATTTGTAGCACTTTTATAATTCATCGCATATTATGTTACAAAAACTATGAGGTGAAAAATAATGGAAAAGCAGTTGATTATGTTTGAATCAATAACCTATGCTATCAAAGCAAGAGATGTTTTGAGAAACAGCGGTATCTTAACGCATTTGGAGCGAACGCCCATGAATCTGAAGGTTACTTCATGCGGATACAGCTTGTATGTACCTGATAATATCGAAAAAGCTGCGGAGATTCTTAATAAACACAGAATAAGATATTTGGGAATAGGTAATAGTGATGCCCTATGATATATCTTGACAACGGCGCAACCACATTCCCCAAGCCTGAATCGGTTTTAAGGGCAGTGAATATGGGCATAATGAAATACGGCGGCAACCCCGGCAGGGGAGGTCATAATATGGCCATTAAAGCGTCAGAGGAGATTTATAAATGCCGTCAGGCAATAGCAAGGCTTTATAACTGCGATTCGCCGGAAAAGGTGGTTTTTACAAACAACTGCACAACTGCACTGAATACTGTAATTAAGGGTATATTAAAACCCGGCGACCATGTTGTTGTTTCCTGTCTTGAACACAATGCAGTTATGCGCCCTCTTGAAACGCTGAAAAAACAGGGTATAAGCGTTTCTGAGGCAAAGATATACCCTTATGACGATGAAAAAACAATAGATTCTTTTCGGAAAGAAATTCGTGACAATACTGCTTTAGTGGTTTGTATTCATATATCCAATGTTTTCGGATTTGTGCTCCCTGTTGAAAGAATCACCGCTTTATGTCATATGTACGAAATCCCTGTTTGTATTGATACGGCTCAAAGCGCAGGAATTTATACAATAGATTTGCAGAAAGACAGAATTGATTATCTGTGCGGCGCAGGTCATAAATCCCTCTACGGACCTATGGGAACGGGATTTCTGATTGTAAACAACGATATTCTTTCGCTCCCCCTTACGGAAGGCGGTACCGGAAGCAATTCGATTTCCCTTTTACAGCCGGAAATACTCCCAGATAGATTTGAAAGCGGTACTCCTAATTTGCCCGGAATTTTAGGCTTGAAAGCAGGAGTTGAATTTGTTGAGCGTATAACGCCTAAGCGGATTTTTAACCACGAAATGCGTCTAATCAGAAATTTTTATAATATCTCCAAAACCAATAATAAGCTTGTATTTTATAACGATTTTGAAAATAAGACAAGTTTTGCACCTGTGCTTTCAATAAATATAAAAGACATTGAAAGCGAAAAAACAGCCGCATTTTTAAACAATAAATATAAAATTGCTGTCAGAGCCGGACTTCATTGCTGTCCTATGGCTCATAAGTTTATGGGTACGGATAAAATCGGTACGGTAAGAATTGTGCCCTCAATCTTTACAAAAACAAGAGATATGGAAATCCTTGACTATGCTTTGCGCAAAATTTAATGTTTTTGCATAATTGGTATTGCCATTATGTATTGATTTGTGGTAAAATAATATGAGCATAGAATAAAGGAGGATAATTATGGATACGATTAAAAGTCTGTTTTTAAATATCCTGTCTGTATTCAACACAATACAGATAAAAGATATTTTAGATATTATTGTAATCGCCATAATTATTTTCAGCCTTTTTCAGCTGGTACGACAAACAAGGGCAGAACAGCTTTTAAAGGGTGTAATTGTTCTTTTGCTTTTGTATTTTATTGCAAATATCTTCGGACTTACAATGCTGTCAACATTGTTGATGACGTTCTTCCAGTCGGCTGTTGTCCTTATTGCCATTGTATTTCAGCCTGAAATACGAAAGGCTCTGGAAAAGCTCGGCAGAAGTAAAATGGGTAGAAGATATATCGGATTTCTCTCGTCAAAATATAAAGACGATGAAGAATCTGTAAAGGTGAAGAATGCGCTTGTTAATATATGCGACGCCGCCGCACTTTTTTCCCGTTCTAAAACAGGCGCATTGATTGTGTTTGAAAGAACAACAAAGCTTTCGGATATTGCGTCATCAGGCACGGTTGTAAATGCAAGGACGTCTGTTGCCCTGTTGGGCAATATGTTCTTTAACAAAGCTCCTTTGCATGACGGCGCCGTAATTATCCGTGACGGCGTGGTTTATGCCGCAGGCTGTATTTTACCCTTGACTGAAAATAAATCTGTTGATATAAATTTGGGAACACGGCACAGAGCGGCGCTTGGAATAAGCGAACAGTCCGACTGTGTTGCTCTTGTTGTGTCAGAAGAAACAGGAAATATATCCCTTGCCGTTGACGGAAAGCTTACAAGG
The DNA here is from genome assembly GCA_022774755.1 of bacterium. GTDB lineage: Bacteria > Bacillota > Clostridia > Oscillospirales > Acutalibacteraceae > Ruminococcoides. The sequence goes on from JALFLK010000021.1 coordinate 103,777, forward strand.
GATTATACCAGAGAAACACTGTATGAGAAACTTGAAGACTTGCTGATTGAAAGCGACGAACTGACCAAAAAGTCTTTCTTCTCATTCTTCAAAAGAAAGGAGAAAGATGAGAATGAAAAGGAATAAGCCAAAGTTTTCTTTTCAGGGATTGTTAAGAAATAACAAGTTTATTTTTCTGCTTTCGGTTTTGATTTCAGTTTGCCTTTGGGTAGCTATGAGTTTCGGTGCTGAATCCGGCACAACACGAACAATTACGGATATTCCCATAAGCATCAGCCTTTCAAAAGAAGCAGAAGACTCTGGACTTCAGATTTTTTCCGGTAATGATGAAACAGCCTCTGTTACGGTGTCCGGCAATAGAGTAGGGTTGGGCTCGGTTACTAAGGATGACATCATAGTTACCGCACAAACAGCCAATGCGATTAACACGGTGGGAACATTTACCCTTTCGCTTTCGCCCTCCAAGGTTAATCCTGCAAGCGATTTTACCATTACCTCTCAGCCGTCGCCGTCTGTGATTACGGTGTATGTTGACTATTTTAGAGAAAAAACCTTTAATATTGTCGACAATGTGGTATATCAGGTCGAAAACAACTACTATGCCGCTACTACCCTTTCATCAACCACCGTCACCATATCGGGACCGCAGTCCGAAATCGCAAAGATTGACACAGTTTCGGTTGCTGATAAGCTTGAGGGAACAATAAATTCCGATAAGCATCTGAACCTTCCCATAAAGCTGTATGACAGCTCGGGATATGAGGTATCAAGCAATCTACTCACTATGAGTGTTGAAAATGTTGATGCCGATATAACGGTTCTGCCTGAAAAAACGGTTAATTTACAGCCAACATTTAAAAACAAGCCCTCAGGTTTTAATATTGAAAACGGTGCAATTTCGGTTAATCCAAGTTCAATTCTGATTGCAGGACCCCAAAGCGCAGTAGATGACATCAATTTTATAAATCTTGACCAAATTGATTTCTCAAGCCTGACAAATGAAAAAATGACGTTTGATGTAAATGTGATTTTACCTAAAGATTGCAGAAACCTCAGCAACAAAAACACCGCTAAGGTTACTCTTGATTTCAGCAATTTAACAAGTAAAACCTTTACTGTTACCGATTTTTCCGTAAAAGGACTTGAAAGCGGATATACTTCAAAGGTTTCTACACAAAAGCTGGATGTAACTGTTATTGGTCCCGAAAGTCAGATTTCAGACCTTTCCGACTCGGATGTTAAGGCTATTATTGATACTTCTTCCGCCGACGGAAAGACAGGCTCGGTATCAATGCCTGTGAGCATCAGTATTTCCGGCGCAGACGGTTGTTGGGCGTACGGAACCTATGATGCAAACCTTACAATAAGTAAAAAAACTTAGCCGATTTTATTGGGTTTAGGATTTCGTAGAGTTTTAATTAAAAAATAACAAAAGCTGTATCTGAAAATTCCTTGTCAGATACAGCTTTTTGTGCGTTTATTTGATGATTTCCTAAATTTTTACTCTGTCTTTTTTTCCTATCTTTACGGATATTTTTTCAGGCTCGAATTCGCTGTGTCTTACAACGCTTTGAACAATTCCAACGCATATAAGCATACTCAGAACGGAACTTCCTCCGGCACTGAAAAAGGGCAGTGTAATGCCGATTACAGGTATAACTCCCAGAACCATACCTATGTTAATAATTGATTGTGACGCAATTGTTGCAAAAATACCCGTGCACAGCATTGTACCCGTAAAATCAGAGGTCTTTCTGCCGTCTGCAATTACTCTGTAAATAATTATAAATAAAACGGCAAGAACAATAATACACCCTATAAATCCCAACTCCTCGCCGGCAACGGTAAGAATAAAATCGTTTTGCTGTTCGGGAACTATTCCGTATTCCACACGCTGACCGTTATACAGTCCGCTGCCGCTTAATTGCCCCGAGGCTATTGAAACCTTGCCTTGATATTGCTGCCAACCGTAGGTGTTCATTGAATTTTTATCAAGGTCAAACAGAGCAGTTATCCTGTTTCTGTGTTCATCGTTAAGTACAAAATTCCAAATAAGAGGGACGCTGACTGCTGCACCGACCCCGAGAATTGCAAAGTATTTTCCGGGAACTCCTGCTGCAAAAGCCATAACAAGCATTACAAACGCAAAAATAAGCACAGTACCATCATCGCCCTGAATATGAATGATTGCGATAGGTATCATTCCGTGGATAAATAAAGTCGTCACAGCCCAAAGTTTATTTAGGTACTGCTTTTCTTTTAATACAGCCAAATGTTTTGTAAAAGTGATAATAAAGCATATTTTAACAAATTCAGACGGCTGAATGGTAAATCCGCCCGGGAGCCGTATCCACGCTGTATCGTCGGTGCCCTCAACTTGTATTCCGAAGATAAACACTATCATTGTCATGGCAACACCTGCGGCGGCAAAAATCCACCAGTACTTTACAAAGTGCTCATAGTTTAGTCTGCTTAACAGCAAAGCTAACGCAAAACCGACAGCTATTGCCGAAACCTGAGAAATCATATAATTGTAGTTACCCGACCTTTGAAGGCTTGATATGAGAAGCAGGCTGTATATTGCAGCGATTGCGGTAAAAAGCCAAAGTATGCAGTCGTTTCTCTTTAAAAAAAGCTTTAACTTTTTTTTAATTTGTATCGCCCCCAATACTCGGTTGTTAAATCTGTATTTCCTTAATAATTATATAAAAATAACCGACTAATATCAAGTATATTTGCAAATAAGAATTTTTTATACATATTGTTGTGCTAAAATCTAGTTACGACTGATATTTTACGGAGGTGTCTTTCAATATGTTGTCTGATATTGAAATTGCACAGCAGGCCACGCTGCAGCCTATAATAAAAATTGCGGCAGATTTAGGAATAGAAGAGGACGAGCTTGAGCTTTACGGAAAATATAAGGCTAAGCTGTCCGAGGAGCTTTTTGACCGTCTTAAAGATAAAAAAGACGGCAAACTTATTCTTGTCACCGCAATCAATCCTACTCCGGCAGGAGAGGGTAAAACCACCACAACAGCAGGACTGGGTCAGGCTATGGCGAAGATAGGCAAAAAGGCCGTAATTGCTCTCAGAGAGCCGTCATTAGGCCCTGTGTTCGGCATAAAAGGCGGAGCCGCCGGCGGCGGATATGCTCAGGTTTTGCCTATGGAGGACATAAACCTGCATTTTACCGGCGATATGCATGCTATTACTGCCGCAAACAACCTGTGCTGTGCAATGCTTGATAACCACATTCAGCAGGGAAACGCACTTGATATTGACCAGCGCAGAATTTTAATTAAAAGATGCCTTGATATGAACGACAGGGCTTTAAGAAATGTTATTATCGGTTTAGGCGGAAAGGTAAACGGAGTACCCCGTGAAGACCACTTTATCATCACCGTAGCTTCGGAGGTTATGGCGATTTTGTGCCTTGCTTCCGATATTTCAGATCTTAAAGAACGCCTCGGCAAAATACTTATTGCATATAACCGCGGCGGAGAGCCTGTTTTTGCAAAGGATATTCAGGCTGACGGTGCAATGGCAACTTTGCTTAAAGACGCTGTTAAGCCAAACCTTGTTCAAACTCTTGAGGGAACGCCTGCTATAATGCACGGCGGACCTTTTGCAAATATTGCCCACGGATGTAACTCTGTAAGAGCAACTAAGCTTGCGCTTAAGCTGGGCGACTACTGCATTACAGAGGCAGGATTCGGCTCCGATTTAGGTGCTGAAAAGTTCCTTGATATAAAGTGCCGTTACGCAGGTATAAAGCCTGGCGCTATTGTAATTGTTGCAACCTGCCGTGCGTTAAAGTACAACGGATATGTTCCGAGAGATAAGTGTGCAGAAGAAAACCTTGACGCCCTTAAGTCAGGTATTGCAAATCTGGGCGTTCATATTGACAATATGCGTAAATACAATGTGCCGGTTGTTGTTGCAATAAACCGCTTCGGCACAGATTCTGAGGAAGAGCTTAAATTTATTGAAGATTACTGCGTTTCAAAGGGTGCAGATTTTGCCTTGTCCGATGTGTTTGCAAAAGGCGGAGAAGGCGGTATGGAGCTTGCCCTCAAGGTGTGTGAAGCATGTGAAAAGCCCTCGAACTTCACTCCGATTTATCCTCTGAGTATTTCTCTCAAAGAAAAAATTGAAAAGATAGCTAAAGAAATCTACGGCGCTGACGGAGTTGTGTTTACCTCTCAGGCAGAAAAGAGCATAAAAGAGCTCTCATCTCTCGATATTGATAAAATGCCTGTATGTATTGCAAAAACACAATACTCGCTTTCTGATGACCCTAAACTTTTGGGTGCACCGAAAAACTTTAAAATTACAGTAAGAAATGTAACCTTGTCCAACGGCGCAGGATTTGTAGTTGTTTACACAGGCGATATTATGACTATGCCCGGATTGCCGAAAGCTCCTGCGGCACAGCGAATAGATGTTGATAACAGCGGAAAAATAAGCGGTTTGTTCTGATATGAAAGAGTTTATTTGTAATTCCGTTGAAGAAACGAAAGACATTGCTTCAAGGATAGCCGATAGGCTAAAAGGCACCGAGGTTATCGCTTTGTTTGGTGATTTAGGCGCAGGTAAAACTGCATTTACAAGCGGTTTGTGCGGTGCGCTTGGCTGCGGTGATGTTGTGTCAAGCCCAACCTTTGCCTTGGTAAACGAGTATTCCGGCAAATATCCCGTTTATCATTTTGATATGTATAGGGTGAACAGCTGGGATGACCTTTATTCCACTGGATTTTTCGATTACATTGAAAACGGAATATTGGTTATTGAATGGAGCGAAAATATCGAAGGCGCCCTGCCCGATGATTGTATAAGAATCACAATCACAAAGGGCGAGGGCGAATGTGAAAGGCACATAAGTATAGACGGGATGGATGATATATGAAAATACTTGCCTTTGATTCTACTGCTGTTTCTGCGTCTGTGGCACTGGCAGAGGACGATAAGCTAATCGGCAGTTTTTTTATCAATAATAAGCTTACCCACAGCAAAACCCTTGTTCCTATGGCGGAGGATTTACTGAAAAAATCCAATGTATCACTTAAGGAAATTGACGCTTTTGCGGTGAATTCCGGCCCCGGTTCTTTTACAGGTGTTCGCATAGGCGTAGCCGCCGTAAAAGGACTTGCTTTTGCTCTTAACAAACCCTGTGTTGCGGTTTCCACCCTTGATTCAATGGCTTATAATCTTAAAATGCTTGATTGTATAGCTGTTTGTGTTATGGATGCAAGGTGTTCTCAGGTTTATAATGCAAATTACTGCATTTCAAAGGGAATAATAACAAAGCTGTGCGATGACAGGGCTGTATCTATTGAAGAACTTACATCCGAGCTTACCAAATACGACCAACGGCTGATTCTTGTAGGGGACGGAGCTCAAATTTGCTTTGATAAGATGAAAGAAGTATTGCCCAAAATAGAAATAGCTCAGGAAAACTGCCGTTACCAAAATGCTGTATCTACTGCTTTTATAGCAGAAGAAAAATATAAAAAGGGAGATACTGTTTCTGCCAATGACTTACAGCCTTATTATTTAAGACTGCCTCAGGCAGAACGGGAACTAAAAAAGAGAAAAGGAAGTTGTTAGTATGAAAATTGCCTTAGGCTGTGACCACGGCGGATTAAATTTAAAAAGCGCCGTTATTAGGTACTTGGAGAAAAATAATATCCTGTACGAAGATTTTGGCTGTTATGATGAAAACAGCGTTGATTATCCGGTTTTTGCCTATAAAACCGCATCGCAGGTTGTCAACGGAAACTGTGACCTCGGTATTTTATGCTGCGGAACAGGCATAGGAATTTCAATAGCCGCAAATAAGGTCAAGGGAATCCGTGCGGCGGTTGTCAGCGACGCTTTCAGCGCAGAGATGACTCGCAGACACAATAATGCGAATATTCTTTGTATGGGCGGTCGTGTTATTGGAGAAGAAAAAGCTGTCAAGCTTGCCGACATTTTTATTCATACGCCTTTTGATGTTGAAGAAAGACACCTTAGAAGGCTGAAAATGGTTGACGAAATTGAGCAGGGTACTTTTTCCTGTGAACAATAAAGTGATATATTTTATTTATTCTTAAAGCCTGTCTGTTTTTAGCAGACAGGCTTTTTGGTAGATTTTAATAATTGTTACAAAGTAAATTTGTTAATATTTACAAAAATTTTATCAATTGTAATCTTTTAACTTAAAAAATATCATTTTTTTAAATTTATTTACAAAAAACACTTGTTTTTTTTCTAATATGGTATTATAATATCCTCACAATGCTTTTAAAGAATTTCCGAAAAGAATTAAACATAAATTCTTTTCGTAGTTGAGGAGAAAAGATATGAGACTTCGTAAACAAGAATTGGGAAACAGAAATCTTATCGGCAACAGGGTTGAAACGGTGAGAAAGAAAAAGGGAATGAAGCAAAAGGAGCTTTTGGCTCAGCTTCAGGTAAACGGCGTTGATATGAACGCTTCGGGACTTTCAAAGCTTGAGGGACAGATTCGTTTTGTCACAGATGTTGAGCTTGTTGCTCTTGCAAAAATCCTTGAGGTGTCTGTTGACTACCTTTTGGGAATTGAAGAAGAAAAGCAGTAATGCTAAATACATAACAAAAAGGAGACAGTTTATGCCTGTCTCCTTTTTGCTTTTTCTGCTGAATTTTTCAGAGCTTTTACGCCGTCGGGAATTTGTTCTGTTTCAATACCGCCGAAACTTATAATATAGTCGAATTTTTCAAAGGGACTCTCGTTAATCCTTACGCTGTTTATTTCACATTCTTTGAACAGCATATCTTTATTAACGGGCGTTTTATGTTTAATATACACTGAGAGAGATGTTTCGCTGAATACATAAGAAATTTCATTTTTAAACAGCTTATTAAGAGCGTCGAGGGTTATTTTACTTTTCTCTGCGTAGATTCTTCTTAGTTTTCTTAACCGCTTTTCCAAAAGTCCTTTAGAAATATATTCACTTAAAGCCAGTTGTTCGGTTTTTGAAGATGTCTGATTATACGATGATATTCTTTTATTAAAATTCACAAGTAATTTTTCAGGCAGTACCATATATCCGATTCTGACGGAGGGAAGCATAATTTTTGAAAAAGAACCTATGTAGACTGTGTTTTCACAGTCATAGCTTTGAATACAATGAGTCGGTATTGAGCTGTACCTAAGCTCTCCGTTATAGTCATCCTCAAATATCATCGTGCCTGTTTCCGAGCATTTCATAATAAGCTCCATACGCCTGTTAATCGACGTACTCGTTCCGCTTTCCGTGTTAAAATTAGGATTCAGCATAACAATATCGGGTTTGTATTTATCAATATATTGCAAATCAATTCCGTCATAGTCGCATTTATAATAATAAATTTCACAGCCGAAATCCCTGAATACCTGTTCCGCCTGAACAAAAGAGCCTTTTTCAAGCAGAACTCTTTTCTTAACGCCTATCAGACCGCACAGTATATACAGCAGGGTTTGAGTTCCGGCGCCAATTACTATGTTATCAGCAGAACAGTGAACCCCTCTTACGGTAAATGCGTACCTTTGCAAAGCTGTTCTGAGGGCGTATTCTCCCTGTGGGTCGCCGTAAGATTTAAGAAGATACTCTTTGTTAAGTATGTTTTTAATTTCTTTTTTCCATTCTGTAAGATTAGTGCCGTAATCAACATTTTTTGTGCTGAAATCATACTTGTAAATCTTTTTCTTTGATGTACTATTTGATAAATTACGGGTTTCGTTTTTTTTGCCGATTATTCCCAAATCAGCCTCAACAAAATATCCCCTTTGGGGTATATTTTTTATGTATCCTCCTGCGGAAAGCTGATTGTATGCGCTTTCAACAGTTGTTTTAGAAATGTTCAGCTCCTTGCTCAGCTTTCTGATTGATGGCAGTTTGCTCCCCTTTGTAAGGCCGCCGTTTTCGATTGATTGGGTTATTTTATTGTAAATTTGCTGATAAATCGGGGATTTATCGCTTTTGTCAATCTGTAAAAAATCAGTAATCATCAGAATCACCAACTAGATTTTATATTAAAAGTTATGTTAATTCAATACAGATAACAACAAAATATTAAAAAAATTAAAAAGCCAAATTTAATACGCATGTTTGAATTTATGCTAAAATATAAAAATAATTGACAAATAGTAGCATTATAGTATAAATTAATTAGAAACATACAGTGTGATAAGAGGGAGTGTTTAATATAGTATTTTGTAATGCAAATATAAAACAATAGGTGAAGTTTTCCGCTGAACTAGTGTGCAAATTTTAGGCAAATTATTTATGAAATTAATTAGGATAGAATGAAAATGAATAAGTGTTTAAGGATAGTCTTTTGTACTGTTATTGCCTCAATAATAGTAATCTTATCTTCAGTGTCATATGCGGCAAGTGGTCTGGATGATACAGTACAGCCTGCAAATGGTTACGGACCTACACATCAGACTATTGTTGGAAATAAAAATGGAGAAGATCCAGCTAACTGTTATGCTTTTGCCTTAGGCGTAAAAAATGCTATTAACATCGGTGATTCCTACGGAAGTTTTTATTCCTTTAATAAAATTCGGGATCATTATATCGACATTAAAACAGCTGCTCAATATGTGAAACATGATTTAGAATATTTGCAAGCGGATTGCAAAATATTGACGGGCAAGGACAATAATCCAAACTATAAAACTAAGAAAGATGAGCATCTAATTGCTTTGCGTGTTACTCCAAAAACTGATTACAAAGAAGGCACTACTGACACATATGACTATCACTTTATGAGAAGATTTGTCGATGAAAATGGAAATTATTATTGGAGACATAAACCCGGCAGAACAGGAAAAATTTATCAACTTGACAAAGAATATAATCCGGATAATGTAAGATGGTCGAAATTGTCAGGTGGAAAAGAAGAGGTAGCGAATTATTATACATCAGAAATTGTATACATTGTTGTACCGGATAAAATTGATATTAATAACAGTACTTTTAAAACTGTTGATGGCAATAGTGTGTATTTAAACAGTATTGATGACAATGGGGTTACTAAAAAAGTTACCAGCAAAAACATTAAATTGGGTCTCAAATCTGTTTACGCAATCAAACCTAAGTTTGATCCGGATAATGCAAGTTACCAAACTATAGATTGGCCTCAAACTAAAAAGTTAAAAACGGTATTATCTTTTAAAGAAAACCATATAACTCCTAATAGTGTAGGTAAGGTAATCGGTATTGAAGGATATATTAACAAGTTTGGTCATTCTGATTTTGACGGTTCTAAATTAACAATTAATGTTGAGGTGGGTAATTACTACACCGGTGATGCCAATAATGATGGCAGGGTTGATATGAAAGATGTAAATTTGATTCAAAGATATATATGTGGTTATGCATCAGAAATTTCAAATATGGCTGCTGCTGACGCAAATAATGATGGCGGTATAAATGTGATGGATGTTATAGTAATACAAAGATATATTGCAGGTTTGATTGACTGCTTCCCCGTGGAATAATAATGTTATCATATATATTGGCATAATTAAACCGAATTTGCCAAATTTAAAATATTAGGAAATTAGGAAAACTTTACTTATGTATGATAAATAAATCAAATATTTAATTTTGTAAAAAGTGTGTAAGTTCAGGAAAAGAACTTGCACTCTTTTTGCATTTGCAGAGGTTTTATGAGATAAACTCAACAAAAACGCTTATATATTTTCAATTGTTTCAAGGAATCGTTCAGTTATTTCATTGCACATAAATCGGAAGCATATTTAAATATTGCACTTTTTACGGAAAAAAGCTCAAATTTAATGCGTCTGTTTTGTTGCTATTTTTATAAAAATTAAGTATAATAAATAATTGTTATATAATTCCATAGAAAGGGATTTTGTTTTATGAATGAAAAAGTAAAGATGTTTTTTGATTCTTTAAGGGGGAAGAAGGTTACATTTTGCGGTATCGGCACAAGCAATCTGCCGTTAATTGAGCTTTTTGCGAAAAACTCCGCAGATGTTTACGCATGCGATAAAAAAAGCTATGAACAGCTTGGCGAGAACGCAAAAATTGCAGAAAAGGCAGGAGCTAAGCTGATTTTAGGCGACGATTACCTAAAAAATTTGGACACCGACATACTTTTCAGAAGTCCCGGCACTCCTTTTTATAAGGAAGAGCTTGAAGAAATGAAAAGCCGAGGTGTAGTTGTTACATCTGAAATGGAGGTTTTCTTTGACCTTTGCCCCTGCAAAATTATAGCCGTCACAGGTTCTGACGGAAAGACAACCACTACCACGATTATTTCCGAGATGCTTAAAGCGGCAGGATTTAATGTGCATTTAGGCGGAAATATCGGCAAACCTCTTTTGCCCGAAATTGAAAGTATCAGCCCTGAGGATTTTGCAGTAGTTGAGCTTTCCAGCTTTCAGCTTATTTCAATGAGAAAAAGCCCTGACATTGCCGTTGTTACAAATCTTGCTCCGAATCACCTTGACATACATAAGGATATGCAGGAGTATGTTGACGCTAAGAAAAATATCATTCTGCATCAGAACGCCTTTTCAAAAGCTGTGCTTAATATTGACAACGACATCGCAAACAGCTTTGGTAAAGATGTAAGGGGACAGGTTTCTAAATTCTCCAGAAGAAATACCGTCAAAAACGGTGCTTACCTAAACGGAACAACTATTGTATACAGCGATTACGGCAGGGAAACCTCCGTTATGGATATTAAAGATATAAAAATCCCCGGTATGCATAATGTAGAAAACTACCTGGCGGCTGTTACAGCTTTGTGGGGAATAGTAACGCCTGAAATAATGAAAAAGGTTGCACAGGAGTTTTCGGGCGTCGCTCACCGTGCGGAATTTGTCCGTGAGCTTGACGGCGTAAAATATTACAATGATTCCATCGCATCAAGTCCCACAAGAACAGCTTTGGGTACGCTGTCTTTATATGACGAAAAAATAATTATTATTGCCGGTGGATATGATAAGCATATACCCTATGAACCATTGGGACCCGTTATCTGCAAGAAAGTAAAGACTCTTATTCTTTTGGGCGATACAGCTGAAAAAATAAAGAAAGCTGTTACTGAGTGCGGTGAGTATAGCGAAAACAACCCTAAAATAATTATGGTTAACAATATGGAGGAAGCGGTAAATGAAGCAAGGGAAAATGCCGTTAAGGGTGATATTGTTTCTCTTTCTCCTGCCAGTGCCAGCTTTGGTCTATATAAAAATTTTGAAGAAAGGGGAAACCATTTTAAAGATTTGGTAAACAGTCTTTAAAAAGAAAATATGTACGAAATAATAAAAAAACTTTGCTCTGTGGGCGGTGTGTCCGGCGACGAGAGCGATATTTGCGATACTGTATATAATCTGTTATTTCCCTATGCAAATGTTGTGAAAAACGATTTTGGGTGCGTGTTTGCCGAATTCGGAAACAGGGAATCAAATTACACTGTCCTCCTTGACGCTCATTTGGACAGAATCGGTTTTGTCGTAACTGAAATAACGCCTAAGGGATTTTTAAAGCTTGAAAAGTGCGGCGGAATTGATTTTAGAACCGTTCCCGGTAGCGTAGTGACTGTAAAGGGAAAAAAGAGCTTGCAGGGCGTTATCTGCTGTATGCCTCCGCATCTCTCCGACGGCAAGGAAGATAAGGCGGTTTCGGCAGAAAGAATATATGCTGACTTTGGTCTGCCGGTAAGCGAAGTGAAAAATCTTGTTTCGGTGGGTGATACTGCCTATTTCGCAGGTCAGCCGGAAAAGCTGTTAGGTAACAAGGTCACTTCTCCTGCTCTGGACAACCGAGCAGGTGTTGCCGCTGTTGTTAAAACCGCTCAGCTTCTAAATGGCAAAAAGTGTCCGTGCAGAGTGGTCGCTATGTTTACTTCACAGGAAGAAACATATCAGTTAGGTGCGAAAACAAGTGCGTTTTCACTTGAGGCAAACGAGGCTGTTGCCATTGATGTAAGCTTTGCGTCACAGCCCGATATATCAGGTCAGTACGGCAAAATTAACCTTACAGAGGGTCCGATGATTTGTTATTCTCCTGTTCTCAATAAAAACATAACGGAAAAATTAAAATCAACAGCAGTTGACAATAAAATACCGTTTCAGCTTGAGGTATGCTCAGGCAGAACGGGGACAAACGCCGATTCTGTTGCTGTCTGCAAAAGCGGAGTAAAAACAGGACTTGTTTCCGTTCCCCAAAGATATATGCACACACAGGCTGAGGTAGTCGATATTGCCGATATTGAAAACACAGCCTTGATTCTTGAAAAATATATTTTATCGGGAGGCGTGTCAAATGAATAATTCTCTTCTTAAGGAACTGTGTCTTACAAGCGGAATATCGGGTGATGAAAATTCCGTACGAGGAATTGTTTTGGCTGAAATCAAGGATTACGCCGATAAAATTACTGTAGATAATCTGGGGAACATTCTTGTATTTAAAAAAGGAAATAAACCGGCGGTAAATAAGCTGTTGATTTCTGCTCATATGGACGAGGTTGGATTTATTGTAACCGATATTTCTTCTGATGGACTTTTGCATTTTGACTGCGTCGGAGGAGTTGACAGGCGTGTAGTCCTCGGCGACAGAGTCATAGTCGGCAAGGAGGGTATTGCCGGCGTTGTTGGTGTAAAGCCTATTCATCTCTGTTCTCAGGATGAAGCTTCGTCGATACCCGAATATGAGAAAATGTATATTGATATAGGCGCTGACAGCAAAGAACAGGCTGAAAAATATGTTTCACCCGGTGATTCTGTGTGTTTTGAGGGCTTTTATCAGAATAACAGCAGTACTGTTATGTCAAAAGCATTAGACGACAGAGCAGGCTGTGCAATAATGATTGAAATGATTAAATCGGAGTTGCCCTACGATATGTATTTTTCCTTTGTTGTTCAGGAAGAAGTGGGCTTAAGAGGTGCCACAGTTGCATCGTTTACCGTTGCTCCTGAATATGCAATAGTGCTTGAGTCAACCACTGCGGCTGACTTGCCCTTTGTTGAAGAAAGCAAACAGGTTTGCAGAGTAGGCAAGGGTGCTGTCGTTTCATTTATGGACAAGGGTACGATTTACGACAAAACTCTGATTAAAGCCGCTTTTAATGCGGCTGAAAAAACACAGTCCAATATTCAGTACAAAAAAGCAGTTGCAGGCGGAAACGACGCCTCTGCAATACAGAAGTCAAGGGGCGGAGTAAAAACTGTTGCCCTTTCACTGCCGTGCAGATACCTTCATTCCCCTGTGGGTTTGATTTCTGTTTCAGACTATGAGAGTATGCTTAATATCACTCTTGAGCTTTCAAAAGAAATTTGCGGAGGGGAAATATGATTAAAATTTCAGATAAAGATTTTGATATTGCGGGAATTTTAAACTCTATGTCAAAAGATAACCCTTTTGGATGCAGAATTAACTCATTGTATCAATGCTACGATGACAGCTTGCCTTTTGTTGATTTTTGGATTCAGGAAAATAACGGAACTTATTGTTCTGCAATAGCAAGACTGGGAACGCAGTTTATTGTTCAGCTTACAAAGCTTTCCGATATTGAAGAAATATCCTCATTTTTAAGAGTAGCAGGAGCAACTTCTATATTGTGTGACAACAGATATAAGCTTGATGTTTTTTGTTCCGAAAAAAAGAACGGCGCCGTACTGAAATTTTACGGCGAGCCTTATGACATTAAAGAAAGCTATGATTTATGTGTTCCGTCTGTAAGAGAAACCTATGAACTTCTGGTTGAGTGTAAGGAAGAAGGCTTTGAAGCTCCGGATTTTGAAAGTTTTAACCTTGATGTTTCACACAAGCTCCGTCATAACGCTGTAAGGATAATCGGACTTAAGGAAGACGGCGTGCTTAAATCGGTTGCTATGACCGTTGCCGAAACAGAAACGGACGCAGTTTTGGGTGCTGTTGCATCACATCCCGATTGCAGAAGCAAGGGCTACGGTTCGTTTATGGTAAAATCCATAACAAACGAACTTCTTAAAGAAAACAAGAATATTTATCTGCACAGAGCATTGGACAAAAATGTCAGCTTTTACAGCAATTTGGGATATAAGGTGCTTGGTAAATGGTGTGAATATTATTTTTAAGGGGTGGTAATTTTGGAGCTATATAAATTCAGCCAAAAGGTAAAATCAGCCGCTGATGAAGCAATGATCCTTTGCAGTGAGCAGTTTAAGATAATTGAAGATATACAGGAATATAACCAGCTTAAAATGATTAAAGCGTTTCAGAGTGCCGGTGTTTGCGAGAGCCATTTTGCAGGCTCAACTGGCTACGGATATGATGACAGGGGCAGAGATGTGCTTGACAGAGTGTACGCCTATGCTTTTGATGCGGAAGACGCCCTTGTCAGACATAATTTTGTCAGCGGAACTCACACCCTGACCGTTGCGCTTTTCGGAATTTTACGCCCCGGCGATAAAATGCTTTCCGTAACCGGTATGCCCTATGATACTATAAGAAGCGCAATCGGAATAGAGGGCAATTATCCCGGTTCTCTGAAAGACTTTGGAATAGAGTACTGTCAGGTGGATTTATGTACCGACGGAACGGTTGACTTTGAGGCTGTTGAAAATACGGTTGATTCTACATATAAAATGGTTTATATTCAGCGTTCAAGGGGTTACAGCTTTCGACCGACGCTTACAGTTGACGATATTGAAAAAATCTGCAATATTGTCAGAAAAAAAGCTCCCGATACTGTAATTATGCTTGACAACTGTTACGGTGAATTTGTAGAAAAAAGAGAGCCTTTGTCCGTCGGCGTTGACCTTATGGCAGGCTCTATGATTAAAAATCCCGGAGGAGGAATTTCTCCTACGGGAGGTTATATTGCAGGAAAAAAAGAGCTTGTTGAAATGTGCGCTTACAGGTTGACCACACCTGGAACGGGAAAGGAGCTGGGAGCTACCCTTAATACCACAAGAGAAATGTTTATGGGGGCATATCACGCTCCCCATGTTACGGGTGAGGCTTTAAAAACAGCAGTCTTTGCCTCTGCACTTTTTGAAATTCTCGGCTTTGAGGTTACTCCGAGTGTGAATGAAAAAAGAGGAGATATAATCCAAGTTGTAAAACTAAACACTGCGGAAAACCTTATTAACTTCTGTAAGGGTATTCAAAGCGGTTCGGCTGTTGACAGCATAGTTTCACCTGAACCGTCCGATATGCCGGGATATGAAAGCCAGGTGATTATGGCTGCCGGAGCGTTTACCTTAGGCTCTTCCATTGAGCTTTCTGCCGACGGTCCTCTTAGGGAGCCTTACGCTGCATGGATGCAGGGCGGACTGAACTTTCACGGCGGTAAGCTGGGGATTATGCTGGCAGCGGAGAAGATGCTTGGCGGAGAATGATTTTTGCCATAGTTTGCCAGAGTAAATGTTGCATATAAAATCAGCAGATTACGGTTTGTAATCTGCTTTGCTTTTATTCGATGTTCAATGTTTTGCTGAATAATCCCTGCTATAAAATTGCGGCGCAATATGCACATAAACCATTTATTCAGCTATTCCTTAATTTTTTAAAAAAGTCCTTGATTATTCCGCTGCATTGGTCTTCTAATATTCCACCTGTGCATTGAGGTTTATATCCAAAGGGCATTTCAAACAAATTAGTAACGGAACCGCAGCATCCGTTTTTTCTGTCGTATGCGCCGAAAAAAACTCTTGGTATATGAGCGTTAATTATAGCGCCTGCACACATAGGACAGGGCTCTAAAGTTACATAAAGCTCACATTCCCACAGCCTCCAGCCGTGAAGAGCCTTACAGGCGTTGTTGATGGCGTCGATTTCTGCATGTAAAAGAGCATTTTTTTCGGTTTCACGCCTGTTGCGTCCTCTTGCTATTACTGTATTGTCCTTTACAATTACGGCTCCTACGGGAACCTCACCCTTGGTGAATGCAATTTCAGCCTGAATAAGGGCCTCTCTCATAAATATCTCATTGTTTTCCATATTGTTACCCGAATTTTGTTACCTGCAGTGTGCAGATTACAAGAAGTATGATTGTAAGCAAAGAACCGGCATTTGAGAATAAAAGTCCGAATTTTGTTTTTAGGCTCAGCTCACTGTAATTATTATCTGAAGTTAGGCTAAGAAAAGCTTTATCTTTTTTGCAAAGGTATATAAATGCCAATAATCCTAAAATAAGCACGGCAAAGAATATTACATTGGGTAAAAAGTTGCTTATGTATGTGCCGCCTTCATCGACAATTATACCCTGGATACAGGAGAGAAGATTGTTTAAAAAGTGTACTGTCATAGAAGGAAGGAGGGAATTGGTTTTTGCCGTTAAGTAAGCAAACATAACTCCGCCGATAAAGGCAAAGGGGATTTGCAGAAGATTTGTGTGCATAAGTGAAAAAATCAAGGCTGACACTAAGATTGCGTAACCGTCGCCGTACTTTCTTAATTTGCCGAAAATTATTCCTCTGAAAACAAATTCTTCCGCAAAAGCTGGTGTAACGGCAGTTATGAATGTTGACACTATATATCCCAATGTGTCGGTTTTGCCTAAATCTGTTGATACGGTATTGGTAATACCTATAAGCTGAATATTGTTAAGAAAAACAGAGGTGATATAATTTGCAAGGTAACCGATACCTAAACCGAAAAGAACATAGGCGATGAATTTTGCAGGTTTAACCGGTGTGAAACTTATTACGGAACTGATTTTTGTTGATGAAAATGCGCAGTACAACAGACCTATTCCAACCATAGAAGTAAACAGCACTATTCCTTGAAACAGATTTACAATGGCATAGTAATTATTTACATAAAATTCCGACTCTAATATAGGCGAAAAGCCTGTAATCAATGAAAAAGTCACAAACATAAATATAAACAAAAGATTTTCCGCAAAAACCATAAATCCTAAACCGCTAAGCGTTTTTCGGATTTCTCTTTTCTTTTGATTCTCAAGAATAATGCGGTTAGCATATACTTGCGGTTGATAATTGTAGTTCAAAAAATCACATCCGATTTATTTTTTAAAATTGTAACATATATGCTGTGATTTTACAATGAGATAAAAAACAAGTTAAAAAATTGTAATTTATGAATTTAGATTTTTCGTTAAGAGGTATTTTTATGTCATTCTATTCGCCTTGATTATTCAGCAAAATGTTGACAAAAAACTACGGAATGTGATATGATAACATATGATTATAAGTGTTAATATGTCCTTAGATAGGATTAAAGCATTTGAACGGGGGATTATTATTTTATGAATACTGCAATAATACTTGCAGGCGGTGTGGGAAGCCGTATGGGCATTGACCGCCCAAAGCAATTTTTGATGGTTAATGATAAGCCTGTTATTTCCTATTGCTTTGATATTTTTCAAAATCACAACGAGATAGATAATATTGTGGTGGTTGTCAGCGAAAAGTGGCAGAAGTTCGTAGAAGAATATGCAGAGAAATATTCGGTAACGAAAATATGCGGTTATGCTCCGGCAGGAAAGACAAGACAGCATTCTATATATAACGGTCTTAAATGTATTGCCGAAAATGCAAAGGATACTAATATTGTTATTGTCCACGATGCGGCTCGTCCGTTGGTTTCAGACAAAATCATTTCCGACTGCATTAAGGGAGCGACGGAGTACGACGGAGCAATGCCTGTTATTTCAGTTAAAGATACAGTCTATCAAAGCTGTGACGGAAAATCCATTGACAAACTTCTGAAACGCTCCGAGCTTTTTGCAGGACAAGCCCCCGAGAGCTTTAAATTTAAGAGATACTATGAAATCCATAACGAGGTTTCGGACGAAGAAATTTCAAACACCGCAGGAAGCAGTGAAATCGCTTATCGGCACGGTATGAATATAACTATGGTGCCTGGAAGTGAAAGAAATCTGAAAATTACTACGGTTGAAGATTTGGAAACCTTTGAAACAATTTTGAAAGGCGATGAAAAATTTGGATAAAATGAAAGCCAGAGTGCTAAAATCAGTTGGCAACCTTGAATATTGCGATTATCCAGTTCCCGAAATAAAAAGCGGTGAGGCGCTTGTTAAAGTACACGCCTGCGGAATTTGCGGTTCTGATATTCCGAGAATTTTTGTAAACGGTACGTATCATTTTCCGACAATCCCGGGACACGAATTTTCCGGAGAAGTTGTAGCTGTTGCCGAGAAGGAGAATGAATCGCTTGTGGGAAAGCGTGCAACGATTTTTCCCCTTATTCCATGCAAAAAGTGCGAAAACTGTAACAAGGGCAGTTATGAGATGTGCAAAAGCTATGATTACTTAGGCTCAAGGAGCGACGGAGCTTTTGCTGAGTATGTCAGAGTACCTGTTTGGAATATTGTCCCCATTCCCGATAATTTAAGCTACGAAGAAGCTGCTATGACAGAGCCCTGCGCCGTTGCTCTTCACGCCTTGAGAAGGGCACAGATTGAGATAGGAGATAATGTGGTTATTTTCGGTCCCGGTACTATCGGTATGCTTATTGCACAATGGGCAAGAGCCTGGGGTGCAAAGGTGCTTTTGGTGGGAACAGACCTAAATAATTGGGAATTCATCGAGAATATGGGATTTTTTGAATATTGCAATTCATCCCACGAAGACCCGATAAAATGGGTAATGGAAAAGACAAACGGACACGGTGCCGATATTGCCGTTGAAGCTGTCGGAATTGCCGCTACTGCCTGTAATTGCCTTGAAGCTGCCGCAGCCGGAGGAAAGGTGATATTCGTCGGCAATCCGCACGGCGACTATACTTTTCCGCAAAATACTTATTGGCAGATTTTAAGAAAACAGCTTACTGTTTTCGGTACCTGGAACTCAAGTTACAGCGATACCGCCAAAAGCGACTGGAATATGGTTGTTGACGCTATGTCGTCTAAGACAATAGATGTAAGCCGCTTGATAACCCATAAGTTCAGCCTTAAAGATATGGAAAAGGGTCTTAACATAATGAAAGACAACACCGAATTTTTTGCAAAAGTTATGGTTGTTAATGAAGATTGAGAGGGAGCTTTATGAAAGGTATGCTTTCCCCGTCGCTGATGTGTGCTGATTTGCTGAATTTAGAGTCAGAAATCAAAGCTCTTGACAAAGCAGGTGCGGAGTATATACATCTGGATTTTATGGACGGAAGCTTTGTGCCGAATATTACTTTGGATACAACAATTATCCGTTTGGTAAAAACGGTGCTGAAAAATATGAAAAGGGATATACACATAATGGCATATAACCCAGAAAAATATTTTGACGCTATGGAAATTTCTGCCGGAGATATTGTTTCCGTTCATATAGAGTCCTGCGAAAATGTGCTTGATGTTTTAAGTGAAATTAAGAACAGGGGAGCGTCTCCTTTTATCGCTTTAAGCCCTGACACTGACAGCGGTGTCCTAAATGATTATCTTGACATAATCGAAGGGGTGCTTGTAATGACCGTTTACCCGGGCTTTGCCGGACAGCCCCTTGCAAAAGGAAGTATGGAAAAAATTGCTTCAGTGAGAAAAATAATTGATAACAGCGAAAAAGATATTATTCTTGAAGTTGACGGACACGTAAGCTGGGATCTGTGCGGACAGATGCGTAAAAACGGTGCTGATTTGCTTGTTGCCGGCTCCTCGTCTGTTTTTTCAGGCGAGTATCCTTTGGGCGAGGCTGTAAGCAGAATGAAAAGCTTGATTTCTTGATTGATTACGGGGTGTAATAGTTTGGAATATAAAATTCAGGTTAAGAGTTTTATTTTAGAACAAAACAAATTAACAATGACAATAATGGGAGAAATATCCGATAGTGCCATAAACTCTCATTATTTGTCAAGACCTAAAATTATACTTTATTTTAATAACGGAAGTGAGGACAGGCGAATTCCCTTTGTCCTTTCTAACATTACCTACGTTCAGGGAAAATGTTTCTTTTCTGGAAAATACACATATATGCTGGATCAGATATTTTGGCATACGAGAAAAGACTGCAGTCCGTTTAAAATGAGCTTTAATTTCAGCTTTGCCGATTTTTATGAGGAAGAAATCCCCGTTGAAATTAAGCCGGAAATTGTTGAAACGATTGACAGCGGTTTTCCTTGTAAAATCAAAGGAAATATGGTGGAATTTTTCCCGATTAAGAGAAAAATTTATCCTTCTCTGCTGTCAAAAATATTTTTCGGCGTATTAAATTTCCTTATTGTAACATTTGAATATTTAGTTGCGATACTTATGCTTCCGATTTTTGTGATTGACGGACTCATATGTATGACGCTGAATAAAAGTATGCCTGCAAGAATAAACGACGAAAATCCCTTAAAAAGATTTTTTGCTTTTGTTTTTTGGAGATTTTCTCAGGTTGCAACCAAAAAGGTTTCAATCTGGACGGCAAAAAGGTTTGTTTTTAAAGCGTTGTATAATTTTTACAGGCTACGAAAAATCGACAGAAAGAAGATTACTTTTATTTCTCTCAGAAGAAATGATTTAAGCGGAAATTTTGCCTTTGTTTATGAAAAACTTAAGAAAGATAAATCCCTTAAGATAGATTTTATTTTAAATGAACATACAATTTCCGAGATGTCTTTTGGAGAAATCAATAAATTTACAAAAGCGTGTGCTACCAGCAAGGTAATAATACTTGATGAGTTCACTCCTCAGATTCATTATATTGACTTAAGGAAAGAAACAAAGCTTATCCAGCTTTGGCATGCCTGCGGAGCGTTCAAAACTTTTGGATTTACAAGATTATCTAAGCCTATGGGTTCACCTCAGAAGACAAGAAATCACAGGAGCTACGATTATGTTACTGTCAGCTCATCTTACTGCAAAAAATGTCACTCAGAGGGCTTTGGCATTCCTACAGACAATGTTGTTCCTACAGGAATACCGAGAACCGATGTGTTTTTTGATGAACAATATAAAGAAAAAGCAAGGGCAGATTTTTATGAAAAGCACCCGAACTTTATAGGTAAAAAGATTGTCCTCTTTGCGCCTACTTTCAGAGGAATGGTAAAAGAAACTGCATTTTATCCCACTGAAATGTTTGATTTGGAGGAGGTTTGTTCAAAACTGCCCGATGATTACGTATTTATTGTAAAACATCATCCATTTGTTTCAGATAAACAGCCGATACCCAAAAAGTATGCCGACAGAGTAATCGACCTTTCTCAGGATAATGAGCTAAATGACCTTTTGTTTGTAACCGATGTCATAATCACAGACTATTCGTCCCTTGTTTTTGAAGCATCGCTCCTTAACATCCCGATGATATTCTATGTTTTTGACTTGGAAAAATATATAAACGAGCGTGATTTTTACTTTGATTTTAAGCTTTATGCCCCGGGAAAAATAGTATATTCTCAGAATGAGCTTATAGATTCCATTAAAAACGAAGATTATAATACCGAGAAAATTGAGCCGTTTGCCGATATGTTCTTTGATTACAGGGACGGCAAGTCCACCGAAAGGGTAACAAAGCTTATTTATTCTGCTCTTGAAGAATAATTTTACGTTAAAATTAAAATTTTTTAGCAGAACACTTGACTTTTTTCATTTATGATATTATAATTTAATCACAATAAAGAAAGGCAGTATTGCTTTCACCTGTGGGGTGTCGTCTGCACGGGTCAATATTTAGATAAGTATTCTTTATTTAACTATTGTTATGCGGACGGTTTATGCTGTCCGCATTTATTTTTTATTTTTTGGAGGTGCTCGACATCAGCAGTAAAGAACTACAAATCAACGAAGAAATTCGTGATAAAGAGTTAAGAATTATCGGCTCTGACGGTGCTCAGTTAGGCATAATGTCTGCCGCCGAAGCGCTTGACCTTGCAGCAGAAAAGAACCTGGATTTGGTTAAGATTGCTCCTCAGTCAAAACCGCCTGTTTGCAAAATAATGGATTACGGCAAATACCGTTTTGAACAGGCAAAAAGAGAAAAGGAAGCAAGAAAAAAACAGCATGTTGTTGATATTAAAGAAGTTAGACTTTCCCTTAATATTGATGTTCATGATTTTAATACCAAGCTTAACAATGCTCTGAAGTTTATTTCTAAGGGAGATAAGGTTAAGGTTTCTATCAGGTTCAGGGGACGTGAAATGGGTCATCCGGAAATCGGATATGACACTATGAAGCGTTTTGCAGAGGCTTGCGGCGAATCGGCAGTGGTTGAAAAGCCGGCTAAGCTCGAGGGTCGTAATATGCTAATGTTCCTTGCTCCGAAGTCCAATAAACAGTAAATTAAGTTAAGGAGGATATATTTATGCCAAAAATTAAAACACACAGCGGTGCGAAAAAGCGTTTTAAAATTTCAAAAAACGGTAAGGTCATCCGTGCACATGCAAATAAAAGCCACATTCTGAATAAGAAGACTACTAAGCGTAAAAGAGGCTTGAGACAGACAACAGTTACTGATAAGACAAATGTTGCTCAGGTTAAGCGTTTAATCCCTTACAAATAATTCATTACAATTCGGAGGTAATATAATATGGCACGTGTAAAAGGTGCGATGATGACTCGCAAAAGAAGAAAAAAGACATTAAAGCTTGCCAAAGGCTACTGGGGTTCCAAGAGCAGACACTTTAAAATGGCTAAACAAGCCGTTATGAAGTCCGGCAACTACGCATATATCGGTCGTAAGCAGAAAAAGAGAGATTTCCGCCGCTTGTGGATTACCCGTATTTCTGCTGCTTGCAAGATGAACGGAACTAACTATTCATCATTTATGAACGGACTTAAAAAAGCCGGAATTACATTAAACCGTAAAATGCTTTCTGAAATTGCAATTTCAGATCCAAAGGCATTTACAAGTCTTGTAGAGCAGGCAAATTCTGCAAAATAATTTTGTAACAGCGTTTGGGTTTTCCCAAACGCTTTTGCTATTTCTTATTATATTTGAGTAGTTGGAGTTTTTATGACAATAATATCCAGTAAAGACAATCCTGTTTTTAAAGAAACCGAGAAACTTATAAAAAGTTCAAAAATGAGAAAGAAAACCGGACTTTTTACAGCTGAAGGTTTTCGTATAGTAAATGACGCCGTTTTAAGCGGATGCAAAATTAAAAATTTTATTTTTTCCGAAAGCGCTTGCGACAAATACAACGAATTTTTTAGCCAATGCCGTAACAAAGGCGAGAAAATGTATGTTTTTTCAGATAGTCTTTATTCTAAAATCTCCGATACTTTTACTCCTCAGGGGATGCTTGCCTGCATAAGCCGTCTTGACAAAAACTGTCTGTTTGATAAAATAAAACTCGGCGGAAAGTATATTGCCCTTGAAAATATCCAGGACCCGGGAAATATGGGTACTGTTTTCAGGACCGCCGAGGCGCTGGGAATAGACGGAATTGTGTTATCAAAGGATTGCTGTGACGTTTATTCTCCGAAAGTTGTCAGAGGCACAATGGGCGCTGTATTCCGTATGCCGTTTTCTGTTGTTGATGATTTAGGTGATTTTATTTCAGGCAACAGACAGCTCGATTCTTATGCGGCTGTTGTAACGCCTGACTGTGAAAAGGCCGGCAGTGTAAAATTTTCTCCCAACTGTATCACTGTTATCGGAAACGAGGGCAACGGTTTAACTGAAAGCACGATTTCGGCTTGCGGCAGGAAAATTACTATTCCGATGGGGGGAAGAGCAGAATCTCTTAACGCTTCGGTTGCGGCGGGCATTTTAATTTGGGAAATGATGAGGGAATGAACGAAAACATAATTTATTGGGTTTGGCTTGTTAATGCAATCGGATACAACAGTCCAAAGCCTAAGAAAATTTTTGAAATGTATGACAGTATCAAAGATTTTTACTTGGGTAAAGAAAGAGAGTGGAGACTTTCAGGTATTTTTACCGATAAAGAAATAACTGCGCTTTCTAATTCAAGTATTGATAAGGCGCAATCAATTTTTTCAAAATCCGTAAAATTGGGTTACTCATTGTTTACCTTTGAAGATGAGGAATACCCACGCTGTTTGTTCAATATTTATGCTCCTCCTGCTGTTTTGTATGTAAGCGGAGAGCTTAACGATATTGATAACAGGCTTACTATAGGAATTGTCGGCGCAAGAAAGCCGAAAGAATACGGCGTGCGTCATGCGTATAATATTGCTTACAATCTTTCAAAGGTAGGGGTTACTATAATAAGCGGCGGCGCTTTAGGTGTAGACTGCGCTGCTCACAGAGGGACCTTAAACGCCGGCGGAGTAACTGTTTGTGTTTTAGGATGCGGAATAAACACAGACTATCTTCGAGATAATGCTAATATGCGAAGAAGTATAACCTTTAAGGGTGCTGTAATAAGTGAATATCCTCCCGATACACCTCCGCTTCCTCATAATTTTCCTGCAAGAAACAGGATAATTTCTGCATTGTCAGACGGCGTTTTAATTGTTGAGGCAGGTAAAAAAAGCGGTTCGCTTATAACTGCAAATTATGCTTTGGAACAGGGCAAAGAGTTGTTTGCTCTTATGGGAGCCGCAGATTCCTCTTATGATTTTGGTTCAAACCAGCTTATTAAAGACGGCTGTGCAGTTCCGGTTACGGAATATACCGATATTATCAATCAGTTTGATAATGTTTATGTAACAGCCGAAACAAAAGAATATTCTGCGACCAATGAAGAAATTAAGGTAATTCCCATAAAAGGAATGAACAAGAATCATCCTGCCGAAAAATATGACAATACACAAAAATCAAAAACAAACAATCAAGATAAGTTAAAAACAGAAGTTAAACAAAAGAACACAGAATTACCCGTTCACAGAAATGATATAAGGTTAAGTAACGATGAAAAAACGGTTTACGAGTCAATTGGCAATGAGCCGATTCATATTGATGAATTATCTGTTAAACTAAACATAAAAGTATATAAACTGCTGCCTTTGGTAACAAAGCTTGAGATGAAAGGTCTTATCGAAAGTACCCAAGGCAGATGCTATAAATTAAAATAGTGTTGGAGTGTGAATAATGTCAAATCTTGTTATTGTCGAGTCACCTGCAAAAGCAAAGACAATTAAAAAGTATCTTGGCTCAGATTATGAGGTGGTCGCCTCTATGGGACATATCAGAGATTTGGTTAAATCTCGCTTGAGTGTGGATATAAAGAACAATTTTACCCCTCGGTATGAAATTATCAAGGGAAAGGAAGATTTGGTTAAGAATTTAAAGAAACTTGCTAAGGACAGCGACTTTGTATATCTTGCAACCGACCCTGATAGAGAGGGAGAGGCTATTTCCTGGCATCTTGCATATATTTTAGGGTTGAGTCCCGAAGTAAAAAACAGGATTGAGTTTAATGAAATTACAAAATCGGGAGTCACCAAGGGAATGGCGTCGCCGAGAAGCATTGACCTTGACCTGGTTGACGCTCAGCAGGCAAGAAGAATTTTAGACAGGCTTGTGGGATACAAACTAAGTCCCTTTATTTCTCAAAAAATCAGAAGAGGACTTTCTGCAGGTCGTGTTCAGTCTGTAACTGTAAGGATTATTGTTGACAGAGAAGAAGAAATCAGAAAATTCAAGCCCGAAGAGTATTGGTCCATTGACGCAAAATTTTCTCCTCAGGGCAGCAGAAGAGTGTTTACTGCCTCTTTATACGGAAATGAGAAAGGTAAGCTGAAAATATCTTCAAAAGAAGAGGCTGACAAAATTTACAATGATGTTAAAGACGCAGAATTTGTTATTACCAAGGTTAAAAACGGCACAAGGAAAAAATCGCCTGCGCCTCCGTTTATTACTTCGACCCTTCAGCAGGAAGCCTCACGAAAGCTGGGATTTCAGTCCAAGCGTACCATGCGTGTAGCTCAGGAGCTTTACGAAGGCATAGACCTTGAGGGTTTTGGCGCAACAGGTTTGATTACTTATATGAGAACTGATTCGTTGAGAGTGTCTAACGTTGCAGTAGAAAGTGTTACAAGCTACATTAAGTCGCAGTTTGGTGATAAGTATCTTCCGTCAAAACCGAGATTTTTTAAATCCCGCTCCAACGCTCAGGACGGTCATGAGGCCATCAGACCTGCTTCTATGGATTTTCCGCCTGATACCGTTAAAGATAGCTTAACATCTGACCAATACAAGCTTTACAAGCTGATTTGGAACAGATTTGTAGCTTCCCAGATGGCTGAGTGTGTGCAAAAAACAACTCAGGCAGACATTGTGGGAAACGGTTATATTTTTAAGGCGTCGGGTTATCGTGTGGATTTTGACGGCTTTACATGTCTTTACACCGAAAGCAAGGATGAGGAAGAGAAGAAATCTACCGAATTGCCGCCCTTAGAAAAAAATATGACCGCAAAAGTCAAGAGCATAATCCCGAATCAGCATTTCACTCAGCCTCCTGCAAGGTACACTGAGGCGTCGCTTATTAAAACCCTTGAGGAAAACGGAATCGGAAGGCCGTCAACTTATGCGGCTACAATTTCAACAATTACCTCGAGAGAATATGTAAAGCGTGAGGGAAAAAGCCTTGTCCCGACAGAACTGGGAGAAGTTTCAGTAAAATTGATGAAAGAGCGTTTTCCGAAGATTGTAAATGTTAAGTTTACGGCTCAGATGGAAAACGAGCTTGATTTGGTAGAAGAGGGCAAAGAAAACTGGGTAGAGCTCCTTGACAATTTCTACGATGATTTTGACAAAACTCTGAAGAAAGCGAAAGCCGAGATGGAGGGAGTCAAGATCCAGTTAAAAGAGGACGAAACCGATATTATCTGCGAAAAATGCGGTCGTAAGATGGTTGTCAAGGTGGGAAGATACGGCAAATTCATTGCGTGTCCCGGGTATCCTGAATGTAAGAATGTAAAAAAATATGTTGAAAAAACAGGTGTTAAATGCCCTAAATGTGGCGGAGATGTTATTGTAAAGCACACTAAATCCAAGAGAATTTTCTACGGATGCAGTAACTACCCGGAATGTGGTTTTGTTTCATGGAATGAGCCTGTCAACGAAAGATGTCCCCAGTGCGGCGAAATTCTTTATAAGAAAAAAGGCAAAAAACCGACGGTTTTCTGCGCTAAAGAGGGATGCGGTTATTCAAAAACAATTAAGGATTCGGAGAATAACTAATGAACAAGGCTAATGTCATCGGAGCCGGGCTTGCAGGGTGCGAGGCGGCTTATCAGCTTGCCAAAAGAGGAATTTTCGTTAATCTTTATGAGATGAAGCCCGTTGTTAAATCCCCTGCTCATAAGTCGGATTTATTTGCCGAGCTTGTTTGTTCTAATTCTCTTAAGGCGTTAAGAATCGCAAGTGCCGCAGGAATGTTAAAAGAAGAAATGCGTATGCTTGATTCTCTCATAATGAAGTGCGCTGACGCAACTTCAGTACCTGCCGGCGGTGCCCTTGCAGTTGACAGGGATTTGTTTTCAAAAGCGGTAACCGAAAATATAAAGAACAATCCACTAATTTCCGTTATAACTGAAGAGGTCGGCAATATAGATTTTGAAGTTCCTACGGTAATTGCTACAGGACCTTTGACCTCACATTCTCTTTCAAGTAATCTTGAGAAAAAATTCGGAGAATCCCTCTCATTTTTTGATGCGGCGGCTCCTATTGTAAAGGCTGATTCCGTTAATATGGAATATGCCTTTACAGCTTCTCGATACGGAAAGGGTGGGGAAGACGATTATATTAACTGCCCTATGAACAAAGATGAGTATGAGCATTTTTACAGTGAACTTGTTACCGCCGAAAGAGCTGAGTTACACGATTTTGATGTTAATAATCCGAAGGTTTACGAGGGTTGTATGCCTGTCGAGGTAATGGCTAAAAGGGGGGAAGATACTCTTAGATTCGGCCCGATGAAGCCTGTGGGCTTGACCGACCCAAAAACCGGACACAGACCATGGGCTGTGTTACAGCTGAGAAAAGAGAATAAAAACGGAACTATGTATAACCTTGTTGGGTTTCAGACAAATTTGAAATTCGGTGAACAAAAGCGTGTTTTCGGACTGATTCCTGCTCTGAAAGATTGCGAATTCTGCCGTTACGGTGTAATGCACAGGAATACTTTTATAAATTCCCCCAAGCTTTTAAACAATACCTGGAATCTGAAAGATAAAAGCGATTTGTTCTTTGCTGGACAGCTTACGGGCGTTGAGGGATATATGGAATCTGCATCCTCAGGCTTGCTGGCAGGAATTAACTGCGCTCGACATATTCTCGGAAAAACTCTTATCACTTTGCCTGAAACCTCTATGATAGGAGCATTAAGCAGGTACATTTCCGATGAATCGGTGGTGAAGTTTCAGCCTATGGGTGCAAATTTCGGAATACTGCCGGAGCTTGAAAACAGACCGAGGGATAAAAAGCAACGAGCCGAGGCATATTCAAGCCGTGGACTCGATGAACTTAAAAATATGATTACTCAGCAAAACCTTAATGAATAAAGGTGGTATAAATGAAAATTATTGTTGACGCTTTCGGAGGGGACAATGCTCCCCTTGAGATTATAAAAGGCGCACTTTTGGCAAAAGAAGAATATGGTGTGGATATTATTCTTACCGGCAAAGAGAATGTTATTAAAGATACTGCCAAACAGAATAATATTGGTTTGTCATCTGTTGAAATTGTAAACGCCGATAGCGTAATTGCTATGGACGAGGAACCGGGAGAGATACTTAAATCCAAGTCCGATAGCTCTATGGCTGTGGGAATGAAGCTTTTAGCAAACGGCGGCGGTGACGGATTTATCAGCGCAGGCAACAGTGGCGCAATATGCGTTGGAGCAACTATGATTGTTAAGAGAATCAAGGGAATAAAGCGACCGGGTTTTGCGGCTGTTCTACCTCATTTTAACGACGGATGTTTTATGCTTTGCGACTGCGGAGCGAATGTTGACTGCCGTCCCGAAATGCTAAAGCAATTTGCAAGAATGAGCTCAATATATATGGAAAAAGTTATGAACATAAATAATCCAAGAGTTGGACTTGCAAATATCGGTACGGAACCCCATAAAGGAACGGAACTTCAGCATACGGCTTATGAGCTTATAAGCGCCAGCGGTCTGAACTTTATCGGAAATGCAGAGGGCAGACAGCTTCCTCAGGGGGTATGCGACGTTGTTATTTGCGACGGATTTTCGGGAAATCTTATTTTAAAAACATACGAGGGCGTTGCAAAGTCTGTTATGGGAGAGATAAAAAAGCTTTTCTCTAAAAACTTAAAGAATAAATTAGCCGCAGGAATTGTATATTCCGACTTAAAAGGCTTAAAGAATAAGTTTGATTATCACGAGTACGGCGGTGCGCCCATCATGGGTTGTGCAAAACCTGTTTTTAAGGCTCACGGCAGTGCAAAAGCCAATACAATAAAAAATGCCATCAGGCTTACTAAAAATTATATTGACGCAAATGTGATTGAAACTATATCCGCTGAACTGTAAGGATGATGAATATGGAAGAATTACAAAATAACATAGGATATACTTTTAATAACCCGGAATTGCTAAGGGTTGCTTTAACTCATTCCTCATATGCTAATGAACATAAAAGCAAAAACATTCCCTGCAACGAGCGTCTTGAATTTTTAGGAGATTCTGTGCTGTCGCTTGTTGTATCGGAGTATATTTATAAGAACTGTCCCGATTTTCCCGAGGGAGAGCTAACAAAGCTTAGGGCTTCTCTTGTGTGCGAAGACAGTCTGTATAAATTTGCAAAGCAGATAAATCTGGGTAATTACCTTATTTTAAGCCGAGGGGAACAGCATAACAAGGGTGCACAACGACCCTCGATACTTTCGGACGCCTTTGAAGCTTTGATTGCGGCTATATTCCTTGACGGAGGTAAAGAGCCGGCAGGGAAATTTATCCTTCGATTTGTTATTCCCGAAATTAAGGCGTACAAAAAGCACCCGGCTAAGGATTACAAAACAACCCTCCAGGAGATTATACAAAAAAACCCCGGAGAAATGCTTGAGTATGTTCTTGTGGGAGAAAGCGGTCCCGACCACGACAAACACTTTGTCGTTGAAGTGCACCTCAACAGTAATGTAATTGGCAGAGGCGGCGGTAAAAGTAAAAAGCAGGCTGAACAGCAGGCCGCCCGTGAGGCATTGGGGCTGATGGGCTATTAGTAAACATTCAAATGTAGCCTTTTTTATACCTCATAAAGGCTGTAAAAATCTTTGTTCATTCTGTAATCAGAGAGAAATTACAGGTCAGGCAGTTATGCCTTCTCCGGCTGAGATTGACGCTGTTTTGTCAGATTCTGCCGTGCGTATGGGCAACAGTGCAAAAAATGCCGAAATCGCTTTTTTCGGCGGTAGTTTTACGGCTGTTGACAGAGATTATATGGTTGCTTTGCTTGAAACTGCCAATAAACACCTTGATAAATTCGCCGGAATAAGAATTTCAACACGCCCCGACTGCATTGACAGCAATATTCTTGATATACTCAAACGCTACGGAGTAACTTCCATTGAATTAGGCGCCCAGTCAATGTGCGAAAGTGTGCTTAAAGCTAATTTACGGGGGCACACGGCGAAAGATGTTGAAAATGCCTCTGACCTGATAAAAGAATACAGCTTTTCTTTGGGTCTGCAAATGATGACAGGGCTATACACAGCGGATTTTGATAAGGACCGATACACAGCCCAATGCTTTATAAAAATGCATCCGGATACCGTCCGAATTTATCCGACAGTAATAATAGACAACACATTGCTTGCGGATTTATACAAAAAAGGTACCTACAATACTTATTCGCTGGAGGAGTCCGTAAAGTTATGCTCTGAGCTTATGCTTCTTTTTGAAGAAAACAAAATTAAAGTAATCAGAGTTGGCCTGCATTACAGCGAGAGCCTTGAAAAAAATATTGTGTATAACAATTATCATCCTGCCTTTAAGGAGCTTTGTGAAAATAGAATTTTCAGAGAAAGAATTGACGGAAAATTAACCGAAGTGTCTTCAAACAATATAACCGTTTTTGTTTCTCCAAAGTCAAAATCAAAGCTCATAGGTCAGCACAGGTGCAATATAGACTATTTGAACAGCTTAGGATATAATGTTAAGATAAAAGACGATGACAGTTTAGAAAAATACGAAATTAGAATTATTGATACATAATACCTGAAAAGTATGGTGAGCAAATGCTTCTGAAATCTTTAGAAATACAGGGATTTAAAACCTTTCCCGACAAAACTAAATTAACATTCGATAACGGTATGACCGCCGTAGTCGGACCTAACGGTTCCGGAAAAAGCAACATAAGCGACGCAATAAGGTGGGTTCTCGGAGAACAGTCGCCAAAAAGTCTGCGTTGCTCTAAAATGGAAGATGTTGTGTTTAACGGAACTGACGGAAGAAAACGACAGGGATTTGCCGAAGTTACGCTTACTATCGATAACAGCGACCGGCTTCTTCCCTTTGACGGCGATACTGTTGCAGTCACGAGGCGGTATTACCGAAGCGGTGAAAGTGAATATTTAATCAATAAGGCGTCGGTAAGGCTCAAGGATATAAATGAGCTTTTTATGGATACGGGTTTAGGCCGTGACGGATATTCAATGATTGGTCAGGGCAAAATTGACAGCATAGTTGCGTCTAAAAGCGAAGACAGACGGGAAATTTTTGAAGAAGCTGCCGGAATCTCAAGATACAGATACCGAAAAATTGAAGCAGAACGAAAATTAAAGAACACGGAAGATAATTTGCTGAGACTGAGAGATATAGTTACAGACCTTGAAGAAAGAATAGGCCCGCTTAAAACACAGTCTGAAAAGGCAGAAAAATTCCTTGTTTATTCAAAAGAAAAGCGTGGTCTTGAAATAGGAATTTGGCTTGATACCCTGAGTAAATCTCAAAAGCTTTTAAAGGAACAGGATGATAAAATCATCATCGCAAAAAATCAGCATGATGAAGTCGCTTCGGCACTTGAAAAAATACAGTCCGAAAGCGAGGGTATTTATCTTAAATCGGGAGAATACGCCTCTTCAATAGACAACATAAGGCGCAATATTGCAGAATATACTGCAGAACTCAATTCAAAAAAATCTTCGGTTTCCGTATATGAAAACGATATTTTACATAATGAAGAAAATATCAAAAGATTACAGGATGAGATTGATACACTTGAAATCAGCGAGGCTGACACAGAAAAAGAAATTTCCGAAAAGGAAATAAAAATCAGCGAGATTTCAGAAGTTATAAACAACAAACAGAATAAATACAACGAAATCGGTGAAAAACTTAACGATGTCAATGTTTCATCGGGCATAAGCGGCGACAGACTTCAGGAGCTTTCAGCAAAGCTTACTAAGCTTTCAGCAAACGGAGCGGACCTAAAGGTCGCTGTTCTTACAAGCCGTTCCGCAATCTCCGATTTAGACCAAAGGAAATCGGTTCTTGAAAGCAGTATTGACGCTAAAAAGAAAGAAATCGGCGAATTAAAAGAGATACATTCATCATACGAAAATAAATGTTCAAATTTACAGGACAAAATTCAAAGACTTAACAATTCGCTGAAGGGGCTTGAAATAAAGCATAATTCTTATAAAGAAAAATCAGAAAAATTAAAAAACACATCAGACAAGCTTCTGCTTGATTCAAAAGAAAAAGAACGTAGGGCAAGGCTTCTGGAGGACTTGGAAAGGAATTTGGAGGGCTTTTCCCACAGCGTTAAAATCATAGTAAAAGCTTCTAAAGCAGGTAAAATAGGCGGAATTTGCGGACCTGTATCAAGGCTGATTAAAGTTCCTTCAGAATACACAGTCGCCGTTGAAACTGCACTTGGTGGTGCAATGCAGAATATCGTTACAGCTACCGAAGAAGACGCAAAAAGGGCAATTCGCTATTTAAAGGATAATGACGGCGGACGAGCTACCTTTTTGCCTGTAAATACTATTAAGGGAAAGGAATTAAAGGAATCCGGCGTTGAAAACTGCAACGGCTTTATCGGCATTGCCTCAGAGCTTTGTTCCTGCAGTCAGGAGTATTCACGGATTTTATCCTCGCTTTTAGGAAGAATAGTAATTGCGGAAAACCTTAATTCCGCTGTTGCAATAGCTAAAAAATACGGCTACAGATTTAAAACCGTTACCCTTGACGGACAGGTTGTAAACGCCGGCGGTTCCTTAACAGGCGGTTCACTGGGCAGAAAGTCGGGACTTTTAAGCCGTACTGCCGAAATTGAAAAAATCAAATCAGAGGCTGAAAAGCTCACAGAACAATACAAAAATACAAACAGAGATTATGAGAAAGCTCTTGCAGAATGTTCTAAATGTGAGGCGGATATTTTAGGATTTAAGGGGGATTTATCCCTTTGCAATCAGGATTTGATAAAAACTGTTGCTGAACTCAAGGCTTGCGATAATGAAATTGCTTCTGCGGAAAAAAATCTCAGCGAAATGGCTGACGAGTTAACGTCAAATTCTGAAAAAACAAAACAGCTTGCGGAAACAGGAGAAAATTCATCTGCTGAACTTGAGCGCATAAACTCGGAAATTTCTGCTCTTGAAGAGCAGATTGCTCTGATTTCCGGCGACAGGGCAACACTTTCTCAAAAGAGAGAGGAGTTATCAGACGAGCTTCAGAGTATAAGGCTTGATATTGTTACGCTCCAAAAAGACAGGGACGCTATTAAAGCTGAAATTGAGTTTGCAAAGCTTAACAACCTTTCAAAGGTGAATAAAAAATCAGATATTAACAATCAGATTGAAATGTATTCATCAAAAGACAGCGACATCAGACGCAGTATAGAAAAGCTGAAAGAAGAAATTTCAAACATTGAAAATGCGGTAGATTTGTGCGGCAAAAAAATCGATAAGCTCAACAGTGAGCGTGATTCCCTTGTAAAACGAACTGCCGTTTTGCGCCAACAGGAGCGTGAGAAAACAAACGAACGAGAGTTTGTGGGCAGAGAACTTGCAAGACTTGAAGAAAGAAAGATTAGTCTTTCTAAACAATATGACGACATAACCGCAAAGCTGTGGGAAGAATATGAACTTACCGTCCGTCAGGCTCGTGAATCAGCCGCTGAAATTACCGATATTGCTCTCGGTCAAAGGCGGTTAAATGAATTAAAACAAAAAATTAAACAGCTTGGAAATATCAATGTTTCTGCTATTGAGGAGTATAAAGAAGTTTCTGAAAGATACGAGTTTATGAAAACACAGGTTGATGATGTGGAAAAATCTAAAAAAGAAATTGAACGGCTTATTGTTGACCTGACTAAAAAAATGCGTGAGGTATTTATTCAGAGCTTTGAGCAGATAAATACAAATTTCACATATACTTTCAAAGAACTGTTCGGAGGCGGTACTGCGTCTTTGGCACTTACCGACCCGGAAAATATACTGACAAGCGGAATTGATATTATTGTTCATCCTCCGGGAAAGATTGTTGTTCACCTTGACGCCCTTTCCGGCGGAGAAAAAGCACTTGTAGCTATTGCTTTGTATTTTGCCATAATGAAGGTGCGGCCTGCTCCGTTTTGCGTTATGGACGAGATTGAAGCGGCGCTTGACGATGTAAATGTTGACAGATTTGCTCAATATGTACGGAGAATGACGGACAACACGCAGTTTATTCTCATAACTCACAGAAGAGGTACAATGGAAGAAGCAGATGTTTTGTACGGAGTTACCATGCAGGATGAAGGTATTTCAAAGCTCCTTGAATTGAGAGCGACTGAGGTAGCTGAAAAATTAGGAATTAAAAGCAGATAAAGGGATGAAATTATGGGATTTTTCAAAAAAATAAAAGAGGGACTAAAAAAAACTCGTGACAGTATTGTTGGCCAGATAGATTCGATGCTAAAGTCCTTTACCAAGATTGACGAGGAGCTTTTTGAGGAGCTTGAGGAATTGTTGGTTATGGGCGATGTGGGTGTATCCACCGCTGAAGAAATCTGTAATAAATTAAGAGAAAATGTTAAGGAGCAGGGAGTTACAGACCCGGGAGAAATCCACAATATGCTCCAGGATATTATCAGCGATATGTTAAGCGGAGGAGAAGAGCTTAATATTGGAACAAAGCCGTCTATAATACTGGTTATCGGTGTAAACGGCGTGGGAAAAACAACTACAATCGGTAAACTTGCTCATCAGCTTAAAAACGACGGCAAAAAAGTTTTGCTTGCCGCCGCCGACACCTACAGAGCCGCCGCAATAGATCAGCTCCAAATTTGGGCTGACAGAAGCGGATGCGACATTGTAAAACAAAACGAGGGCAGTGACCCAGCCGCAGTCGTTTTTGACGCTATTTCTGCCGCTAAGTCAAGGAATGCCGATGTTATTATTTGTGATACCGCAGGAAGGCTTCATAACAAAAAACACCTGATGGATGAGCTTTCAAAGATTAACCGTGTAATTGACAGGGAACTGCCTGACGCAGATAAGGAAGTGCTTTTGGTGCTTGACGCTACAACCGGTCAGAATGCAGTTAATCAGGCAGAACAGTTTAAACTTGCAACCGGCATAACCGGTATTGTTTTGACGAAGCTTGACGGAACAGCAAAAGGCGGAGTTGTGCTTGCCATAAAACAGGGTCTCGGTATTCCTGTTAAATATATCGGCGTAGGCGAACAAATTGACGATTTACAGCCCTTTGACGCACATTCTTTTGCCAGCGCATTATTTGAAAACGGAGAAACAGAATGAAATTTATAATTGCTACCAATAATCCTAAAAAGCTGGGAGAAATTGAGAGAATTCTTACCCCCTTGGGAATTGAAGCTGTTTCGGCAAAAGAAGCCGGATTAAAGCTTGAAAATGTGGAAGAAAACGGAAGCACCTTTGCTGAAAACGCATACTTGAAGGCTTATTCAGCCTATAAGTCCATCGGAATGGCGGCTATTGCCGACGATTCGGGGTTGTCCGTTGACGCTTTAGACGGCGCACCGGGTATATATTCTGCTCGCTACGCAGGCGAAAATGCGTCCGACGTTGAAAGAATACAAAAGCTCCTCTCTGAGTTAAAAAATGTCAAGGCTTGTGACAGAACAGCTCATTTCACCTGCTCAATATGCTGTATTATGCCAAACGGAGATACCGTAAGGGCAGAGGGGATATGCGATGGTTCTATTGCTTTTGCACCGAAAGGAAAAGACAATTTTGGATACGACCCTGTGTTTTTGTATAAAGGCAAGACCTTTGCGGAAATGAATTGTGAAGAAAAAGACGCAGTAAGTCACAGAGGTATTGCGCTCAGAAAATTAAGACTTGAATTGATAAAGTATTTGGAGGATAATGATGCTTGACAGTAAACAGAGAGCCTTTTTAAGGGGACAGGCTAATTCAATAGATACAATCCTTATGGTGGGAAAGGGAGGTATTTCAGAAACCTTAATGATGCAGGCTGACACAGCACTTACTGCGAGGGAGCTTATTAAGGGGAAGGTGCTTGAAACCTCGCCTGTCAGTTCACGAGAAGCGGCAGAATATATTGCAGAAAAATGCAACGCCCAGGTTGTGCAGGTTATCGGCTCAAAATTTGTTCTTTACAGGAAAAACGAAGACGAACCCATATATGTGTTGCCTAAAAAAAGATGAGCAGAATAGCTATGTTCGGGGGCAGTTTTAATCCTGTTCATAAAGCCCACAGGAAATTTACCGAAAAAGTGATTGAATCCCTTGAACTGGATAAAATATATATTGTTCCGACATACAGTTCCCCCCACAAGCAGGGCTTTGATATGGCATCACCGAAAGACAGATATAATATGTGCAAAATTGCATTTAAAGGCGTAGAAAAAGCGGAGGTTTCAGATATTGAAATAAACCGAAAAGGAAAAAGCTACACCTGCGATACATTGGCGGAGCTTAGTCGTACTCACTGTAATGACCGAATATTTTTGGTAATGGGCGCAGATATGTATCTTACTTTACAGGATTGGAAAAATCCCGAAAAAATCTTTTCTCTTGCAACGATTGTCACCTTTCCTCGTGACAGCGATAATTATAAAAGCCTTAAAAAACATTCGGAATTTCTCAAAAATATGGGTGCAAAGTCCGTTATACTCAACGAAAAAGTAATTAAGCTGTCTTCCACAACCGTCAGGGAAAATATACGCAATAAAGAATTTGTATATCGGTTTTTGGACAAAGAAGTGTATAAATATATAGTGGATAACAATTTGTATGGGATGTGATTGTATGAGCTTTGATGATTACAAAAAGCTGATTAAAGGAAGAATGGGCGAAAAACGCTATCGCCACAGCGTTAATGTTTCAAAAGAAGCTGTTCGACTTGCAGAAAAATACGGTGCAGATGTTCAAAAAGCAAAGATTGCCGGTATACTGCACGATGTCACAAAGGAAACACCTTTTGATGAACAGTTGAAAATCATTACGGATAGTGGTATAATCTTGGATGATGTGCAGAAAAATTCTCAAAAGCTCTGGCATTCATTGTCCGGAAGCATTTTTGTTCAAAAGGAATTAGGCATTGATGACGAAGATATAATCAATGCAATTAAGTATCATACATCCGGAAGAGCAGATATGTCTTTGCTGGAAAGGATTATCTTTATAGCCGATTTTACCAGCGAAGAGCGTGATTATGACGGCGTTGAGATTATGCGTAAAAAGGCTGACGAAAGCCTTGAAGAGGCAATGGCTTTCGGTCTTGCGTACACCATCGCTGATTTGGCGTCACGCAATCTTCCGATTCATCCCAATGCTTTGGAAGCGTACAATCAAATTATGATTAATAGAAAATAACCTGAAAGGATTTTTATATGACAAGTTATGAACAGGCTGTTGAAACAGCTAAAATTTTAAGCAGTAAAAAGGGCAGGGATATTAAAGTTCTTGAGATTTCGGATGTATCTGTTCTTGCCGATTATATGGTTATTGCAACCGGTACAAGCAGTACCCAGGTTAAGGCGCTTGCCGAAGCTGTGGAGGAAAAGCTTGATGAAAAAGGAATCTCGGTAAGCCACATTGAGGGCTATCGGTCAAACAGTTGGATTTTGCTTGACTATGTAGATGTTATTGTGCATGTTTTCAGCAACGAAGCCAGAGAGTATTATGATTTGGAAAGACTTTGGGAGGACGGAAAGGAAATTGACCTTTCCTCCGTTATTGATTAAGAAAACCTTGGGAGGCGTTACCATTGAAATATGATCATAAAAAAATTGAAGAAAAATGGCAGAAAATATGGGAGGACAAAGGAGTATTTCACGCAGAAGAAAACTCCGATAAAAAGAAGTTTTACGCTCTTATAGAATTTCCCTACCCTTCCGGACAGGGACTTCATGTGGGGCATCCCCGTCCTTATACTGCACTTGACGTTGTATCAAGAAAAAGAAGACTTCAGGGTTATAATGTGCTTTATCCTATAGGTTGGGACGCTTTCGGACTTCCTACGGAAAACTACGCAATTAAAAACCACATACACCCCGAAATTGTCACCAAAAAGAATATTGCAAGATTTAAAAAGCAAATACAGTCTTTGGGAATATCCTTTGACTGGAGCAGAGAAATAAACACAACCGACCCTGATTATTATAAGTGGACCCAGTGGATTTTTATACAGCTGTTTAAGCACGGACTTGCATATAAAAAAGAAACAACGGTAAACTGGTGCACCTCCTGTAAATGTGTGCTTGCCAATGAAGAGGTGGTAAACGGCGTTTGTGAGCGCTGTTCAAGCGAGGTTGTTCACAAAGTTAAGTCACAATGG
Organism: bacterium; assembly: GCA_022774755.1. GTDB lineage: Bacteria > Bacillota > Clostridia > Oscillospirales > Acutalibacteraceae > Ruminococcoides. The sequence continues at coordinate 142,347 of JALFLK010000021.1, forward strand.
ATGCTTAAAATTACTGCCTATGCCGACAGACTCATAAACGATTTGGATTTAGTGGATTATCCTGACAGGGTAAAAGCTCAGCAGATTAACTGGATTGGCAGAAGCACCGGAGCAGAGGTTGACTTTAATACTTCCGCAGGCGACATTTTAACGGTTTATACTACAAGACCGGATACTCTTTTCGGCGCTACATATATGGTTATTTCTCCCGAACATCCCGTTCTCAAAAAATGGGAGGGCCTGCTTAACAATATGCCCGAAATCAAGGAGTATCAGAAAGAAGCCTCCAAGAAATCAGACTTTGAGAGAACAGAGGTTGTTAAAGAAAAGACAGGAATTAAACTTGACGGCGTAACTGCGTTTAATCCTGTAAACGGAAAAGAAATTCCGATTTTCGTTTCGGACTATGTTCTGGTTTCATACGGCACCGGAGCAATTATGGCTGTTCCTGCTCACGATACCCGTGACTGGGAATTTGCAAAGAAATTCGACTTGCCAATTATTGAAGTAGTAAAGGGCGGCAATGTTCAGGAGGAACCGTACACAGACTGCGGTTCTGGAGTTATGGTCAATTCTCAGTTTTTGGACGGACTGTCTGTTGAAGAAGCAAAGAAGAAAATGATTGATTTTCTTACCGAAAAAGGCACAGGCCGTCCAAAGGTTAATTATAAGCTGAGAGACTGGGTATTCTCCCGTCAGCGTTACTGGGGCGAGCCTATTCCCATTGTGCATTGTGACAAGTGCGGTTATGTGCCGATTCCCGAGGAGGAATTGCCTCTTAAGCTTCCAATGGTAGAGTCCTATGAGCCGACTGATAACGGAGAGTCACCGCTTGCAAATATGACCGACTGGATTAAGACAACCTGTCCTAAATGCGGCGGCGTTGCTTATCGTGAAACCGATACTATGCCCCAGTGGGCTGGCTCTTCGTGGTACTATTTAAGATATATGGACCCGAAAAACGATAAGGCTCTGGCAAGTAAAGAAGCTCTCGAGTACTGGGCGCCCGTAGACTGGTACAACGGCGGTATGGAGCATACCACGCTGCATTTGCTTTACAGCCGTTTCTGGCACAAGTTCCTTTACGATATCGGCATAGTTCCCACCAAAGAGCCGTATCAGAAGAGAACAAGTCACGGAATGATTTTAGGCGAAAACGGCGAAAAAATGAGTAAGTCAAGGGGCAACGTTGTAAACCCCGACGACATAGTAAACGAATACGGCGCTGATACAATGCGTTTGTATGAAATGTTTATTGGTGATTTTGAGAAAGCCGCTCCATGGAGCCCTTCAAGTATAAGAGGCTGCAGAAGATTTGTGGAAAGATTCTGGAATTTACAAAATATTCTGATTGACGGAGATGAAATTCGTCCCGAGCTTGAAGGCGCCTTTAACAAAACAATTAAAAAAGTCGGCGAAGATATTGAGAACATTAAGTTTAACACCGCAATAGCAGCTTTGATGTCGCTTATAAACGATGTTTCTGCCGTTGGAACAATAAACAAAAAGGAACTCTCAATATTTACAATTTTGCTTAATCCTTTTGCACCTCACATTACTGAGGAGATTTGGGAAATATGCAAACTCGGCGACGGAATTGTTGCTGAACAGAGTTGGCCTTCATATGACGAGAGCAAGTGTAAGGATGATACCGTTGAAATCGCAGTTCAGGTAAACGGAAAGATTAAGGTGAGAATTAAAATCAATCCTGACGCTGAACAGCAGGAAGTTTTAGATCTTGCTAAGTCGGAGGAAAGTGTTGCGAAGGCACTTGATAATATGAATATTATCAAGGAAATATATATTAAGGGCCGTCTTGTAAACATTGTTGTAAAACCATAAAATGATAAAATAGCTGTTTTTTCAACTAATTACTATTTTGGTATTGACAACAAAAATTGTTTATTATATAATTGTAGTTGCAATTATGTGCAGATTACCCATGCCGAATGGCAGATGGGAGGGAAGATAGATGGCAGAAATCAGATTAAAGGATAACGAATCTCTTGAAAGTGCACTTAGGAGATTTAAGAAGCAGTGCGCAAGAGCCGGAGTTATTGCTGAGGTCCGCAAGAGAGAAGCTTATGAAAAGCCCTCTGTAAGGCGCAAGAAAAAATCCGAAGCAGCTCGTAAACGCAAATATAGGTAAATAGTTAAAAAGCGGACAGTGCTTCTGTCCGCTTTTTTGTAATTATCGGAGGTGTAACATAATGAAAAAAATACTTGTTCTGTTGGGACCTAACCTTAATCTTGTGGGAATAAGAGAAAAGGGGATTTACGGTACGGAAACCGCAGAGAGCATTAACCGTGACATAATATCCCGGGCGTCAGACGATGGATTTGACTGTGATATTTTTCAGTCTAATCACGAGGGTGATCTAATTGATAAAGTCCATGAATCAAGGGAAAAATATGACGGTGTAATTATCAACGCCGGAGCCCTGACCCATTACAGCTACGCTTTAAGAGACGCAATAGCAAGCGTGAGCGTTCCGTTTGTTGAAGTTCATATGTCTAATATTCACAGCAGGGAGGAGTTTCGCCACAAGTCGGTTGTTGCTCCTGTTTGCAGGGGTCAGATATGCGGATTCGGCAAAAACAGTTATTTATTGGCTATCAAAGCCTTAAAGGATATGATATAGTTGTCTGAACAAAAACAGAGGATTGCAAAAATTGCGAAGATTTTAAAAAATGATGATGAAGCAATAATTTTAAGAGATAATAATAATGTCTATTATTATACCGGATTTAACCACAGCGAGGGCACGGTGATTATAACTTCGGATAAATCATATTTGCTTGTGGATTTCAGATATATCGAAACTGCTAAAAATAAAGTGTCGTCCTGTGAAGTTGTGCAGACTAACTCACTTTTAAAGGATATATCAGATATCCTTTTAAGCAGCAGGATTACCAAAGCTTACATTGAAGCAAGTCATACAACGGTGACATTTTACAACAAGCTTAAAGCAGAGCTTTTGAAGGCGGATATTTCTTTGGATTCTTCGGAAACTTTAGATTTAACCGTTGAAAATCAAAGAATGATTAAGTCCGAAACAGAAATCGGGTATATCCAAAAAGCACAGAATATCACCGAAGAAGCGTATTTGCAGGTGTTAAATCTGTTAAAGCCCGGAGTGCGTGAAATTGAAATAAAAAATGAGCTTGAATATCTGATTAAGAAACAGGGCGGCGAGGGAGCATCTTTTGATTTGATAACAATTGCCGGCAAAAACACCTCTTTGCCTCACGGCGTTCCGGGAAATAACACCGTTAAGAACGGAGACTTTGTAACATTTGATATCGGCGCATTGTATAAGGGCTACCACAGCGATATGACAAGAACGGTGTCTGTGGGAAACCCCTGCCAAGAGCAAAAGAAAATCTATTCAATCGTGCTTGACGCTCAGCTTAATGCGCTTGATTCTATTAAATCCGGAATAAACTCATCTTTTGCCGACAAAACGGCGAGAGATATTATTGAAAATAACGGGTACGGCAAGTGCTTCGGACACTCAACAGGTCACGGAGTAGGTCTTGATATTCATGAAAAGCCGAATCTTTCCCCGTCTGGGAATATTATTCTCAGCAGTGGAATGGTTGTAACCGTTGAGCCGGGAATTTACATTGAAAACAAGTTCGGAGTCCGCATAGAAGATATGGTTCTTGTAACCGATGACGGTTACCGAAATTTTGCAAAACTTACAAAAGAACTTGTTGTTTTATAAAGTTCTTGCAATTTTTAGAAAACTATGTATAATTATAGTAGAGATGTATGGTGAATTAACCGTACGGATATTCAGGAGGTAGATTTATGATTTCAGCAGGTGATTTCAGAAACGGCGTTACTTTTGAAATGGACGGACAGGTAGTTTCTATTATCGAGTTCCAGCATGTTAAGCCGGGCAAAGGCGCCGCTTTTGTAAGAACAAAAATCAGAAATGTAATTACGGGAGCAGTAGTTGAAAAGACTTTCAACCCCAATGATAAGTACCCGACTGCTTACATTGAGAGAAAAGATATGGAATACAGCTACAATGACGGAGATTTGTATTATTTTATGGATACAGAAACATGGGAGCAGATTCCTATCAACAAATCAATTCTCGGCGACAGCTTTAAGTTTGTTAAGGAGAATATGGTCTGCAAAATTCTCTCATATAAGGGAAATGTATTCGGAGTTGAGCCGCCTAACTTTGTAGAGCTTAAGGTGACTAAGACTGACCCGGGCTTTAAGGGCGATACAGCTACAAATGCTACTAAGCCTGCTACACTTGAAACAGGTGCAGAGATTAAAGTTCCTCTCTTTATTGATGAGGGCGAGGTTATTCAGATTGATACACGCACAGGCGAATATATGGGCCGTGCATAAGGAGAATAATTTATGACACTAAATGAAAAAGTTGCTTATATCAAGGGTCTTATGGAAGGTATGAAGCTTGATAAGGAAAACGACACCGTAAAGGTTCTCAACGCCGTTGTTGATGTTCTTGATGATCTGGCTTTGTCACAGACCAATTTGGAGGATCTTTATGATGAATTAAGCTGGAAGGTTGATGAAATTGACGAGGATTTAGGCGAGGCAGAGGAGTTTATTTACGGCGATGATGATTTCTGCTGTTGTGATGACGATGATGACTGCTGTGAGGACGAGGACAATCCTTTCTATGAGGTTACCTGCGGAAACTGCGGAAAGACAATCTGCGTTTCTGAGGATGTGCTTTTAGAGGGAGAGATTGAGTGCCCTAACTGCGGTGAAATTCTTGAGTTTGATTTTTCGGATTTATTTGATGATGACGAGGACGGAGAGTGTAGCTGCGGTTGCTGCGACTGCTCCGATAACTCTGACGAAGATTTGATGTCTTGATTTTACGGAAAAATCTGATTATCCAAAGAGCATCTCTTGTGTATTATATACAAGGGGTGCTTTTGTGCTTTGTAAAAAGAAATCATCTAAACTTAAGCGACGGATTAGGAAGACAATATTGCTGATTGTTGCATTATTTGTTGCCGCAATTATATTTTTTGAATATCAGGCAGTTCCGTTTCAGGAAAAATTTGTGAGAACACAGGCGAAAATAATATCCTGCAATGCTGTTTCCGACGCTGTTTATGAAGTCCTTTCCAAATATAATTTTTCTTATTCGGATGTATCTCAGATAAACTATGACAACGACGGAAACATATCGGCGATTACCACGGATTCAAAAAATATCAACATGCTTAAAACCGAGATAAATAAAGCGGTTCAAAAACAGATAGAAACAGTTACCGACGCAGATGTCACGCTCCATATCGGAGCTTTTACCGAGCTTTCTCTTTTGAGCAATTTCGGTCCTACCGTTACTTTTGATTTTACTTTTATGGGCAGCTTTAACTCTGAAATTGTAAGCACTTTTGAATCGGCAGGAATAAACCAGACAGTACACCACATTAAATATGTAGTTCATGCTAATCTGATTACATTATGCCCCGATTACTCAGACGGTATAGAATATACTACCGATTTTGAAATTGCTCAGTCTGTCATTGCAGGAGAATTGCCCTCAACATACGCAAATGTTGCACCGTACCGCTAAAATTTATATTTTTAAACACAATATATTGATTAAACCTTATTTTTGTGTTATCATAAGCAAGATATTACATTGTAAGGAGATAGTGCTTTGTCGGAAAAAATTCATATGATTGAAGATATTGATGAAAAGCAGTTTGAATATATGAATCTTGTTTCCGAAATAATGGAAATAAGAAAGAGAGGGGAAAAGCCCCTGGCGTTTATCCACACTTACGGTTGTCAACAAAATGTTGCCGACAGCGAACGTATTAAGGGTATGCTTGAACAGTGCGGTTATTCTTTTACAGATGATGTTAACCAGGCTGACTTTATTCTGTTTAACACCTGCGCAGTCAGAGAGCACGCCGAGGACAGGGTTTTCGGAAATGTTGGCGCTCTGAAATCCTTAAAACGCAGACATCCGTCCATTTTGATAGCTCTGTGCGGCTGTATGATGGAACAGGAGCATATTGCCAATCGAATATACAAAAGCTTTCCCTTTGTAGGGCTTGTGTTCGGAACACACTCTTTGCAGAATTTTCCTGAGTTGTTGTATAACAGTCTTGTCAGTGGAAAAAGAACTTTTGAAATCGGTAACGACGACAGGAAAATTTATGAGGGAATACCGATTCACCGTGACGGAACCTTTAAGGGCTGGCTTCCCATAATGTACGGTTGTGATAACTTTTGTTCCTATTGCATTGTGCCTTATGTCAGAGGCAGAGAGAGGAGCCGTGACCCCGAAGTTGTTATTTCCGAAGCTAAAAAAATGATTAAAAGCGGATACAAAGATATTACGCTTCTCGGTCAAAATGTTAATTCATACGGGAAAAATTTGGATACGGACATAAATTTTGCTTCTCTGCTGAAAAAAATAGATTCAATCGACGGAGATTATCTGCTGAGATTTATGACCTCTCATCCGAAGGACTGCACCAAGGAGCTTATTGATACTATTGCGCAAGGCAAACATATCAGCACTCATCTGCACCTTCCTTTTCAATCAGGCTCGGACAGAATTTTGAAACTGATGAACAGGAAGTACGACAGAGAGAAATATCTTGAAATTGTAAATTATGCAAAAGAAAAAATCCACGGATTATCCCTTACAAGCGATATAATCGTTGGGTTTCCCGGTGAAACCTATGAGGACTTTAAAGAGACAATTTCGCTTGTTAGGGAAGTCGAATTTACCTCGCTGTTTACTTTTATTTATTCGCCTAGAGTGGGAACTCCTGCCGCAAAAATGGACGACCCTGTTCCATATGAAGAAAAATCAAAATGGTTCAGGGAGCTTTTGGATGTTCAGGAGGAAATTGCCGCTAAAAGGTGCTCAGAGATGGTAGGCAGTAATCTGAGAGTGTTGGTAGAGGGCGTCAACGAAAAGACCGGAGAGCTAAACTGCCGAACATCCGGTAATATAGTGGTTGAAGTTCCGGGTTCCCCTGAATTAGTCGGTGATTTTTGTAATGTTCAGATTACAAAGGCAAGAAACTGGATATTAAAAGGAATAATTAAATAAAGGAGAATAAAAAATGGATATTATTGAAATGGCAAGAGAATTAGGAAAAATGATTCAAAAGGAAGAATCATACATTAACCTGCACAAGGCTCAGGAAAAAGCGGACGCCGATATGGATTTACAGCAGTTAATCGGTGAGTTTAACCTGAAAAGGTTGGCAATCAACAACGAGGCTTCAAAAGCTGATAATGACCAGGAAAAGATGCAGGCTCTTAATCAGGAGATGAGAGCAGTGTACGCAAAAATAATGCAGAACGAGAATATGATAGCCTATAATGACGCAAAAGACGCATTTGACGCCTTATATAACAGGGTCAGCGCAATTATTACAAACAGTGCAAACGGAGAAGACCCTGAAACTACCGATGTTACATCAGGCTGTACCGGAAGCTGTTCCACCTGCGGCGGATGTCATTGATTTTCTTGAAGCTTTTACTTTTTAGAAAAGGAGCAGGACTATGGCGGAATTATCTCCAATGATGAAACAATATTTTAAAATTAAAGAAGAAAACAAGGACTGCATATTGTTTTTTCGCCTTGGAGATTTTTATGAAATGTTCTATGACGATGCAAAAATAGCGTCTAAAGAACTGGAGCTTACTCTGACCGGCAGAGATTGCGGTCAGGAGGAGCGTGCTCCCATGTGCGGTGTGCCTTTTCACAGCTGTGAGGGGTATATTGCTAAGCTTGTGGCAAAAGGCTATAAGGTAGCTATCTGTGAGCAGACGGAAGACCCGGCAACAGCGAAAGGTATAGTAAAAAGGGAAATTATCCGTGTGATTACTCCCGGCACCGTGCTTGAAAGCAGTATGCTTGAAGAAGGCAAAAATAACTATATTTCCTGTATTTATTCCGACGGAGCAAATATCGGACTTTGTTTTTGTGATATATCAACAGGACAGCTTTTGGCATCATTGATTTCCGGCGAAAATAGGAATATGGAGCTGTTTAATCTTTTAAGCGGTTATTATCCGAAAGAAATTTTAATCGGCGGCGAAACCGTAAAAATTCAGGGCTTGGGCAGTTATATTAAGGACAAGCTATCTGCCGAAGTCGAAATGCTTTCTGATGATAATTTTGCTTTTTTAACCTGCCGTGACACGGCACAAAAGCAGTTTAAAGAAGAATTTGAAAAAATAAGAGAAAAGGAAGCTTTAATTTGTTGCTTGGGTGCTCTTATTGCGTATCTTCAGGGAACTCAAATTACCGGACTTGAGAGGATTTCTAAGATTACGCTTTTGTCTGACGGCGAGTTTATGAAGCTTGATTATAACACCCAACGGAATTTAGAGCTTATTTCCACTATGCGAACAAAAGAGAAAAAAGGCTCTCTTTTGTGGGTACTTGACCAAACAAAAACCGCAATGGGAAAAAGGCTCATACGCTCGTGGATTGAACATCCTCTAATGAACATTACGGCAATAATTAATCGCCAGAACGCTGTAGCTGAACTGGTTGACGACACCGTACTCAGGCTTGAGCTTGTGTCCTCGCTTACAGGCATTTTTGATATTGAACGGCTGATGACAAAAATTGTTTACGGCTCTGCAAACGCAAGGGAATTGCGTTCTCTTGGAGGTGCTCTTGAAAAACTGCCGAAAATCAGCGAGCTGTTAAGCGGTGTTAAATCAAAATTGCTCAGAGAGCTTTATTCAGGCGTAGATAAGTTAGACGATGTGTTTTCTTTGATTGATAACGCAATAGTAGAAGAACCTCCGTTTTCCGTACGGGAAGGCGGTATGATAAAAGAGGGTTACAGCAAGGAGCTTGACGATGTAAGCAACGATATGAATAATTCTACCGGTTTGCTTGCAGATATTGAGAATAAACAGCGTGAGCTTACAGGTATTCCAAAGCTTAAAGTGGGATACAACAGGGTTTTTGGATACTATATTGAAGTACCCAATGCCTACAAGGATAAAGTCCCCGATAATTACATAAGAAAACAGACCCTTACAAATTGCGAAAGATATATTATTCAGGATCTTAAAAACCTTGAAGGAAGAATTTTAGGCGCTAAGGACAGAGCTGTTGCCCTTGAATACGGGATTTTTGACGATATAAGAAAAAAGGTAGCGTCAAACCTTGACAGAATTCAAAGAACAGCAGAATCAATAGCAGTGCTTGATGTTTTATGTTCATTAGCGTCTGTTGCAGCTGACAACAGATATACACGTCCCGAGGTTAATCTATCGGATGTAATACGCCTTAAGGACAGCAGACATCCGGTTGTTGAAACTCTGTTGACAGATGTTCCTTTTGTGCCTAATGATGTTTATCTTGACGGCGAGTGCAACCGTGTTGCAATTATTACCGGTCCTAATATGGCCGGAAAATCTACATATATGAGGCAGACGGCGCTTATTGTTTTAATGGCACAGATGGGCTCTTTTGTGCCGGCATCATCTGCTGAAATTGGAATTGTTGACAGTATTTTTACAAGAGTCGGAGCCTCTGACGACCTTGCCGCAGGACAGTCAACCTTTATGGTTGAAATGAGCGAAGTCGCAAATATTGTGAAAAATGCAACTTCTAAAAGTCTGCTGATTCTTGACGAAATCGGCAGAGGTACTTCAACATTTGACGGAATGAGCATAGCACGTGCTGTTTTGGAATATGTTGCAAGCAAAAAAATGCTTGGTGCAAAGGCTCTTTTTGCAACCCATTACCACGAGCTTACGGTTATGGAACAACTGCTTGACGGAGTGAAGAACTACAACATAGCCGTAAAAAAGCGTGGCGACGATATAACATTCCTTCGTCGAATTGTCCCCGGAGGTGCTGACGAAAGCTATGGAATCGAGGTTGCTAAGCTTGCAGGACTGCCGGATTGGATTATTAAGCGTGCAAAACAGATAATAAAAGAATTGGAATCTCAGTCAAATAGCGATAAAGCAAATACAGTAATAAGGCATAACTCTGACGATGAGGAACAGCAGCTTTCGCTTATGCCTTCACCGGACGGATTGATTGCTGAAAAACTAAAATCTACCGATATTAACACGCTTACACCTATTGAAGCTATGAATCTTTTGTATGAGCTTAAAAAGATGATATAAGTAATAATAAATTATTCAAAAAGGACGGTGATAATTTGGGCGTTATAAACATTTTGGACAAGCATGTGGCAGAATTGATTGCCGCCGGAGAGGTGGTAGAAAGACCTGCCTCAGCAATTAAAGAGCTTATAGAAAATTCCATAGATGCAGGCGCTAAAAATATCACCGTGGAAATAAAAAACGGCGGAACTACTTTTATTCGTGTTAATGACGACGGCTGTGGCATTATGAAAGATGATGTTAAGAACGCTTTTCTACGCCATGCCACAAGCAAGGTTGAAAAAGAAACGGATCTTGACAGCATTTCTACTTTAGGCTTCAGAGGAGAGGCGCTTGCTTCTATCAGCGCTGTTTCAAAGCTCCAGCTTATTACAAGATATAAAGACGAACAAATAGGTACATGCTATGAAATCAACGGAGGGGAAGAGGTTTCTTTTTTAGATGCAGGATGCCCCGTCGGAACTACATTTATTATCAGGGATTTGTTTTATAATGTTCCTGCAAGAATGAAGTTTTTGAAAAAAGATGTTTCTGAGGGAAACGCTGTTTCGTCTGTACTTGATAAATCAGCACTTTCTCACCCTGAAATAGCCTTTAATTATATTAAAGACGGTAAACAGGCGCTTAGAACATCTGGTGACGGTAAGCTTAAATCTGCTGTGTATTCTGTATTCGGCAGAGAATTTGCCCTTGGTATGATTCCTGTAAATTACAGTCTTAACGGAATTAAAGTTTGGGGTTATATTTCCAAACCCAGCCAGGTAAGACCTAACAGAAATCTCCAGAATTTTTTTATAAACGGAAGATATGTTAAAACCAAAACCGCTTCCGCCGCATTGGAGGAGGCGTTCAAAGGCAGTATTATGGTAGGAAAATTTCCTTCCTGTGTTCTTCATTTGGAGATCTCCTTTGAGGCTATTGATGTAAATGTGCACCCCGCAAAAGTCGAAGTTAGGTTTTTAAACGAAAGGCCTGTTTTTGACGCTGTGTATCACGGAGTTAAGTCTTCTCTGTTAAGTTATGACAGCAAAAAGGGCATTGTGCTTAACAAACCGGCTTCTGTTTATGATATTGCGGCTAAGAAACCATTTACAGTACCAACATCGTTTTTAAAGAATAATAATCCGTTTGGTGTCAATGCTGAAAATCACAAAAATATAAACAATAAAAATGACTACAATCCCTTTGATGAGTTAGACTTGCAGGATAATAATGCAGATAAAATAAGCAAGCCCGGTAAAACAAGCAATTCTATCCCCGGAAAGCCGGCTTTTTTTTCTGATACCGACTGCGAAAACCCGGTAAAGAATAAAAATTACGGTTCAGATAAAATCGGCATAGGCAATGTAAATGAAGGTCAGACCGAAATTAAGGGATACTTTGATTTTCTTGATGAAACAAACACTCTTGACACAAAACTGTCACAATCGGATAGTAATATAAATGACAACTCCTATGAAAATTCCTATGATAATACCGATAAATTACAGGAAAACAAAGACCATAGGGATGATGTTATCAAGCCATTTATAAACGCCGATGAGCCTGTGTTCCGATACATAGGTGAGGCTTTTAAAACCTATATAATAATTGAAAAAAACAACAAAGAGCTCTTGTTTATTGACAAGCATGCGGCTCACGAGAGAATTATTTATGAAAAGCTCAAAAGAGAAAAAGGAGCAGGATTTTCTCAAATACTGTTAAAACCCATAACCGTTACATTGTCAATGGAAGAGTACAATGCCGCCGTAAACAATCTGGATATGTTTAAAGAATGTGCCTTTGACGCAGAAGATTTCGGCAACGGTGTTTTGATAATCCGCAGTGCCCCAAGCTATTTAGATGAGTCGGATATTGCCGATTCAGTAACGGAAATGGCTCAACATATTGCGGAGAACAAAAAAGACATTCGCTCTGAAAAAATGGACTGGATTTATCACAATGTAGCTTGCAGAGCCGCCATCAAAGCAGGGAACGACAGCACGGAGAAGGAATTGATTGAGATTGCGAAAATTGTTGATTCCGACCCGAATATTAGGTACTGCCCCCACGGCAGACCCACATGTATTGTTATTTCAAAATACGAAATAGAAAAAAACTTCGGCAGGGTGTGACGCATTGAATAATAAAATAACTGTTGTTGCTGTTTTAGGTCCGACAGCTTCGGGGAAAACCGAGCTTTCGGTTGAACTTGCAAAAGCCTTTAACGGTGAAATAGTGTCCGCTGACTCTATGCAGATTTACAAAGGAATGGATATTGCTACTGCAAAGCCGACTGCAGAAGAGATGAAAGGCGTACCCCATCACTTAATCGGTTTTCTTGATAAAACGGAAAAATTCTCTGTTGCCCGTTATGTTGAACTTGCAAAAAAAGCGGTTAGTGATATATCAACAAGAGGCAGGCTTCCGTTTATTGTCGGCGGTACCGGCCTTTATGCTGACAGTTTGCTCAACAACATAGCTTTTACAGATAACAGTACAGACAGCGCCGTAAGAGAAAAATATCAAAATCTGTTAAGAGAAAACGGCATTGAGTATCTTTTAAATATTCTAAAAGAGGTTGACAGTGAGTCTTATAATAGACTATGTAAGGAAATTAACAGCAAAAGAATAATCAGGGCTTTGGAATTTTATGAGGTAACGGGGAAGACAATTACCGAGCAAATCAGAGAGTCTAAAAAACTATCTCCCTATAATTCAGTGAAAATAGGCTTAACCTGTAGAGACAGAGAAAAGCTTTATGACAGAATCAACCGCAGAGTTGATATAATGGTTGAAAACGGTCTTGTTAAGGAGGCAGAGGAGTTCTTTTCCTCAAAAAGCAGTGAAACAGCCGTTATGGCAATAGGATATAAGGAGCTTTTGCCGTATTTTAATAATGAAGCAACTCTTGATGAATGTTTAGAGAAGCTTAAAATGAACACAAGGCGGTATGCTAAGCGTCAGCTTACATGGTTTCGCCGTGACCAAGATATAAACTGGATTTATATTGATGAATGTGAAAATTTCGGCGAGCTTTTTAGCAAAGCCGTAAATATTATTGAATCAAAGGGTATTAAAAATGGATAAGCTTTTGTTTAAAAGAATACTTTTAGGTGCATTGACTGCGCTTATTTTAGTTTATGTTATTTACTTGTTTTTCAGCGCAAATTTCAATGTTCTAAAAACCGAAAACGCCACTGAAATGACGGTTACCGATAAAATCTATTCCAAGGGCTATATTTTCAGGGACGAAGATTACATTGTAAACGACGGTAACGGATATGTATCCTATGAGGTTGAAGACGGCGACGAGGTGTCTGCCAACGGCGTTGTTGCAAAGATTTACAGAGAATCAGAAGACGCAGTTACAGGCAAAAAAATTGAAAGCTTAGACAATCAGATAAGCGAATTAACAGCTCTGAATAATTTTTACTATTCCGAAAGCGTAGGACTTGATGTTATAGATAACGAAATCAATAAAAATATGATTGCGGTTATGAGCGACATAAGTAAAAATAAGCTTTCTGATTCCGGAGAGAGTATTCACCGGCTTTTGTCCACAATAAACAAGCGTCAGATGCTTACAGGCAAAATAAGTGATTTCTCAGGAAAAATTGCGGAACTTGAAAACGAAAAAAGTTCCCTCCAGGGCAGCAGTAATGAAAGCATCGGAGAAATAAAATCTCCTGGAGCAGGATACTTTGTATCCCTGACGGACGGCTACGAAAAAGCATTTGACTGCGAAAATTTAAGCAGTCTTACCGTTGATAAATATGATAATGTAGAACCAAATGATGTTCCGCAAAATTCAATCGGAAAGCTTGTCAGCGGACTTAATTGGTATGTTGCCTGCAAGGTTTCTCCTGCGGAAGCGTTAAATCTTTCGTTGTTTCAGAATTCTTACGGAGTTACCCTTGAAATGCCATTTGCAACATCAGAAAAAATCCCTGCAAAAATCGTACAGATTAACCAGGAAAATACTGATTCCGACGCTGTAGTAATTTTTCAGTGTAATTATATGAACAGTGACCTTGCCGATTCACGGCAGGAAACCGTTGAGATAGGTATTCAGGATTACACAGGTCTGAGGGTCAGCAAAGCCGCCTTGCACGATGATTATGTGGAAGTGGATAAAACTGATGAAAACGGAAACGAAACTACCGAAGAAAAAAAGGTTCAGGGCGTATATGTTGTTCACGGCAGAGAGCTTTTGTTCAAGGAAGTGGCTATAATTTATTCCGAGGGCGATTATGTAATTTGTGACCCGGAGCCTGAAGACGGAGTGCTTTTCAGCGATGATACATTAAGGCTGTACGACAAGGTAGTTGTGGAAGGAGATAATCTTTATGACGGAAAAATTGTTAACTGATGTAGAGTACAATTACAAAATAATTGAGGAAAACATCGCAATAGCCGCAGAGCAATCCGGCAGAAGCAGGGAAGATATTACTTTTCTTGCCGCAACAAAAACCGTATCTGCACCGGTGATTAACCACGCAATATCTCTGGGACTAAGATACATCGGAGAAAACAAGGTTCAGGAGCTTTTGCAGAAATATGATGAATACGATTTGGACAATGCTTCCCTGCAATTTATAGGTCATCTTCAGACAAACAAGGTAAGACAAATCATTGACAAGGTGGACTTAATTCAATCCGTGGATTCTTTGAAGCTTGCAAAGGAAATTTCAAAACAAGCGCAAAAAATCGGAAAGACTGCAAATATTCTGATAGAAGTGAACATTGGCGGAGAGGAATCAAAGTCGGGAGTTGCACCGGAGTTATTGGAAGATTTGCTTTATCAGGTATCAGAAATTGACAATATTTCGGTAAAAGGTCTTATGACAATACCCCCGATTTGTGAAAATAAACAGAAAATTTGCAAAATTTTTCATAAAATGCATAATATCTTTATTGACATATCGTCTAAAAAAATAGATAATATATCTATGGAAGTGTTGTCTATGGGTATGTCTTCTGATTATACTGAAGCAATCTCAGAAGGTGCGACAATGGTAAGAATAGGTTCTGCTCTTTTCGGAGAGAGAATTTATTTAAAATAAGGAGGAATTTTTTAATGGCTGGATTTGTTGACAAGTTTAAACATATGTGGGACGCTCCCGACGATGAGTATGAGTACGACGAGTACGGATACGCATCTGACGAGGATGAAAATGAGGATAATTATGAAGACAGAGGCCGCAGTCGTGCAGAGGTTGATGATTTCTCAAGCGGCTCAAATAGAAAAAGCAAGGTAGTTAATATCAATGCGACTGCAAAACTTCAGGTTGCAATCTTTAAGCCCGAGCGATTCGGCGAGGAAACCCGTGCAATCGCAGACGAGCTTATTAACACTCATACCGTCGTTCTTAATCTTGAAGACACTAACAAGGATATGTCAAGAAGGATTATTGACTTTTTAAGCGGTGTTGCATATGCAAATAACGGAAAAATCAAAAGAGTTGCCACAAGCACTTTTATAATTATTCCCAATAATGTTGACCTTACAGGCGACGACCTTTTGGACGAGCTTGAAAACAGCGGTGTATATTTCTGATAAAAACAGCGGAGACTGTTTGTTGCGCTCAAGGATTTCTGACGCCGTTCGTATATCTCAAGCTAAACAACAAAACTCATACATAGGTTTTTTAAACGAAGCGGAGATTTACAAAACTGAGGAGTTCTTGCATAATTACAACGCGGATTACTTCTTTTGGGGCGGATATGACGGAGCCGCAAGACGGTTTTTGTGTATACTGCAAAAGGTTTTTTCTCCCGATGATGTACCTATTGTTCCTTTGGAATTTTCATACAGGACAAGCGATGTGCTGACGCACAGGGATTTCTTAGGCGGAATTATGTCTTTGGGGATAGAGCGTGACGCAGTAGGTGATATTCTCACCGATTCAGGGTATTCTGTTGTTTTTGTAAAGGAAAGCGTTGCAGATTTTATCAGCAGTCAGATAAATAAAATCGGAAGAGTCGGAGTTAAGATTAAAATTTCCGATTTAAGCCGTCTTCCAAAGGTCAACGGTTTTACGGAGCAGTGTCTAACTGTGTCATCCTTAAGGGCTGACGCAGTTATTTCAGCGCTGACGGGATTCAGCAGAGAAAAATCGAAGCAGTATATCAGAAAAGGTATGGCTTTGGTTAATTACACGGTTTGTGAATCGCCGGATTTTACGCTAAATAACGGCGATATTATTTCTCTGAGAAAGTTTGGTAAGTATATAATTAACGGCATTCTTGGCGAAACCAAGAAGGGACGTCTTAAATTATCAGTAAAAAAATACAGTTAGGAGTGCAGAAAAATGCTAACGATTGACGAAATAAAGAATGTTAGTTTCAGAAAAGCAAGCATAGGCGGATATAAGCCCGAAGATGTTGACGCTTTTATTGACGAAGTTATCGTTTCTTTTGAACAGCTAAAAAAAGAAAAGGCTGATTTGGTCAGAAAAATGGATATACTCGCCACAAGAGTTGAGCAATACCGTGCAGATGAGGAAACCGTGAGAAATGCTCTGCTTGCTTCACAAAAGGTTGCAGACTCATCTATCAGAGAGGCAAAAGAAAAAGCTTCGCAAATTTTGCGTGAGGCTGAGGCTAAGGCTCAGAAGCTTCTTATTGAAACAAACGGCGTTACTGCTAAGGAGAAAGACAATTATTTACAGCTGAAAACCGACGCTGTTCAGCTTAGAGAAGAACTTAAGGCTCTGTACCAGCGCCATATGCAGGCTATTGACGATCTTCCTACTGCCGTAGAACTTTTGGACAGCAAGGAAGAGCTTAATAAAAAATATCCAACAAAGGATATTCCTGTTTCTGAAAATAATTCTGACAATATTTCAGACAGCGTTTCTGATGATGAGCAGAACATTCAGTCTGTATCTGCCCCTGTGCAGGAAGCACAGCAGGAAACAACTGTAAATAATGACGAAGCAAGGGCTGAACATCACAGAAAATTTGATAATTTAAAGTTCGGCGATAACTATGATGTCGGCGAAGAATAATCACTGATTTTAACTCATTTTTAAATACAGAGAGGGTTTTTCAAAATGTCCCAGGATTATAATTCCACACTTAATCTTCCCAAAACCGATTTTCCGATGAGAGCAGGCTTGCCCAAAAGCGAGCCAGAAACATTGAAAAAGTGGGAAGAAAACAAAACCTATGAAAAATTGATGGAGAAAAACGAGGGTAAGCCTTTGTTTGTTCTCCACGACGGACCGCCTTATGCGAACGGCAATATTCATCTTGGAACCGCACTTAATAAGGTTCTGAAGGATATTATTGTAAGATATAAAAATATGGCAGGTTTCAAGGCTCCGTATGTTCCCGGATGGGATACTCACGGTCTTCCCACAGAGCTTAAAGCAAGAGCAAAGGCAGGAGTCGGAAACTCTGCAACCATTGATGATGTTGAGCTTCGCAAGATTTGCCGTGACTTTGCGCTTGGTTACATTGACGACCAGAGAACACAGTTTAAGCGTTTAGGCGGTTTAGGTGAATGGGACAACCCTTATATTACACTTTTGCCCGAATTTGAGGCAACTCAGATTAGGATTTTTTCAAAGATGGCAAGCAAGGGCTATATTTACAGAGGATTAAAACCGGTTTACTGGTGTCCCGACTGTAAGACTGCTCTGGCTGAGGCTGAAATTGAGTACTCCGAGGATCCCTGCCACTCTATCTATGTAAAATTCAGAGTGAAAGACGATTTAGGAAAACTTACAAAACTGGGTATAGATATTTCTAAAACCTACTTTGTTATCTGGACAACCACCACATGGACTATCCCTGCTAATGTTGCAATTTGCGTTGGCCCCGGATACGATTACAGCGTAATTAAGTCCGGCGATGAATATTACATAATGGCAGAAGCACTTTATGAAACGGCAATGGCAGATGCAGGTATTACCGATTATGAGGTTGTTGCAACATTTAAGGGCAGTGAGCTTGAATATATGAAAGCCGCTCATCCTTTTATTGACCGTGACTCCCTTGTAATTGTAGGTAACCATGTTACATTGGAAAGCGGTACAGGCTGTGTTCACACAGCTCCCGGTCACGGCGTTGACGACTACGAGGTTTGCAGAAACTATCCCGAAGTTCCTATCGTTGTCCCTGTTGACGCTGACGGTGTTCTTACAGAAGAAGCCGGTCAGTTTGCAGGACTTAAAACCGAGGAGGCAAATAAGCCTATCGCTCAGTATCTTGACGAAATAGGCGCATTGTTTGCAATTAAAAAGATTGTCCATCAGTATCCTCACTGTTGGAGATGTAAGAACCCTGTATTGTTCAGGGCTACGGACCAGTGGTTCTGTTCTGTGGATGATTTTAAAGACGAAGCTGTTGACGCTATTAACAAGGTTCAGTGGATTCCCGGATGGGGCAAAGACAGAATTACATCAATGGTCAGAGAACGGAAGGACTGGTGCATTTCAAGACAGAGAAAATGGGGCGTTCCGATTCCGATTTTCTATTGCGAAGAGTGTGGTGAGCCTCATATTGAAACCGATGCTATGGAAGCTGTTGCCGACTTATTTGAAAAAGAAGGCTCCAACGCTTGGTTTACTCATAGTGCGGAAGAAATTTTGCCCGCCGGTACTAAGTGTAAAAAATGCGGTCATGATAAATTTGTTAAAGAAAAAGATATTATGGATGTATGGTTCGACAGCGGTTCCTCATATGCGGCTACATTGCAGAAAAGACCGTATCTGCATTTTCCTGCCGACCTTTATCTTGAGGGAGCGGATCAGTACAGAGGATGGTTCCAGTCTTCGCTTTTAACTTCGGTTGCAACTCAGGGAACGGCTCCTTATAAAGCTGTTCTTACTCACGGATGGGTTGTTGACGGCGAAGGCAGAAAGATGAGTAAATCCTTAGGAAACGGCATTGAGCCTCAGGAGATTGTCAATCAATACGGTGCAGATATTCTGAGACTTTGGGTTGCTTCTTCCGATTATCACGCAGATATTAGAATATCAAAGGATATTTTAAAACAGCTTTCAGAGTCATACAGAAAAATCAGAAATACAGCAAGATATATTCTCGGAAACTTGTACGACTTTGACCCGGAGAAGGATTCTGTTCCTGTTGAGGAGTTTTATCCCATTGACAAGTGGGCTGTTGTTAAGCTTAACGAGCTTATTGATAAGGTTAAGACAGCCTATGAAAGCTATGAGTTCCATCAGGTTTACCACAGCATCCACAATTTCTGCGTAGTTGATATGTCTAATTTCTACCTTGATGTTTTGAAGGACAGACTCTATACGGAAAAGGCAGACTGTCTGTCAAGGCGTGCGGCTCAAACTGCAATTTATAAAATTGTGGACGCTATGACAAGAATGATTAGCCCTATCCTTGCTTACACTTCAGATGAAATCTGGAAATATATGCCTCACAGCAGTTGTGACGACACCGAAAATATTGTATTTAACCAGATGCCCGAGAAGATAGATATTGTTGTTGAGGACGGCTTTACCGCAAAATGGGACAGAATTCACGAACTTAGAGATAAAGTGAAGAAATCCCTGGAAACTTATATTAAAGACAAAACCATTAAGTCTTCTTTGGAAGCATCTGTTAAAATAACGGCAGACGGAGAGGAATACAGCTTCCTTGAAGAAGTTAAGGATGAGCTGTCAGCCGCATTTATAGTTTCTTCTGTTGAAATCTGCAAAGGCGGCAACGGCGAGATTGATATTGAGGTTTCAAAAGCAAAGGGCGGAAAATGCGAAAGATGCTGGAGCATCAGCGAAACTGTCGGCGAAAATGCCGAACATCCCACACTTTGTAAGAGATGCTGTGACATTTTGAAATAATTTGAGATTATAATATCGGCACAGCTGTTTAGGTTGTGCCGATATGTTTTGGAGGAATTATGCCTTTATTTATTCTGCTTTTTTCTGCAGTTATAGTGTTTATCGACCAAGGAATTAAATATTTAGTTGTCAATAATCTGAAACCCTTGGGGTCAGTTGAGATTATTCCAAACCTGTTTTCCCTGACATATGTAGAAAACAAAGGCGCCGCTTTCGGAATGATGTCGAATATGCGCTGGGTTTTTATTGTGTTTACTGTGTTGGTAATTATCGCTTTTATCTTTATCATTTTTAAATATAAAATAAAAAATAAGCTGTTTATCGCCTCTGCAATTTTGCTGATTGGCGGTGGAATAGGCAACCTTATCGACCGTGTTTTTTTCGGCTTTGTTGTTGATTACCTAAGTCTGTCGTTTTTCTCTCCCGTTTGCAATTTTGCTGACTACTGCATAACTGCAGGCACGGTAACGCTGTTGATTTATATAATTTTTTATTCAAACTTTTTCAATTCCGATAAAAGGAAAAAACATAATGAACAGCTTTGAATTTGTTGCGGAATCCGATAGTGCTTTAATGCGTCTTGATAAGTATTTATCTTTAAAGCTCGAAGACTTATCCCGTAGTGCCGCAGTCAATCTTATAGATAACGGCAATGTTCTGATAAACGGAGCCCGGTCTGTAAAAAATTATAAACTCAAAACAGGGGATTGCGTTTCGGTACAGATTCCGAAGCCTGTAGAATACAGAGCAGAGGCAGAAAACATTCCCCTGGATATAGTGTATGAAGACGCTGATTTGTTGGTTGTGAACAAGCCCAAAGGTATGGTTGTGCATCCGGCACCGGGAAATTACAGCGGAACGCTTGTAAATGCACTTTTGTACCATTGCAAAGGCAGTCTATCGGGAATTAACGGAGTTATCCGTCCCGGAATTGTTCACAGGATTGATAAAAATACAAGCGGTTTGCTAATCGTAGCAAAAAACGACAATTCCCATAGGATTTTAGCGGAACAAATTAAAGAACACAGCTTTACCAGAGAGTACGAGGCTGTGGTTTTGGGGAATTTTAAAGAGAAAAAAGGCACTGTTGACGGACCAATCGGAAGATGCCCCGGCGACAGAAAGAAAATGTGCGTCATCAGTAAAAATTCAAAGAATGCGGTTACCCATTATGAAACATTATGCGACTATAACGGACATGCGCATATAAAGTGTATTTTAGAAACAGGCAGAACCCACCAGATAAGAGTTCATATGTCATATATAGGACACCCTGTATGCGGTGATGATGTATATTCTTACAAAACAAAGGAGAAATTTCCCTTTGAAGGACAGTGCCTGCATGCTAATAAGATTGGTTTTATTCACCCTTCAACAGGTAAATATTTAGAATTTGATTCCGATTTACCGGATTATTTCAGGGAATACCTCGATAAGCTTAGTAAAATAACCTGATTAGGACAATAAATAAGAACAATAGGAAGAAAAAATTTTCTTTTTTGCAAAAAACACTTGCATTTCATATGTATATATGCTATTATATTTAGGCATTTGGAAACCGTCGGTTCAGCCGATGGGGTTCAAATAACGGTATTGCCGTAATTTTGAAGCGGATAGTCCTCTGCACTTTTGTGCACGAATGTCTGAATATTACAGGAGGAAAAATAATGGACGCATTAAAGACAATTTCTTCACAGTGCCTGAAGTCAGATGTTCCAAAGTTCAGCGTTGGAGACACAGTTAAGGTTTCAGTAAACATTCGTGAAGGCGACAGAGAAAGAATCCAAATGTTTGAAGGTACTGTTATTGCCAAAAAGGGAAGCGGTATTTCAGAAACATTTACCGTAAGAAGAGTATCATACGGAGTTGGCATTGAGAGAGTTTTCCCTCTCCATTCACCTAATGTTAAGGATGTTCAGATTGTACGTTACGGTAAAGTTCGCAGAAGCAAACTTTATTATCTCCGTGACAGAGTTGGTAAAGCTGCCAAGGTTAAAGAGCAGATACGCAAGTAATTTACGGGGACTTTTAAAGTCCCCTTTTGCTGTTTTATGAGGTAAACTGATATGGATGATGAAAAAAACACATTATTATCAGATAGTACAGTCAAACAAGACGAAGAAGAGCAGAATAATACGATGAATTCACAAGTTGAAGTTAATAGCTCCGGCGCTGTGGCATGCATTTACGACTGGGTTCATTGCCTGTTGATTGCGGTTATTGCGGTTGTTATAATTTTAACCTTCTTCTTCAGAATGGTGAACGTTGACGGCGAGTCGATGCTTGAAACTTTGCAAAACGGTGATAAAGTGATTGTATCCGAGCTGTTCTATACTCCAAATGACGGTGACATTGTAGTTATCAGTCACGGTCAGAAGTACAAAGACCCGATTATAAAGCGTGTGATTGCAACAGAGGGGCAGACGCTGGATATTAACTTTGAAACAGGCGAGGTTGTAGTTGACGGCGTTGTTCTCCAGGAGGATTACATTATCGGCGAAACTATTAAGGGCGATACCGCAATACCTTCTGTTATTCCGGAGGGTAAGGTGTTTGTAATGGGGGATAACCGCACAAAATCCCTTGACAGTCGATATGAGAACATAGGTCTTATTGATAAATCTGATATTATAGGTAAAGCTCAGTTTGTTGCTTTTCCTTTTAACCACTTCGGTGGTCTGTACTAATTAAAATTAAAAAATACGGCCCATATTCAAAATAGGATATGGGCTTAATTTATTAAATTGAAGAATATTAGGTGAACTATGAGCGAAATACAGAATATACAATGGTTTCCCGGCCATATGACTAAGACAAAACGAAAAATTCAGGCTTCACTAAAGCTTGTTGACGCTGTGGCGGAAATTGTTGACGCTAGAATCCCCGAAAGCAGTCATAACCCTGATTTAAAACAAATAATTCAGAGTAAGCCACGGGTTGTTCTGCTTAATAAATGCGATATGGCGGATAATAAATCAACAAAGCAGTGGATTGAATACTACGAAAAGAATAATATACACGCTTTGTCGGTCGATTGCCGAAGCGGTAAGGGAGTTAACGGATTTGTTCCAATGCTCAACAGAGTGCTTAAAAATAAAATCGACGCAATGAAATTAAAGGGTATGGCAAATCCCACTTTGCGGGTTATGATTGTCGGAATACCGAATGTGGGTAAATCTTCCTTTATTAACAGAATTTCAAAACAAACCAAAGCAAAGGTTGAGGATCGACCCGGTGTAACAAGGGGAAATCAGTGGTACACTATTTCAAAAAACTTTGAACTGCTTGATACTCCCGGAGTGCTGTGGCCGAAATTTGACGACAATACAACAGCGGAATATTTGGCATTTACAGGCGCAATAAAGGATCAAATTATGGATACAGAGCTTCTTGCTATGAGATTACTGGAGCTTTTGGTAAAAATAAAGCCTCAAATGTTTATGGAAAGATTTAAACTTAATGACGAGTTACTAAGTTCTGCCGGCGACAGTTATGATTTGCTGAATATTATCGGCAAAAAGAGAGGTATGCTTATTTCCGGCGGAGAAATCGACACAGAACGTGCGTCCGTTATGATTCTTGATGAATTCAGAAGCGGAAAATTAGGCCGCATTACTCTTGAAACTCCTTCTGAACTCAATAAACGGGAGGAATTATAATGGAAAAAGATTGGCTGAAATACGAAAAAGAAGCCTTTTCTTTGGGATATACAAATATATGCGGAGTTGACGAAGCAGGCAGAGGACCTTTGGCAGGGCCTGTTTGTGCCGCTGCGGTAATTCTTCCGAGAAATCACATCATAGAGGACGTAAACGATTCTAAAAAACTGTCAGAAAAAAAGAGAGAAATTCTCTTTGATGTAATTAAGAATCAAGCACTTTCATACAGCATTGCTTTTGCAACCGTTGAAGAAATCGAAAACCTGAACATTCTTGAAGCTACAATGCTTGCTATGAAAAGAGCCGTTAAGGGTCTTAACATTACTCCCGATTTTGTTATGGTAGACGGCAACAAGTGTCCCGAAATTGATATTAAATGTGAAAGCATAGTTAAGGGTGACGCAAACTCAATGTCAATAGCCGCTGCGTCAATACTTGCAAAAGTATCCCGTGACAGGCTTTGTTATGAATATGCCAAACAATATCCGCAGTATTCGTTTGATAAACACAAAGGATACGGCACAAAGCTCCATATTGAAATGATAAGGAAATACGGTCCGTGCCCAATCCACAGAAAGAGCTTTTTAAAAAAAATTTTAAGCAAGTGATTATATGAAAAATAAGACTGCCTCAGAAATCGGAAGTTTAGGCGAAGAATACGCTGAAAAACACCTTGTTAAGCATAAGTACAGGATTATTGCAAGAAATTTCCGCTGTAAATTTGGCGAGATAGACATAATAGCCCAAAACAAAGAATATATAGTTTTTGTTGAAGTTAAAACAAGAGGAAATAATGCAATAGCTCCTCCTGCTGCTTTTGTAACCAAATCAAAGCAGGGTAAAATTTTAAAGACAGCCTCTTTTTTCCTGGCAAACAATCCATCTGGTTTACAGCCTCGTTTTGATATTGCCGAGGTTACATACAGCGATAAACAAGCAACCGTAAACTATATTGAGAACGCCTTTATTCAGGAGGGAGATTATGCGCCTTTTTGACTTACACTGTGACACACTTTACAAGGCTGTCACCATGCACAAAAGTCTAAATTGTAATGATTTTAATATTTCAGTTTCAAAAGGGCGCTTTCTTGACAAATGGATTCAGTGTTATGCAATATGGCTGCCGGACGATTTATCTGATTCAGAGGCAATCTCGCTGTTTAATAAAGCCGTAATTACCATAAAAGAACAATGCTCAAAATTAGGGATTCATCTGTGCAAAAGTCTTTCTGAAATTCCCCTCGAAGCCGATATTGACAGATACGCAGTATTTACTTTGGAAAATGGCAGGATTCTTACAGATGAAAGCAAATCTGTTCAAATGATTAGGGACAGCAATATTAAAATTGTGACCTTAACTTGGAACGGAGATAACTGTCTTGGAACAGGTGCTTTAACCGACAAAGATTATGGGTTGACGCAGCACGGCAAAAAGGTATTGAAAGAACTTGAAAAAGCAAATATAATCGTTGATGTTTCACATTCAAGCGAAAGAACATTTTGGGATGTAATAAATAATTCCTCTGTTCCCATAACTGCAACACATTCCGACTCAAAATTGATAACTCCGCACCCGAGAAATATTACCGATAATCAGTTTTTGGCAATTAAAGAAAAAGGCGGTGTGGTAGGTGTTAATTTTTACAGGGGATTTCTTAATGCTGACGAAAGCAAAGCTACGGTTTACGATATAATTAAACATACGGAGCACTTTTTATCATTGGGCGGAGAAAACACCGTGGCTTTGGGCAGCGATTTTGACGGCTGTGAGCTTCCCGGCGATATTAAAGGAATAGAATCTTTTGAATATATATACGAATGTTTTTTAAGAGAAAATTACAGCGAAGCACTGCTTGATAAGCTCTTTTTTAAAAATGCCTTTAATTTTTGTCAAAACTTTGACAATTCCAAATAATTGTAGTAGAATACATTAGGTTATTTATCGCTGAAAGGATGATTTTATGCTTTACAACAGCACCGAAAACAAAAACGAGGTTGTTTCGTCGGCTCAGGCTATTGCACAGGGCATTTCTTCCGACGGAGGACTATTTGTTCCCCAGGAAATTCCTGCTTACACCCTCGATACTTTTAAGGATTTACTGCCCCTTAGTTATCAGGACAGGGCAAAAAAAGTATTTGCAGATTTTCTGACTGATTTTACTGCTGAAGAAATTGCTGATTGTGTAAACAAGGCTTACACGGCGGAAAAATTCGGAAGCGAAAATCCTGCTCCTATTGTTACTGAGAAATATAAAGGAAACGAAATAAGTATTCTTGAGTTATGGCATGGCCCAACATGTGCTTTTAAAGATATGGCTCTCCAGATTTTGCCTCACTTGCTGACGAAGTCCCTGAAAAAGACATGCGACGGAAAAGAAGCGGTTATTCTGGTTGCCACATCAGGCGATACAGGCAAAGCCGCACTTGAGGGATTTAAAAATGTTGACAGCACTAAAATTATAGTTTTCTATCCTGTGGACGGCGTAAGCCCTATGCAAAAACAGCAGATGACTACCCAGGAAGGCGATAATGTTAATGTCTGCGCAATTAAAGGTAATTTTGACGACGCTCAGACAGGCGTAAAAAAGATTTTTACTACTAATGAAATTACGGACAAGCTTGCAGAGCATAATATGCTTTTCAGTTCTGCAAATTCCATAAACTGGGGCAGACTGCTTCCACAGATTGTTTACTACATTTCCTCTTACTGTGATTTGGTAAACTCGGGAAAAATTAAGTTAGGCGACAAAATCAATGTGGTAGTTCCTACCGGAAATTTCGGAAACATATTAGCCGCTTACTACGGAAGCTGTATGGGCTTGCCCATAAATAAATTCATCTGCGCTTCAAACTCCAACAATGTACTCACCGACTTTATAAACACAGGCGTTTACAACAAGGACAGAAAGTTCTATACAACAATTTCTCCGTCTATGGATATACTCGTTTCAAGCAATCTTGAACGGCTTTTGTATAAGCTTTCGGGTAACAACGATGTTCTTGTAAGGGAATGGATGACAGACTTAAAAACTAAGGGAACATACACAGTAACAGAAGATGTTAAAAATCAGATTTCAAAGCTGTTTTTCGGCGGATACTGTGATGATGCTCAGACAAAGGCGACAATTAAGGAATTGTTTGACAGTCAGGGATACCTTTGTGATACTCACACTGCCGTTGCAGTTAATGTTTATAACCAGTATGTAGAGAAAACAGGGGACAAGACCCCCGTTATTATTGCGTCTACTGCAAGTCCGTTTAAATTTTCTGCTTCTGTATTGCAGGCAATTTGTCCTGATTCAACATTGCCGGAAGCTGAGTTTGACGCTGTTGATATGCTGAAAGAAGTTTCAAATGCTGATGTACCTAAGCCTCTTGCTTCCTTAAAGGACAAGTCTGTAAGATTCAGCAATGTAGAAAATGTCAGCGATATGCCCAAATTTGTTCTTAAAGCTCTGGGTATTGAATAATGGCGCTTTATGCGATTGCAGATTTGCATTTATCTCTCGGAACTGATAAGCCGATGGATATTTTCAGCGGATGGAACGATTATGTAGAACGCCTTGAAAAAAACTGGAAAAGTCTTATTACCCAAGATGATACCGTGGTAATCCCCGGAGATATTTCCTGGGCAATGAAATTAGAAGAGTGTTATGAGGACTTTAATTTTATTGACAAACTTCCCGGTAAAAAGATTTTTTTAAAGGGCAATCACGACTATTGGTGGGCTACAAAAAGTAAAATTGATGCCTTTCTTTCTGAAAACGGCTTTGATACTATATCTGTTCTTTTTAATAATTCCTACCTGATTGACGGATTTTCCGTATGCGGAACACGGGGCTGGTTTATAGAATCGGAAAGTGACAACGATGTTAAGGTTCTGAACAGGGAACTGGGAAGACTGAGAGCATCCCTACAAAAAGGTAAAGAACTTGGCGGAGAGCTTGTTGCATTTCTGCATTATCCGCCGATTTACGGCAATCAAAAATGCTGTGAAATTACTGATATTTTGCTGGAATATAAAGTAAAAAAATGCTATTACGGTCATATCCATGGAGCTTCTAATATTCGGAATGCTTTTGAAGGAGATTGCGACGGAATTGATTATCGCCTTGTTTCCTGTGATAAGCTTAAATTTATGCCGATTCTTGTAAGATAAATGCGCTTTTCTATTGCAAAATCACAAAAACTATGATATAATCTATTGATTTCAATTTACGGAGGAAAATACAATGAGTTTAAAAACATCAAAAAAATTAGAAGATGCAAACAAGTTTGAATTAGAAGTCAGTGTTGACGGCGATACATTTAATAAAGCCGTAAACAAGGTTTACAAAAAACAAGTTAAGAATATAAATATACCCGGCTTCAGAAAAGGAAAAGCTCCGAAGCATATTATTGAGAAAATGTACGGAAAAGAAGTTTTCTATGATGACGCTATGCAGGACTGCTATCCCGACGCTTTGTATGACGCCGCTAAGGAAGCAGAGGTAAAAATTGTTGCAGTTGACAGCTTGGAAGCAATAGAAGCAGGCGATGACGGATTTACATTTAAGGCAGTTATCGTTGTTGAGCCGGAAGTTGAAATCAAGGATTACAAGGGAATTGAAGTAGAAAAGAAATCTACCGAGGTTACCGATGAGCTTATAAATGACGAGATTGAAAAGGTTAGAGAAAGAAACAGCAGAATGGTTACTGTTGAGGATCGTGCCGCACAGGACGGAGATATTGCAGTAATTGATTTTGAGGGATTTGTTGACGGCGAAGCTTTTGAAGGCGGAAAGGCTGAAAACTTTAACCTTAAGCTGGGCTCTGGTCAGTTTATTCCGGGCTTTGAAGAGCAGATTATCGGTCACAACACAGATGAAGAATTTACAATAAATGTTACTTTCCCAGAGGATTATCAGGCTGAGGATCTCCAGGGCAAAGAATCTGAATTTAAGATTAAACTCCACGAGATTAAAACAAAAGAGCTTCCTGAGGTTGACGATGAGTTTGTAAAAGATGTCAGCGAAAAAGAGACTCTTGATGAATACAAGGAAGAATTATCCGAGCAGATTAAAAAGCGTCTTGAAACAGAGGCTGACAACGATGTTGACGATCAGCTTATTGAAAAGCTTATTGAGAATATGGAAGGCGAAATTCCCGAGGCTATGTACGACAATCAGATAAATGATATGCTCAGAGAATTTGATATGCGTTTGCGTTCACAGGGTATGGATATGAATACATATCTTAAATATACCGGAATGGACATTGACGCCGTTAAGACAATGTACAAGCCCGAAGCAGAAAAACGTGTAAAGCTCAGACTTATTCTTGAAGCTATTGCCAGAAAAGAAGCTTTTGAAGCTACCGAAAAAGACATCGAAGATGAATACAACAAGCTTGCAGAAGCATATAAAATGGATATTGATAAGGTTAAGAAGGCTGTTTCCGAAGAGGGACTTGCTGAAGACATTAAGGTTGATAAGGCAATGAAGTATGTAAGGGACAACGCTTCTATAAAATAATTTATTGAATATCAATCTTTTATTTGCCAATGATTATATTATATTTGAAAGGATGATTGTAATGGCATTGGTACCTTATGTCGTTGAACAAACCAACAGAGGCGAACGCTCATACGACATTTATTCAAGACTTCTTGAAGACAGAATTATTATGCTTACAGAAGAAGTTAACAACGCCAGCGCAAGTGTAGTAGTTGCGCAGCTTTTATACCTTGAGGGACAGGATCCTACAAAGGACATCAGTCTTTACATTAACAGCCCCGGCGGTTCTGTTACCGACGGTTTTGCGATTTATGATACAATGCAGTACATCAAATGCGATGTTTCAACAATTTGTATGGGTATGGCAGCAAGTATGGGCGCATTTTTGTTAGCGGCAGGCACCAAGGGCAAACGCCTTGCACTGCCAAACAGCGACATTATGATTCACCAGCCCAGCGGTGGCGCACAGGGTCAGGCGACTGATATGGAAATTCATACAAGACATATTTTGCAGACCAAACAGCGTCTGAACGAAATTTTGGCGTCAAACACAGGTCAGCCTATTGATGTTATCGCAAGGGATACTAACCGTGATAACTTTATGACTGCACAGCAGGCATTGGAGTACGGTTTGATTGATAAGGTTATCGAAAAAAGATAAGTGAGGTATGAATATGCCCGGTAAAAGCAAAGACAACAATCTGTATTGCTCCTTCTGCGGCAAACCCCAGGAGCTGACAGGCAGGCTCATTGCAGGTCGTGATGCGTATATTTGCGACCAGTGCGTGGAGCTTTGTATGAGTATTCTCGAAGAAAATGATTTTCTTGATGACCCTCATGAAGAAGCCGAAAGACGTGAAAGGCCTGTTGATGTACCGTCGTTACTTAAACCAAAGGAAATCAAGGATATTCTTGACCAGTATGTTGTAGGTCAGGAAGAAGCTAAAAAAACATTAAGCGTTGCTGTATATAACCATTACAAGCGTGTATTTAACAATGACGATGACGTGGATTTTGCAAAGAGCAATGTCTTGCTTCTCGGTCCGACCGGCGTGGGAAAAACCCTGCTGGCTCAAACCTTGGCAAAGGCATTGGACGTTCCTTTTGCAATAGCTGACGCTACCACCCTTACTGAGGCCGGATATGTGGGAGAAGATGTTGAAAATATTTTGCTTAAGTTGATTCAAAATGCAGATTTTGATATAAAAAAAGCAGAAAAGGGCATTATTTATATTGATGAAATTGATAAAATATCAAGAAAGTCCGAGAATCCTTCAATAACCCGTGATGTAAGCGGTGAGGGCGTACAGCAAGCACTGCTGAAGATAGTTGAAGGAACTGTTGCCAATGTTCCTCCTCAGGGGGGCAGAAAACACCCTCAGCAGGAATTCTTGCAGATAAACACCAAGAACATTCTGTTTATTTGCGGCGGCGCATTTGACGGTCTTGAAAAAATTGTTGAAAAGCGCAAAGGCAAATCTTCTCTCGGCTTTGAGGCTGAAGTTAAGGCTAAGAAACAGCTTGATGAAACAGATTGGATGTCAGAAGTTGACGCACACGATTTAGTAAAGTTCGGACTTATTCCCGAGCTTGTGGGCAGACTTCCGGTTATTACCGCATTAAAGGGTCTTGATATAGATGCATTGGTAAAAATCCTTACTGAGCCGAAAAATTCCATTATCAAGCAATATAAAAAGCTGTTCGCATTTGACGATACTGAGCTTGTTTTTGATGAGTCTGCGCTTAAAGCAATCGCCAAAAAGGCACAGCAGCAGCACACGGGAGCCAGAGGTCTCCGTGGAATTCTTGAAGAAACACTAAATGACCTTATGTTTGAAGCACCTTCAGACACATCAATTAAAAAGATAATAATCAACGGCGATGTTATAGAAAAAGGCTCTGAACCCCAGATTGTCAGAGATGAAAGCATTAAGCCGATAAAGATGAGTCTGAAGCAAAAGGGTTCAAACAAAAATACCGCATCATAATTATTTAATAGCTGTATCTTTGCCTTTGTTGATACAGCTATTCGTATTTTAAGGAATAGCTATGGATATAAAATATAACACAACATATAAATTGCCTGTTTTGCCGTTGAGGGGTGTTGTTATTTTTCCGAAAACATTACTTAATTTTGATGTTGTCAGGAAAAAATCAATCGAATCAATTAAAGAGGCAATGAGAGGAAATCAGCTTGTTTTTATTTCTTCGCAAAGAGACCCTTCAAACAAAAATCCGTTGATAAGCGACTTGTACTCTATGGGAATTGTCGCAAAAATTGTGCAGGTGCTTAAACAACCTGATGAAATCACAAGGGTTGTTGTTGAAGGTATATGCAGGGCTGAAATAGTTGCTTATCCAGACGACAACGGCGTAATGACTGCCGAAGTTCATACCTGCTGTGACCCTGACAAAGAGGAAATGGGCGCCAAAACCGTTGCCTTAATGCGCTCTGTTAAGGAAGAGTTCGAGCAGTATATACATATTGTGCCAAAGGTTCCGTCGGATGTGATTTTTAAGGTTGCAATGTGCAAAAACGGCGGAGAATTGTGCGATTATATAGCCGGAAACACAATGCTTGATTATCAAATCAAACAGAATGTTTTGGAGCTTGAGGATGTGGAGGAACGCCTTGAATATTTGCTCAAAACCCTCGACGAAGAAATCCAGGTATTAGGCATACAATCCGAAATCTGCGAAAAGGCAAAAAGTAATATCGATGAAAACCAGCGTAAGTATTTTTTGCGTGAACAGCTTAACATAATCGAAGAAGAGTTAGGTGAGGATGAGAGTCCTTTTGATGAGGCTGAATCTTATGCTGAACAGATTGAGAATCTTCACTTGCCCGAAGAATCAGAGGAATATCTTATTAAAGAGTGTAAAAAAATGGCAAAAATGCCTTTTGGCTCTCAGGAGGCAAGCGTAATACGGTCTTATCTTGACACGGTTTTGGAGCTTCCCTGGAATGTTTATACCAATGATTCCATTGACTTGGAGAAAATTCGTTCAACGCTGGATAAAAACCATTACGGCCTTGACAAGGTGAAAAAGAGAATAATTGAACAGCTTGCTGTTAAAAAGATGAATCCCGAGGCTAAGGGACAGATAATTTGTCTTGTAGGCCCTCCCGGAGTTGGAAAGACATCTATTGCACAGTCTGTCGCTTCTGCAATTAACCGAAAATCGGCACGAATCGCTTTAGGCGGCGTTAAGGATGAGGCAGAAATCCGAGGTCACAGAAAAACCTATCTGGGTTCAATGCCCGGAAGAATTATTAAGGCAATTATCCAGGCAGGGAGCTGTAATCCCGTGCTGATTTTAGATGAGATTGACAAGCTGTCAAATGATTACAAGGGTGATCCCACATCCGCTTTACTTGAAGTTTTAGACGGCGAACAAAATAATAAGTTCTGTGATCACTACCTAGAAATTCCGTTTGATTTATCAAACGTTTTATTTATAACAACCGCCAACGATTTATCGTCAGTTCCTACTCCGCTTATTGACAGAATGGAAGTTATCTCCTTAGACTCTTATACAAGAGAAGAGAAGTTTAATATTGCAAAGAAACACCTGATTCCAAAGCAATATTCTCAATGCGGAATCAACTCTAAAATCGTTAAGTTTTCAAAGATCGGTATTTACTCCATTATTGATTATTACACAAACGAGGCAGGCGTTCGTAACCTCGAGAGGACAATAGCCACGGTTATGCGTAAATGTATAGTAAATTATATTGATAATGTGTATGATTCTGTAACCGTTACATCCAAAAATATTGAAGAATATTTGGGGCCGAAGAAGTACATTGATGAAAAACTGCCAAAGACAAATCAAATCGGCGCCGTAAACGGACTTGCATGGACAAGTGTGGGAGGTACGCTTCTTCCCATTGAGGTTGCAGTTATGCCCGGAACAGGAAAAATCGAGCTAACGGGCTCTTTAGGCGACGTTATGAAAGAATCTGCAAAAACAGCAATTAGCTGTATCAGGAGTAAATCAAAGCTTTTAAAAGTTGACAGCGACTTCTATAAAAACTGCGATATACACATTCACGCTCCTGAGGGCGCAGTCCCTAAAGACGGACCGTCGGCAGGGATTACAATGGCTACCGCAATCTATTCTGCGCTTTCTTCAAAGCCTGTCAAACGAGATATTGCCATGACAGGGGAGATTACACTTCGGGGTAATGTTCTTCCCATAGGTGGCTTAAAAGAAAAGAGTATGGCGGCTTATAAAGCCGGAGCAAAAACTGTCATAATTCCCGAGGGAAATTTTAGGGACATATCTGAATTTGACGATGTTATTAAGTCGAACATTCAGTTTATTCCTGTCAGCAGAATTGAGCAGGTTTTTGATTATGCGTTTGTCCCGT
The DNA here is from genome assembly GCA_022774755.1 of bacterium. Lineage (GTDB taxonomy): Bacteria > Bacillota > Clostridia > Oscillospirales > Acutalibacteraceae > Ruminococcoides. The sequence goes on from JALFLK010000021.1 coordinate 175,820, forward strand.
CTGAAAAAACTGATAAAGTCAGCGTTGATGACAAGGTGTTAAACGCAGAACGCCATTTACATACCAAACCCCTTAGGCTGTGAGGAATAGATATGAATTTTAATGAAGTTAGCTTTGAATTTGCCGCAGGAGATGTTTCTCAACTGCCTGAGAGCAGTTTGCCGGAGGTTGTTTTTTCCGGTAAATCTAACGTAGGAAAATCTTCTCTGATAAATAAGCTTGTTCAGCGCAAATCTCTTGCAAGAGTAAGTGCGACGCCGGGAAAAACAGCAACTATCAATTTTTTTCGGCTTAACGAATTCCGTCTTGTGGATTTTCCTGGTTATGGCTATGCAAAAGTTTCAAAGGGCGAGAAACGAAGATGGGCTGACTTGGTTGAGGGTTACTTTAATCAGCAAAGAAATGTACGGCTTATTATACAGATTATTGATATTCGCCATGCGCCGTCTAAAGACGACCTTCAGATGCTTGAATATCTCAGCCATTTTCAATTTCCTTTTGCAGTAGTATTAACTAAATTGGACAAGCTGAACAAATCAAAAGCAAAGGAACAAATAGAATATTTTAATACTTTATTATCCAAGTATGAGGATATAAAAATAATCCCTTTTTCGTCAGTAACAGGAGAGGGAACAGGGGAAATACGGAAAACCATTGAGGAATATCTTGAATCTTAATTGAATCTTAATAAGGAAAAGGTGGGTAAAATGTTCACAAACGATTGTTTAAATGTTAATGAGTCGGGTCATCTTACTATAGGGGGCTGTGACGCCACAGAGCTTGCGGCGCAGTACGGCACTCCCTTGTATGTACTGGATGAAAATGTTATAAGAAATACTTGCAGAGCGTATGTTAATTCTTTTAAGAAGTACTATGACGGCAACGGTATGCCTATGTACGCAAGCAAAGCGTTATCTTGTATGGAGCTTTGCAGAATTATGGATGAAGAGGGACTGGGACTTGATGTTGTTTCCGGCGGAGAGCTTTACACAGCGCTTAAGGCAGGTTTTCCGCCCGAAAACATACATTTCCACGGAAATAACAAGACTGACGAAGAGCTTGTTATGGCGTTAAAACACAATGTGGGGAAGATAGTTGTTGATAATTTGGAGGAATTGGAAAGGCTTAATTCCTTTGCAGAAAAGCTGGATAAGGTAGCTCCTATTTCTTTCAGAATTAAGCCCGGTGTTGACGCACATACACACAGTTTTATCAGAACCGGTCAGATAGATTCAAAGTTTGGTTTTGCTCTTGAAACCGGCGAGGCGTATAATGCTGTTAAAAAAGCAATTTCATACGAAAATGTATGCCTCAAGGAGTTGCACTGCCATATTGGTTCTCAGATATTTGACATTCAGCCTTTTGTTACTGCTGCAGAAATTATGATGGACTTTATCGGCAAGATTAAGAACGAATTGGGTGTTGTTATTTCTCAGCTTAACTTAGGCGGAGGATTCGGAATTATGTATGTTGATACCGACACACCGGTTCCTTACGAAAATTATATGGAAAAGGTTTCAATAGCAGTTAAAGCTAAGGCAGAAGAGTATTCAATTCCTGTTCCGTTTATTTTTATTGAGCCGGGTCGTTCTATTGTCGGTGAGGCAGGAATTACACTCTACAAAGCAGGTGCCGTTAAAAATATACCTAATGTGAGGACTTATGTTTCTGTTGACGGCGGAATGACCGATAATATCAGATATGCACTTTATCAGTCAGATTATACCGTTGTTAATGCGTCAAAGGCAAACCAAAAGCCTGAGATGACTGTTACTATTGCAGGCAAATGCTGTGAAAGCGGAGATTTAATTCAGGAAAATGTTAAAATAGCTAATACTGTTGCCGGGGATATTATTGCAGTTTTATCAACAGGCGCATATAATTACTCAATGGCGTCAAATTACAACCGTATTCCAAGACCTGAGATTGTGATGATCAAGGACGGAAAGCCCCGTGTAATTGTTAAGAGAGAAACTTACGACGACATTATAAGAAACGACATATGATGTCAGATTCTGTTAATTATGATTTTATACTGATACTAATAAACAAAAGCGGTTTTGCAAGGATGTGAAACCGCATTTTTTATGTTATAGGAAATTGCTAGGCTGTGCTCGGGCATAAAAGGCTGTTTTCAGCAAAAGCTGTCTGCACGGATTGCGTGTCGAGGTACTCGACTTTTTTATGGACCTGAAGAAAAATTGTACATATGGCAAAGGTTGACAAAAGTTCATTTAACTGTTATTATATTTAGAATAATACAGTAGGAGAGAATTATTATGGATAAAGAATATATAAAGTCACATATTGACGCATATACACAAAATTACGGAGAGGCAGTTAAGGAAGCAAAAATACCGCCTGAGCTTTTTAAGCAATACGGCGTAAAAAGGGGCTTGCGTGATCTTGACGGCGATGGAGTTCTTACCGGTCTTACAAATATTTCGCTGATTCAGTCTAAAAAAGAAGTTGACGGTAAAATGGTTCCCTGTGAGGGAAAACTGCTTTACAGGGGATACAACATCAACGACCTTGTTGAGGGGTTTACAGTAAACAATTACTATGGTTTTGAAGAAGTAACATTCCTGCTTTTGTTCGGAAAGCTTCCGTCAAAAAAGGAGCTTGAAGATTTCAAGGAAATTTTAAATATTTTCAGAAAGCTTCCGACCAATTTCACAAGAGATGTTATTATGAAGGCTCCCAGCAAAGATATAATGAATTCTATGACTAAGAGCGTTCTTACGTTGGCTTCCTATGATGACAATGTTTCTGACTTGTCTGTTGATAATGTGCTGAGGCAGTGTCTTCAGCTTATCAGCGTATTTCCGATGCTTGCGGTTTACGGATATCACGCCTATAATCACTATGTTTGTGACAACAGCTTTTATATTCATTTTCCTGATGAAAACCTTTCTACGGCAGAGAATATTCTGAGAATGCTGCGTCCCGATACGAAGTATTCGGAGCTTGAGGCTAAGGTTTTGGATATTGCTTTGGTGCTTCATATGGAACACGGCGGCGGAAACAACTCCACTTTCACCACAAGAGTTGTAAGTTCATCCGGTTCGGATACTTATTCCGTAATTGCGGCCGCTTTATCATCGCTGAAAGGTCCCAAGCACGGCGGTGCAAATATTAAAGTAGTAGAAATGATGAAGAATATCAAAGAAAATATCAAAGATATCCGTGATAACGATGAAATTAAGGCATACCTTGAAAAAATTGTTGACAAGCAGGCTTTTGATAAGAGCGGACTTATTTACGGAATGGGACACGCTGTGTATTCGATTTCTGACCCAAGAGCGCAGATTTTTAAGGGTTTTGTAGAAAAACTTGCCTTTGATAAAAACAGGGAAGACGACTATGCGCTGTACTCCGCTGTTGCAGCTCTTGCACCGCAGGTAATAGGGGAGAAACGCCATATTTACAAAGGCGTTAGTGCAAATGTTGATTTTTACAGCGGTTTTGTTTACAGTATGCTTGATATTCCTCTGGAGCTTTACACCTGCATTTTCGCAATGGCGAGGGTTGTGGGATGGAGCGCCCACAGGCTTGAGGAAATAGTGAATATGGATAAAATCATCAGACCGGCATACAAGAGCCTTGTAACAGAAAAAGAATATGATTCAATAAACGACAGATAATTTAAAATTTAAAATGTGAATCACCGAGAAAAGCATGGACATTGCAAAAAGTCCATGCTTTTATTTTGCCTGATTAAATTTATTTTGTGGATTTCTTAATGTGAGCAAGAGGATTTTTTTCTGCCGCCTGCTCCATTTGTTTGTTTGAAAGATGCGTATAAATTTCGGTTGTTCCTAAATTTTCATGTCCTAAAATTTCTTTCAAAACCCTAATATCAACACCGCCTTGCTGATACATTAAGGTTGCGGCAGTGTGTCTTAATTTATGGCAGGAATAACCCTGAGAATCAAGCCCGATTTTTTGCAAATACTTATAAACAATCGCCTGCACGGTTTTTGGACTGATTCTGTTAAGATTTCGGCTGATAAAAAGTGCGTTTTTATCTTTAACTCCGTCAACAGGGCGGACTTTTTTATAGTCGTTTATTGCGCTTACACACGCTTCGTTGAGATATACAATTCTTTCCTTGTTGCCTTTGCCGAGAACACGCATTGTATTATCGGAGCGTATATCTGAAAAATTCAATCCCACAAGTTCTGACAGTCTGAGCCCGCAATTAAGAAAAAGTGTAAGAATACAATAATCCCGTTCTTTATACTTTCCGTCAACAGCATTAAGCAGCTCAATAGATTGTTCAAGAGTAAGATATTTAGGCATAGATTTTTTCTTTTTAGGCGATTCCAGTTCCTTGGTAGGGTCAGTATCAATCAAATGCTTCTTAACTGTAATGTAGCCAAAAAAACCCCTCAAGCTTGAGGATTTTCTTGCTCTTGTAGCGTTGTTATTGCCACGCTCACGCAATGCAAAATTCATAAATTCATAAATATCAGCAAGCGTTACAGATTTAATGAGATTTAAATCAACATCTTCAATAGGTATTGTAGAATAAGGGACATCATCAGAAATCAAACCACGCTTGACTTTAATAAATCTGAAAAAAGTTCGTAAATCGGAAAAGTATTCGTCAATGGTCTTGATTGATTTGCCTTTTACTGTTTGCATATAGGTTAGATAATCTTTAATTATCGGGGGAGCTTGTTCAATAAAATCAAAATTCTTCATAAATACCACGCCTTAACTGTTTTTAGATAAATTGTATTTGTCACTAATTCAAGTTACAAATACTACATTATAGTAATTATATCATAAAAAAGCAGGGGCTATATTCCTATTGAGAAAATTATATAAAATTAAAATTTTGTATAATTCGGGTGGGTAGTAAATAATGGATTTTAGAAGATGGATTACGAAAACACGGTAATACGGTAATAGATGACGGAAGTCCGGCAAATGCAAAGTAATCATAAAATGAAGATGATTATACTTATTTTTACTCAACTATCAGAAATTATTATTGCCGTGTTTCAAGAATTTTGTTCAGTGAATTTAACAAATAATTATCTGAATGTATTTATATATATTCACTTGTAATTTTAATAAGTTGTCTAAATTAAAATAACAATATAATTATCGCAAAACTTATTAAGGGCGTAAAACTATTTTTATAAGGTTATTGTATAAAGTTAAGTTAGTATATGATAATTCCAGCTAGATCTAATAAAAGTTTAGTTTCATAAAATTTATTGCGTAAAAAACCTAATATAAGGGCTTTACTAATAATTATCCGTATTGGGTGTACTTTTCGTGTTCTTTCTGTTTATTGCTTTTCAACATACTATTAACATTAAAAAATTTTGTATAATTCATTTTTGTGTTTTCCACATAGAGTCAACATAACAATTAGGTGCATTTGCAACTATTAACATTATGTGCTATAATACTTTTAGTATAATTTAGTAAGAGGTTACGCTATGAACTACTATTATAAAAATTTGCGAAAATATAGAGAGATAAACGGATATACCCAAGGAGAAATCGCACATATTCTCCAGACAAGGCAGGAACAATACAGCAAATATGAACTCGGCAAGCGTGAGATTCCTGTTCACCATTTAATAACACTCGCTATGCTTTACGGCGTATCAACCGATGAACTTTTAGGGCTTAAAAAGCGAAAAACGGCTGAGCAATAATTTTTGCTTAGCCGTTTGCTTGCTACATATTCTCTTGTAACATATTCTTTTTATATATTATTTATGTTTTCTCTTTTTTGATGTCTGAATTATATACAAGCTTCAAACGCTTCTCTAATGTTTCTTACTCCGATTATTTCTGCATCGTTTGAAGACACGCCTTTAAGATTAAATTTCGGAAGAATTATTCGTGTAAACCCCATCCGTTCTGCCTCGTTAATCCTCATTTGCGTCTGTGCAACGGAGCGTATCTCCCCTGCCAATCCAATCTCACCGAATGCGATGGTGCTTTCGTTTATGGGTGTATCCTTTAAACTACTGATAATCGACATAGCAACCGACAAATCGATTGCCGGCTCGTCAATTCTGAGCCCCCCTACGACATTTACATACACATCAAAGTTTGAGCAGTAATACCCTGCTCTTTTTTCAAGCACAGCGAGAATCAGGGACATCCTGTTATAATCAAAACCCGTTGACATTCTTCTGGGATTGCCGTACATGGTCTGCGTTGCAAGTCCCTGAATTTCCGCCAGAATAGGTCTTGAGCCCTCAACGGTACAGGTAACACAGGTTCCCGAAACATTTTTCGGTCTGCCGGATAGCAACATCATTGAAGGGTTTTCTACCTCCCTCAGTCCCCTATCCGACATCTCAAAAACTCCGATTTCATTTGTTGAACCAAATCGGTTTTTGACTGCTCTCAGTACTCTGCCTGCCATTTGTTTATCACCCTCAAAGTACAGCACGGTATCTACAATATGTTCCAGCACCTTCGGTCCTGCAATGGAGCCTTCTTTGTTCACATGTCCCACCACAAAAATCGGTATATCCATATCCTTAGCGGTTCTCATAAGCAGATTGGTACATTCTCTTATTTGCGTTATGCTTCCCGGTGAGGAATTAAGCTCAGTAAGATTCATAGTCTGAATGGAGTCTATCATTACAATATCGGGCAGAAAATTCTTTATTGTGGAAACGACTATTTCGATGTTTGTTTCTGTAAGTATATACAAATTATCACAGTTTGCATCCAGTCTGTCTGCCCTTAGTTTTAGCTGTCGTTTTGACTCTTCTCCCGATACATATAAAATTTTCAGCGTGGAGTTAAGGTTCTTACAAATTTGCATCAGTATTGTGGATTTTCCGATTCCAGGGTCGCCGCCGAGAAGCACAAGACTTCCCTTAACAATGCCTCCGCCTAAAACCCTGTTAAGCTCCTCCATACCTGTGTCGTAGCGCTGTTCATCCTCGCAGGAAACTTCGGCAATTTTGGCAGGATTAAGAGAAACAGAAGAAACCTTTGACAACCCCGATTTAAGCGTCGGTTTAGCGGTTTCCTTTATTTCTTCATTCATTGTATTCCATTCTCCGCATCCGGGGCACTTTCCGTACCATTTTGGAGATTCATATCCACATTCACTGCATATGTAAACGCTTTTTATTTTAGCCAAAACACAGCCCTCCAATTTACACTTCTTTTTACTAATTGTAACTGTTTTCGTTTAAGAAATCAATAGTTCCCTGAAATATGCACCAAGCCAGCTGTTTTTGATATTCCTTATCGGTTAATTTTTTTGCTTCCTCCGGATTAGAGATAAATCCGCACTCTACAATTACCGACGGAGTTTCTGCGTTTTTTAACAGATAGATATCGCTGCCTGCCTTTTTGATTTCCCGTGAGTTATCCGGTTGAAGTAATGATTTTACCTGATTTTTTATTTTTTTCGCTAAAACAGCGCTTTCGGAATTATTGGGCGAATAAAAAATCTGTGTACCGTAATATTTGCTGTCGGTAAATTTATTTTGATGAATACTAATAACCACATTATTTTCCGACGAATTATAGATATTCATTCTGTTTTTCATATCAGATACCTTGCGTTGTCTTAAAGTATCCCCCTCTGATTCAACAGAACAATCTTGGTCACGAATTGTATTTACTTTATAACCGTTTGCACGCATAATATCCGCCAAGCACATTGAAATCTGTAAATTTATATCTTTTTCGGTTATGCCGTTTGCCACTGCTCCTCCGTCCTCGCCGCCGTGTCCCGGGTCAATTACAAAAGTAACATTACTGTCCGGTTTTGCTGAGCAATCAGCGGTTTTGTAAAGATTTGAATACACTCTGAACATAAGCAGGACAAATATAATAAACAGCGAAAAACTGATTGTGTAAAATATAACTGCCGCCTTTTTCACAGAAACACCTCCACAGTAATTCATATGAAATTTTGCAGATTTAATGACTTGATTACCTGTGTTTAAAGTAGTTTTAGCAATATTCCGCCATATGAATAGTATATGAATGACAACAAGTAAAGGTATGATTGGATGACTAAAAATACTGTTCCCTTAAGCACCGTCAAAAAAGGAAACAGGTGCTTAATTAAAAAGCTTTTTTCTAACGGCAAAAAGAGAAACCGTCTATTGGATTTAGGAATTGTAAAAGGCGGTGAAATAGAAGTTTTATACAGCAGTCCTTTTGGTTCGCCTGTCGCATATTATGTTCAAGGCGCCGTGATTGCACTCAGAAGAGAAGACACAGATGAAATATTTGTAGAAATACTTTGACATTCGGAGGCGACTATGGGTCTCACACGATATAGGTTCAGCCGTAAAATAAGTGAAAAAGAGGAATTGTGGAAGTCGGATTTTACCGTTGCTTTAGCCGGTAATCCAAATGTGGGGAAAAGCACGGTGTTTAACGGTCTGACGGGATTAAATCAACATACAGGCAACTGGCCCGGTAAAACCGTATCTAATGCTGTCGGCCATTACAAGCACAACGGCAAGGTATATAAGCTTGTAGATTTACCCGGAACATACTCGATGCTTGCAAGCTCAACCGAAGAAGAAATCGCAAGGGATTATATTAACAGCAAACAGGCAGAGTGTGTTATTATCGTTGCTGACGCTACTTGTCTTAAAAGAAATCTTAATTTAGTTATACAGATTTTATCTATTACACAAAACGCTGTGCTGTGTGTAAATCTTTTGGACGAAGCAAAGAAAAAAGGAATATCCATTGATTTAGACGAGCTGTCCCTTAATTTAGGAATACCCGTAGTGGGAACTTCAGCCAGAGATAAAAAGGGCCTTGATAAGCTTACGGACACCGTCCAAAATGTTTGTACGCATAAGGTTAAATGTATGTATGTTCATTCATTGCTTGACGGTATTTGCCTTGATTGCGAATTAAGCCGAGAACAAAGGGACATAACATTAGAAACTATTAACAAAAAAAGTGAAGAAATATACAATGCGTGCGTAACAAACACAAAAGAAAATTATAACATCAGGGACAGAAAAATTGACAAAATCTTAACTTCAAAAGCGACAGGAATCCCAATAATGCTATTACTGCTGGGGGTTATTTTTTGGATAACAGTAACAGGGGCAAATTATCCCAGTATGTGGCTTGCATCTCTTTTTGATATTATAAAAGGCTGGCTCATATGGTTTTTGTCTTTTATAAATGCACCGGATTTTATTTCTGCCTTTATCGTGGACGGAATATACACAACATTGGCTTGGGTTGTATCGGTTATGTTGCCACCTATGGCAATTTTCTTTCCTCTCTTTTCACTGCTTGAAGATTCGGGATATTTGCCCAGGATAGCCTTTAATATGGATAACTGTTTCAAAAAATGCTGTGCTCACGGTAAACAATCATTGACTATGGCTATGGGATTTGGCTGTAACGCCTGCGGAGTTATGGGGTGCAGAATTATAGATTCTCCCAGAGAACGGCTGATTGCAATTTTGACGAATAACTTTGTACCTTGCAACGGACGGCTTCCGACCTTAATTGCAATTATTACAATGTTTTTTACATCGGTTTTTGTGGGTGCGGTTCAGGGTATAATGTCTGTGCTTATTCTTTTGGCGGTTATACTTACAGGTATTCTTATGACATTTGCCGTATCAAAAATTCTATCTAAGACGCTGTTAAAGGGTATCCCGTCATCTTTTATTCTTGAGCTTCCCCCCTACCGCCGACCTCAGATTATAAAAACAATTGTTCGCTCTGTATTTGACCGCACGCTGTTTGTGCTTGGCAGAGCTGTAGTTGTTGCAATTCCTGCCGGAGCTTTAATCTGGCTTTTGGGAAACACCTATGTTGACGGAGCATCTCTGCTTAGCTGCTGTACTGAGTTTTTTGACCCCTTCGGAAAAGCATTAGGGCTGGACGGGGTAATTATTACGGCGTTTATCCTGGGATTTCCGGCAAATGAAATTGTTATACCGATAATACTTATGTGTTATATGTCCGCAGGAACGCTGACTGATTATTCGGGACTTACAGAGCTTTACAGCCTGCTGACAGCAAACGGCTGGACGGTCACTACTGCAATTTGTATGATGGTTATGTGCCTGTTTCATTTTCCTTGTTCAACAACCTGCATCACAATAAATAAAGAAACTAAAAGCGCTAAATGGACAGCATTAGCGGCAATCATTCCAACTGTAATCGGCGTCACTCTTTGTTTCTTAATAAATCTGTGTTCAAATTTAATAACGATATAAGCAGTTTCCGATAGAGCAGAATATTCGAGTACCTCGACAGGAAATTCGTACAGACAGATTTGGCAGAAAACAGCCATTTATGCCCGAGTATAACCGAGCAATTTCATATAACGCAAAAAAGCGGTCGAGGTAAACTTCGGCCGCTTTGCTTAAGTGTTATCAAAATTCAGTTGTGATTTTATAAGCTCAGTAAATGCTTTCTCAAAATTTTCATCGTCCTGTCTGCAACGCTTTTTAGGCCCTTTTATGTGGGATTTAGCTTTGGTCATCCGCATCTTTTTTGATAAATATCTTGAAAACATAAGAGAGTCAATATTTGATTCGGTAAAAATCATACCGTTTTGATTTATCGCCTTTGTACCTTTGCCCAGTGCAAGTGAGGCGACTCCGTAATCCTGAGTTACCACAATATCGTTCTTACGGCACTTGTTTATCAGCGCTATATCAACGGCGTCTGCTCCTGCCCCTGTTGTAAATACCCTTGCATAATCGCTCGTTAATATATGATTGGTATCGCAGAAGAGATTTACAGGCACATTAAACTGCGACGCTGTCCTTTCAATGATTTTTACAACAGGACAAGCGTCGGCGTCAACAAATATTTCAATCATCAAACTTCTCCAATATCAAATTTCTCCAAGAAGCTGTGTTCAACTTCATTAAGTTTATAGCTCGGCATTGTATCAACATTAACCTTATGAATACTGTTAAAAATGCTTTTTTCCACATTGGGATTGTCTTTTTTCAGGGATTTTATAAGCGATTTTACCTCTGCCCTTTTAGAGGAAGCGTGGCTGTCATCGGAAGCCAAACTCTCCGTGAATTTACAGGCGCACTGCAAAAACTTCAAATTATTATAATTCTTCCATGCAATAATTGCGTCCTCGTGGACGCAGTACATAGGTCTGATAAGCTCCATACCCTCATAGTTTTGACTTTTAAGCCTGGGAAGCATTCCCTGGAGCTGACCCGAATACAGCATAGCCATAAGGGTTGTTTCGATTACATCATTAAAATGATGCCCCAAAGCAATTTTGTTACAGCCTAAATCCTTTGCAGATTTATAAAGGTGACCTCTTCTCATTCTTGCGCAAAGATAACAGGAATTTTTTTCGGTTTTATACGCAACTTCAAAAACATCTGTTTCAAAAAATCTGATTGGAATATTAAGCAGTTTTGCATTATATTCAATCATCCTGCGGTTTTGTGGGCTGTAACCCGGGTCCATAGACAGAAATTCAAGGTCAAATGGAAAATCTGAATAACGCTGTAAAACCCGCATAAGCACCGATAGGAGCATAGAATCCTTGCCGCCGGAAATACACACGGCAATTTTATCGCCGGGCTGAATTAACTGATATGTTTTTATGCCCTCGATAAATGGATTCCATATTCTTTTTCTGTAAGTTTTAAAAATACTGCGTTCTGCTTTTTGACATACTGTAAGTTCTTTGCCCATAAAAATCCTCTGTATTATGTTGATTTTTCAAACCGTTTTTTTAATATCTGCAAGGCTCTTTTTTCTATTCGAGAAACATAAGAACGGCTGATATTCAGTTTTGACGCCACCTCACGCTGAGTAAGGGGCTTTCTTCCATTTAAGCCGTATCGCATAATTATAATTTTCTTTTCTCTTTCCGAAAGCTCTTCGTCTATAAATTTTTTCAGTTTTCGGCAATTCAGCTTTGTGTCCAGTTCATCTGCAATATTGTCATCAATCGACATAATGTCAAGCAGAGTTAATGGATTACCGTCTTTGTCTATGTCGATTGCTTCGTTAATTGAAATATCCTGAGCGGACTTTTTGAGATTGCGGAAATGCATTAAAATTTCGTTTTCAATGCACCGTGAAGCATAGCTTGAAAGACGAATATTCTTAGAAATATCATAGGTGTTAATTGCTTTAATAAGCCCGATTGTACCGATAGACACTAAATCGTCCTGTTCGTTTTGCCCGGAATAATATTTTTTGATGATGTGTGCAACAAGGCGAAGATTATGCTCAACAAGCTTATTTCTTGCACTCATATCACCGTGACTGCTCTTAATTAGGTATTCACGTTCTTCTTTTGCAGAAAGCGGTTTGGGGAAGGTTCCGTTTCCACATACGTGGAGCAAAAAAAAGCACAAATATTGACCGAGAAAAGATATAATTTCAAACATAACGCACCTCCGAAAGTATTACAATAATAAATATTCAGAGTACGCATAGATTTTGCAAGTCCAAATAACTTATAAAAGCTCCCGATTTCGGGAGCTTTTGAAAATGTAATTTTATCTGTTAATAAATTTTTCAACAATATATCTGGGTCGTCTTTTTGACTCAAGATAAATCTTGCCGATGTATTCGCCCAGCACACCCATAGCCAGAAGCTGAAATCCTCCCAATGCCCAGATAGACACCATAAGGCTTGTCCAACCGGGAACAGCTGCGCCGCAAATAAGGCTGACTAACGCATAAATCAAAATCGCAAAGCTGATAAACAAGGATATAAAGCCTAAGCCTAAAATCATTCTGATTGGCTTAATACTGAGAGATGTAATTCCCTCCCAGGCTAAGGCCAGCATTTTTTTAAGGGGATATTTACTTTCTCCGGCAAGGCGTTCGCTTCTTTCGTAAGTTACGATTTCGCTTTTGAAGCCCACCATCGGAACAATTCCTCTAAGAAATACGTTTACTTCCTTAAACTCTGCAAATGCCTCTAACGCACGCTTGCTCATAAGTCTGAAATCGGCATGGTTAAAGATGATTTTTGCACCCATTTTTTCAAGAATTTTATAATATCCTTCTGCTGTAAAGCGCTTGAAGAATGTATCGGTTGTTCGCTTGCTTCTGACGCCGTAAACAACATCAGCGCCTTTTTGATATTCAATAACCATTTTATCAATGGCATTTATATCGTCCTGCAAGTCTGCGTCAATGGACACAACCGCATCGGCGTAATCCTTTAATGTCATAAGTCCGCACAAAAGGGCGTTTTGGTGTCCTCTGTTACGGCTGAGCTTAATTCCGCTGAAAACATCGTCTTTTTCACAAAGCTCCTTAATAATTGACCAAGTCTTGTCCTTTGAACCGTCGTCAATAAAGCAAATTCTGCTGTCTGATGTAATCAATCCGTCATCCATCAACTGCTGATATTTTTTGTAGAGCTTCTCGGCAGAATCAGGCAATACTTCTTCTTCATTATAGCAAGGAACAGCAAGATAAAGTCTTGTCATATTAACACCATCTTTCTGTAAAATTATAATATGTAAGCCGTAAAAAGTCAATAAATTTAAGTGTTTTGCTGTGCAACCTTCATCATTATTGCGCACTCCATTCGCTTTTTAAACAGTTCACAGCCATATTCATATACACCTGTAACCGAGCCTGTGGCGTGGTATGCGTTTGCGGCACACCCTCCGCTGCAATAAAGCTTCGCCCAGCAATCCTTACATTCTTTTCTGGCGTAAGCGTTGCACATTTTAAATTCATTTTGTATTTCTTTGTTTGTAACACCGTCGTAAATATTACCCAAAAGGTATTTTTCGTCGCCGACAAACTGATGGCAGGGATAAAGGTCACCCCAGGGGGTAACCGCCATATACTCCGTGCCTGACCCACAGCCGGAGATACGCTTATAAATGCAGGGACCGCCTGTTAAATCAATCATATAATGGTAGAAAGTAATCGGTTTTCCCTGTTTTTCACGCTCCAGCATATATTCTGCAAGTATCTCGTACTGACGAAAAATTTTCGGTAAATCATCATAGGTTAAAGCGTATGGGTCGTTGGGCGAGCAAACAACAGGCTCCATAGAAAGTTCTGTAAAGCCTAAATCTGCCATATGGAAAATATCCTCGGTGAAGTCAACATTATTATGGGTAAAGGTTCCTCGTATATAGTAACCCTTATCCCCTCTTCTCCTGACAAAGTCCTGAAATTTAGGAACAATTATATCATAACTGCCCTTGCCGTTTACGGTTTTGCGCAGGTGGTCGTGAACCTCTTTTCTGCCGTCCAAACTTAAAACAACATTGTGCATTTCTTTATTGGCAAACTCGATCACATCATCGTCAATTAACATTCCGTTGGTTGTAAGGGTAAAGCGAAAATTCTTGTTTTTCTCTTTTTCTATAGAGCGTGCATACGCAACAATATCTTTGACAGTGTCCCAGTTCATCAACGGCTCTCCGCCGAAAAAGTCAACCTCTAAGTTTTTTCTTGTTCCTGAGTTTTCAACAAGAAAATCTATTGCTCTTTTGCCGACTTCAAGGCTCATTAAAGCCCTGTCGCCGTGGTATTTACCCTGACTTGCAAAGCAGTACTCGCAGTTTAAGTTACAGGTATGGGACACATGAAGGCACAAAGCCTTGATAACTGTATTGTTGTTCTTAAAATCGAAAGCCAGATTTTCGTATTCATCTTCGGTGAAAAGCTTGCCGTCTTTTTCCAGACTTTCAACATCCGAAAATACATCAAGTACCTCTTCCCTTGTTATTTCCGAGTCGTCCTTATATTTGCTCAGCATTAAGTCAACAATTTCATCCTTTGGTTTTTCCTTATAAAGGGCGATAACATCATATGCCAAGTCGTCAACATTATGAATTGAACCGCTGAAAACATCCAGCACTATGTTATATCCGTTTAATTTATATTGATGTATCATATTCCACTCCGCAAAAGGAAAGCCGTTTTACCCGAATAAAGGCTAAAACGGCTGAAATTCCTTAAATTTAATCTTATTTTTCTGCGCACTTCTCACACTGCTGGTTAGCAACACCGCAGGAGGTTTTGCAAGCAGACTGGCAAGAAGTCTGACACTCACCGCATCCGCCTGTCTTTGTGCTCTGCTTTAAATCTCTTGTTTCAATAGTCTGAATTCTTTTCATAATGTATCATACTCCTTAGTAATGATTGTTTTACAATTTAATAATATCACAATGAACAGGTTTTGTCAATCGGTAAGCAAAGCCGTCACAACCCCGTTATGTATTGGCGCTGCGGAGGTTAAAACATTGACTTTTCCCTTAATGTAGCTTTGAATTATGCTTACTGTATCCTTGTCAAAGACTTCTCCGGGTACAATCATCGGTATTCCCGGCGGATAGGCATATATATATTCCCCCGAAACCCTTCCCTCTGCATTTTCAAGAGGTACTGTTAATTTTTTTGCATTTTCAACATTTGAGGGGTTGGTTTTCTTTTTCGGTATAGACATCGGTAAAAGACAGGATTTGTCCATATCTGATTCTGTAAGGGTTTTGTCTATATCAATTAAAGCGTTTAACAGGCGAACAAAGGTACTGTCCTTATCGCAAATTGAAGTCATTGCGATAATGTAGTTTAAGGAGGACATCTCTGTTTCTATTAAATATTTATTTCGTAAGATATCGCCTAATTCCACTCCGGTAATGTTGGTGTTTTGAGTGCCGATAATGATTTTTCCTATATCGAAATTTTTATTTTGATAAAATAGGCGCAGATGATTAAGATTCTTTGCCCTATTATAAAAATCATCTAAACTTTTATAATAATGAGTAAAAAGCTGTTCGCCTTTATACTCCAAAACTGAAAGGCACTTATCAACGGAGCACATAAGTACATAGGACGGACTGCTGGTCTGAAAAATCGATAATGAATTTTTCAAGCGGTTAATATCTATCAAATCGCTGTTACAATTCAGCAAACCGCACTGAGTAAGAACCGGAAGAGTCTTGTGCAGACTTAAAACCGCAATATCGGCACAGGATAAGTCCTGATAATAAGCTTTGTTGCAAACTGCTGACAAGTGCGCTCCGTGGGCGCTGTCAACAATAATCGGAACGGAATATCCTTTTGTAATCTCGGAAATTTCCCGTAAATTGCTGATAACTCCCTCATAGGTGGGTGAAGTGATAACGACCGCTTTAATATTCCGATGATTTTCAAGGGCATACATAATATCCTTTGGCTCAACCTGCATATAAAAACCAAAGAAATCGTCGGTTTCAGGCATTATATACACAGGCTCAAGTCCTAAAAGCTCAATGACATTATAAACACTTCGGTGACAGTTCCTTGCAACTAAAATTTTATCACCGAAACTGCAAACAGAGCGTATAGCAGACAGTATTCCGCAGGTACTGCCGTTTACAAGTAAAAAAGATTTTTTAGCATTAAAAAGCGTTTGCGCTTTTAGCTGGATTTCTTCAATCAAGCCGTTGGGATTGTGAAGATTATCAAAGCCCTCTATCTCGGTAATATCAATATCATAGGGCAAATCATTGCCCAACAGTTCTGTATTGCGCTTATGGCCGGGCATATGCATAGGGCATATATTTTGTTTTGAATATTTTTTTAACTCATCAAACATATGTCACCTGTAGATACATTATCAATATTATCAAAATCAGTTATTGCCGAATTCCTGAAGTTCCAAACCCTTATTGTGTTCAAGTGCCCAGGAAATGCTCCATTCGCTTGTAAAGAGCAAAAGATAATTTCCCTTTAAGTCTTGTATAATCTTTGTGTCTGAGGCAAGGTTCAAAGATTTTATGTCAATTTCATCATTTATAATCCAGCGGATAAACTGGAACGGAAGGTTTTCCATTATAATATCCACATTATATTCGTTTTCCAGTCTGTATTTAAGCACATCAAACTGCAATACGCCTACAACGCCGACGATTACTTCCTCCATACCTGCCTCCGGTTCCTGGAAAATCTGTATTGCGCCTTCCTGGGCAATCTGATTAGTGCCCTTAATAAACTGCTTGCGCTTCATTGTATCCTTTTGTCGAACACGGCAAAAATGTTCCGGAGCAAAAGTCGGAATACCCTTAAACTGCGCCTTGTTCTTTGCCGTGCAAATGGTGTCGCCTATTGAGAATACACCGGGGTCGAACACGCCGATAATATCGCCTGCATAGGCTTCTTCTATTACTTCTCTCTCCTGAGCCATAATTTGCTGAGGCTGGGAAAGACGCATTTTTCTGTTGCCCTGAACATGGAAAACCTCCATATCCTTTTCAAATTTGCCGGAACAAATACGCATAAAGGCGATTCTGTCACGGTGAGCCTTGTTCATATTCGCCTGAATTTTAAACACAAATGCTGAAAAATCATCAGAAAACGGGTCAACGGTTCCGCTGATTGTTTCTCTCGGCAAAGGAGGCGTTGTAATATTCAAAAATTCTTCCAAAAACGGCTCAACGCCGAAGTTTGTAAGAGCAGAGCCGAAAAACACAGGCGTAAGCTTTCCGCTTCGGACAGCCTCTAAATCAAAGTCATCCCCTGCGCCGTCAAGCAGTTCAACATCGTCCATTAAATCCTTGTACTGGTAAGGCCCCAACAGTTTTTCAAGATTTTCGGAGTGAATGTCAGTTACCTGCTTTTCTACCTCTTTTTGACCGTTGTTTGCGGTAAAAGATAATACCGACTTGGTTTTTCTGTCGTAAACACCTCTGAATTCCTTACCTGAGCCGATAGGCCAATTCATAGGACATGTGTGAATTCCCAGTACATTTTCTATATCTTCAAGAAGGTCAAAGGGATTTTTAGAATCTCTGTCCATTTTATTTATAAAGGTAATAATGGGAATATGCCTCATTACGCATACTTTAAACAGCTTTATTGTTTGATTCTCAACGCCTTTTGAGCCGTCAATTACCATTACGGCAGAGTCAGCCGCCATAAGTGTGCGGTAGGTATCCTCAGAAAAGTCCTGGTGTCCGGGAGTGTCAAGAATATTTATGCAGTATCCGTTGTACTTAAACTGCAAGACAGAGGATGTTACGGAAATTCCCCTCTGCTTTTCAATTTCCATCCAGTCGGATACAGCATGCTTTGATGTTCGTTTGCCCTTTACAGAGCCTGCCAAATTGATTGCTCCACCGTAAAGCAGCAGCTTCTCTGTAAGAGTTGTTTTACCTGCATCAGGGTGAGAGATTATGGCAAAGGTTCGTCTTTTGTTTATTTCTTCAACTAAATTGCTCATTTTTTCCTCCGATAGCATAAATCACAGTTATTTATTTTACTATTTTTACATATTATAGTCAATAAAACCCGATAAAATATGAGAAAAATTTAAAAAAATATGTTGACAAATTTGTCACAATATTGTAATATATTGTCATACACATTAAGTCATTTTCTATTTTTCATATACCTTCCAAATTTGGGGCAGGAACCGATGGTTTCTGCCCCGCCCCCTTTTTATAACTATTCAGGAGTGATTATGAACAAAAAAACAGGTCTTTATATACACATTCCGTTTTGCAAATCAAAATGTCCTTACTGCGATTTTTACAGTAAAAAATCGAACGATGACGAAGTAGAAACATATACCCAAAGGCTCTTGGAACTGATTACATACTGGGGCAAAAAAGCTGAGGGCAGGGTTATAACATCGGTTTATTTCGGCGGCGGTACTCCCAATACGCTTGGCTCTGAACGCCTTTGCAAAATCTTAAAAGCTGTGAAATCAGTATTCAACGTTGACGATAATGCCGAAATAACTACAGAGCTCAACCCCAACTGCTCACACCATTTCGACTTCAAAAATTTAAAAGAATCGGGGTTTAACAGGCTTTCTTTCGGAATGCAGTCAGCAAATAAAAAAGAGCTTAAAATCCTCGGAAGAAGTCATACGCCCGACGATGTAAAATCAGTTATCAAAAAACCAAGAGAAAGCGGATTTGGCAATATCTCTCTTGACCTTATGCTCGGGATTCCCCTGCAAACAAAAGAAACCCTTGCAAAGTCCATAGACTTTTGCAAGGGCTGTGATGTTGAGCATATTTCTGCGTATATTTTGAAAGTTGAAGAAAATACGCCGTTTTATAAGAAGAAAGATTGCCTTAGAATTCCCGATGATGATGCTCAGGCTGAATTATACAGCTTTGCGGTAAAAAAGCTTGAGGCTTTGGGATATTACCAATACGAAATTTCTAATTTTGCAAAAAAGGGATTTGAAAGCAGACACAACCTCACCTACTGGGAATGTGACGAATACATCGGAATTGGTCCGGGAGCGTATTCCTTCTTTGACGGCAAGAGATTCCATTATCCCCGAAGCTTTGATAAGTTTTATGATAATAATATTATTCAGGACGGCAGCGGCGGAGATGAAGAAGAATACATTATGCTTAATTTAAGGCTGAACAAAGGCATTTCTTTTGAGCGCTACAAAGAAAGATTTGATGCAGATTTCCCTGATGTTACTAAAAATAAGGCTCAAAAATACGCCGATATAGGGCTTTTGACTATTGACAGCAAAGGAATCCGGCTTAACGCTAACGGGTTTTTGGTGTCAAATTCCATTATTTCAGACTTAATGTAAATTAGTAGTAGAAGCGTATAAATTTAATGTTATAAAAATCACAGGCAGTAATGTCGTCGGTGTTAAGCTCGTTTATAAGGATATAGTTTGTAGCAACTCCAAGCAAAAAGCCGTTTTTAGTAACTATGTTGTTACTGCCCACAAGGAAATCAATGCTTACACGTCTGCCAATTTGGGTGCGTATAAAGCCGTTTAAAAACTGTATGCTTTCCTGCGTTACCGGGTATGGGTTGCTGTAATCGGTTATTGCATTTATCAGTCCGCTATCTCCCTGTGACGGTGCAATATATTCCACGCCGATTGTATTGGCAGGAGTGGGCGTTTCTTCTGCCGCCTGCTGTGTTATGGGCGAAAACATTTGCGAAGGAGTAGGTGTAAATGCTGATTCTGTCCCGGGTGCAGGCTGATTTAAAACAGCCGGTTGATTTAAAACGGCAGGCTGTTGCTGGGTTGTCTGTGGCAAAAACTGGCTGTTATAAGCCGCAATTTGCTCCAAAGACGGAATCGGATAGCCTAAGGTAAGAAACGAGCCGTCACGGTCATTTGACCCCTCTTCGCTGTTTATACCGTATATGTTTCCTAAGTCGATTTGAGACTGATTGTTTCTGAAGCCATTGTAATTAGAATTTTGATTCATATGTTCCTCCCGTATAAAAACAAATAAATATTGACGGCATTAAGTATTATCATAAGCAGGGGTCGGTGCATAAAAACAATGCTGTCCAACCCTGTTGTAAATTATGCCGATTTTTGTAGGAAAATAGTTTGGACAGGAATCGGAATATGGATTAAAGAAAAATATAGAATTACCCACAGAGCTTGCCGTGTTGCCGGCCAGAGCCCAATCGGCAATTTCGTAATGAATATCTTCGGGGGTAACATTGTAAACATTCTGCGGATTATAAACCCCTCCAACAGAGGTTTTCATACAGGTAAATTGTCCCGGCTGTTCAATTATTGCCCGTACATCTCCCCCGTTGCTTACCCGTGCAAATTCTCCGGTTTGTATCTGAGCTCTGTTTACAACGACAGAGGCAACCGCCCTCATTCCATCGTCGCCTTCCGATTCTGCCTCGCACTTGATAAGTCTTGCAAAAAGCTCTCTTGTGTCTAAAGCCATATTATCACCTGCCTGTGTGCTACAACACATTTTATGCTTTTTTGAGT
Source organism: bacterium (assembly GCA_022774755.1). Lineage (GTDB taxonomy): Bacteria > Bacillota > Clostridia > Oscillospirales > Acutalibacteraceae > Ruminococcoides. Next base: position 196,500 of record JALFLK010000021.1, read on the forward strand.
ATATGGTTACTTTTGACTTGACAACAAGTAATTTAGCAAGTAAAATATAGAAGTCGGTGATTTTGCAAGCAGGCTGTTTATTTGAATTTTGCTTGTGTGAGGTTGCTTAAAACAAAGTATCAACATATGGAGACGTATCGAAGCGGTCATAACGGGGCTGACTCGAAATTTTTTGAAGAGTTGGCTGTTTGCTCCGCTTGAAAAGCCCGTAAAATCAGGGGTTTTCTCCGGTTCGAAAATTAAATATTTTGTTGTTCTTTCCGTCAGTTCTTTCCAAAAGTTTTTGGAAGAAATGCGGAATCACATACACGGAGAGTTGTCCGAGTGGTCGAAGGTGCAGCACTCGAAATTTTACGGCGACTTGGTCGTTTCGTCCGCCGGAAATCCTTGATTTTAAAGGGTTTTCAAAATCAAAAATCGAATATTTTTCAGTGTTCTCTCCTGCTTTTCTCTCCAAAATTTTTTCGAGTTAAAAGCAGATTGAAATATACACGGAGGGTTATCGAAGTGGTCATAACGGGGCTGACTCGAAATCAGTTGTCCGGCTCATACCGGACCAAGGGTTCGAATCCCTTACCCTCCGCCACCGAAAAGCCTGTAATCAAGCCGATTGCAGGCTTTTTTCTTATGTCTTTTTCTAAAAGCAAGTGGTCGGAGCATACCGCATTTTTTACTCTCCTAAATTTAGATTTCGCCATCCTCCCATCGGCTCCCGAAATCACCGCTTTCAGGTAAGGCAAGCCCTGTTTCCATCGCCTGTGCCGAGGTGATTTTGGAGCTGTAATCAAGGTGCGCATAGATATTTGCCGTCGTGGTAAAATCGCTGTGCCCGAGCCACTCCTGAATGTGCTTCAGCGGTACGCCGTTTGCAAGCAGTAAACTCGCACAGCTATGCCGAAGGTCGTGAAAGCGCATACGGCGCAGTCCGTGTTTATCCAAAAATTTCGGAAAAGCACAGGTAAGATACTGCGCTCTCATACGCTCGCCCATTTCATCCACGAACACAAAACCGTCGTATTCGTAGTTATAGCAGTTACCGCAGATTTTCTTGTTCAGCTCCTGCGCTTCCTTGACCTGCATAAAATAATCACGGAAGCTGCCGATAAGCGGAAGGGTGCGTAAGCTTGATTTTGTTTTTGCCGACTGCTGTTCAATTTCCTTATGCTTTCCGTCAACAGAAACTGTCGTTACCGTGCGCTTGACCGAAATCGTGCCACGCTCAAAATCAATGGCGTCCCATTTCA
>JALFLK010000033.1 GCA_022774755.1 bacterium
GCTTGCACTTTACATTGATGTTCTTCATTCGTTCAAGCTTTCAAAAGCATTCGGTCACGGAACAGGATTTGCAATCGGATTAGTTTTTCTGCCGACAATCTTCGGGTTGATTCTTGCTTTTGGAAAATCGCAGTATATCGGTATAACGGAAAATGCTACTAATACTTCAGGAACCATTGATTAACCCACACTGAAAGCTGTTTGCACATCTTGCTTGCATATTTTCCGTCAGCTTGCCCCAAAAATCCCCGTAATGTGTCAGCGTTACTGCGGTTTATCAGTTTATCCTGACGAAAAATCTGACTGCGCAATATGCACAAACGATTTAATCAGTGTTTCTCTAAGCGTCCAAATAGCTACGATGAATGGGTAAAACGAGGATTTAAGGAAACTCCCGATGAAATGGTTGATATTTTTTATCAAGTAATGAATGATAGAAATTATAATTAATTCAACACCGATGAAAATGCACCAAACAACAAAAAATGCACCCGTAACACAGCTTGGGTGCATTTGTATTAAAATAAGATATTTATTCCAAATAAGAACCGCAATTTTGATACAATGTATCAAGATTATGGTTCTTTTCTTTTTGCACCGATTAAATTTTAAAGTGCTTGTTTTCAAGGCTTTTCTGACTTCTTCCACACGAATACAAAAAACACCTCGGCGGATTGATTCCTGCCGAGGCATTTTGCACATCATATACTGATTTATAAAATTCAATGTGTTAATTCGATTAGCACTCTGCTCTGTTGATTGCGTTCAATACTCCTAAAATGGAGGCAAAGTTTACATTATGGTCTATTCCAACTCCGAAAATGTTATCGCCGTCCGGCTTTTTAAGCTCAATGTAAGAGACAGCCTGAGAATCCGAGCCGGAAGAAATGGCATGCTGACTGTATGAAATGAATTTGTAGTCCTTGATTCCCACCGGCTTAAGCGCATTAAAGAATGCGTCAACCGGACCGTTGCCCGTTCCGCTGAGAGTTACCACATCTTCGCCGTCAATTATCATTTTTCCTCTGAAATGAACATAGTCCTTTCCGCCTTTGCTTTCTTCATAAACCTTATGCTCAATAATATCGTACTTCTTTTTGTGGTTAATGTAATTGTCCTCAAAAACTTTCATCAGTTCTTTCGGAACAAGCTCTCTGCCTAATTCATCGCATTGCTTTTGAACCATTTTGCTGAATTCAGGGTGCATTTTTTTAGGCATATCATAGCCGAAGCTGTGATTCATAACAAACGCCGCTCCGCCCTTTCCTGACTGAGAGTTGATTCTGATAATCGGCTCATACTCTCTGCCTACATCGGCCGGGTCAATGGGGAGATAGGGGATTTCCCAATAATCTGAGTGATGCTCCTTCATATATTGAGTGCCCTTGTTTATAGCGTCCTGATGTGAGCCTGAAAATGCGGTAAAAACCAGCTCGCCTATATAAGGCTGACGAGGGTCAATTTTCATATTGGTGCATCTTTCGTAAATTTCTTTTAATTTCGGAAGATGAGAAAAATCAAGCTTCGGGTCAACGCCCTGAGTGTACATATTGAGTCCAACGGTAACAATGTCAAGATTTCCCGTTCTTTCGCCGTTTCCAAAGAGCGTACCCTCAACACGCTCCGCACCTGCCATAAGCGCAAGCTCGCTGGCGGCAACGCCGCAGCCTCTGTCGTTGTGGGGGTGAATACTGATAATTGCGGCGTCCCTGCTTTTAAGGTGCTTTATAAAGTACTCAACCTGGTCGGCATATGTGTTTGCGGTGCACATCTCAACAGTATTTGGAAGATTAAGAATAATCGGATTTTCCTTTGTTGCACCGATTGTTTCAATAACCCTCTGGCAAATTTCTACGGCATTGTCCATTTCTGTTCCGCTGAAGCTTTCGGGCGAATATTCTAATCTTATGTTAGTGTCGCCCTCATATTCATCGGTAAGCTTTTTAATAAGCTCTGCACCTTTAACGGCTATGTCGATGACGCCGTCCATATCGGTTTTAAAAACGACCTTTCTCTGAAGAGTGGAGGTTGAATTATAAAAATGAACAATAACATTCTTTGCTCCTTTAATAGCTTCAAAGGTCTTTTTGATTAAATGTTCTCTTGCCTGAACAAGCACCTGAATCGTTACATCGTCGGGAATATGGTTGCCTTCAATAAGCTCACGGCATATTTCGTATTCGGTTTCTGAAGCAGAGGGAAAACCGATTTCAATTTCTTTAAAGCCCATATCGCACAGAGCATGAAAGAATTCCAGCTTTTCTTCAAGATTCATAGGGTCAATCAACGCCTGATTGCCGTCCCTTAGGTCAACACTGCACCAAATCGGCGCTTTTGTAATTGTTTTGTTTGGCCATTCCCTGTCGGGTAAATCAATTTGCTTAAAAGGAATGTACTTTTGATAAGACGGTTTCATAAAATAATCCTCCTTGATTAAATTACAAAAAAATCGCCCCTAAAAGGGACGAGAAAATTCGTGGTACCACCCAAATTCAAATCTGCCTCACGACAGATTCCTTACAGACTTCCAACAAAGTCCTGACCGTTAACGCAGTCCGGCGTTTCGTCCTACTCAATTCGGAACGAAAAACTCGGGGATGAGCTATCCATACAATCTTCAGCGCCGATTTACACCAACCATCGGCTCTCTTTGCCTGATTTAACTGTATCTTGTTCCCTTCACAGTTTTTAGAGGGGATTTAATTGTCTATACTATTATATATGGAAGGGAATAAATTGTCAACACTTACATATAAATAATGAGGATTTTAAAGGCTGATTTAAAAATTTTTAAAATAATGCAAAATTTTAAGAAAATACTATTGACAATATGAATTTGTGCTGTTATAATAACTCTTGCACTGTGAAAAACGAAACAACAAATTTCGCTGTTCATTTTGTGCAGCAGGACCTTGAAAATTAAACAACGAAGAAAGAACCCGTAATGACTTTGAGGTAGAGGAAACGGAAGCGAAAGCAGAGGTTTTTAAAGTACTTCAAGAATTACAGTGAGAAAAAACACTACAAAGAGTAAACGGAATACG
>JALFLK010000012.1 GCA_022774755.1 bacterium
CAAGCGCGCTACCAAACTGCGCCACACCCGGATTTATAGGCACGGCTTCAACCGTGCCTAAGTATTATAGCATACAATTTATAAATAATCAAGCAAAATTTTCAATTTTACGGATTATTTATGAAATTTATTAGTTTTTCCCTGATTTCATCGTAATCAGAAACGCCCATATTGTAAATCCTTTTGATTTCTTCCGGGTTTCGCTCTGTCCTTTTAATACCCAAAGACGCTTTGGGAGCGATTACAAAGATTTTCCCCTCTTTTTCAAGCTTTGCAATTTCGTCAAGGGTGCGGTTGTAATTTGCAGGTCTGTTTTTCAGAGCGTTTGCAGCATTCCTGTAATTTTTATACAGCTTTGCGGACAATTCCAGGGATTTATCCGATTTTTTGCGGTAGTCCCTGGGCTGAGTGAGGATTACAACGGCTTTTTTACAGCCGTCCTGTAAGGCGTGCGCAACGGGAATACTGTCGCAGATTCCGCCGTCCAGACATTTTTTGCCGTTTACTTCAATAGGCTTAAACAAAATCGGAAGGGCGCAGGAGGCTCTCAGCACGGTGTTCTTTCGGTCGTATCGTGAAACCTCCGGATAAACCGCCTTTCCTGTTTCAATATCGGTAACTACAGCCACAGCCTTGCCCCTGAAAGCGGAGAAGGCGTCATAGTCAAAGGGCAAAAGCTTATTGGGGATTTCGTCAAAAATGAAATCAAGATTGTAGTAGCTTTTGTTTTTTGGGTTGAGCAGGTGCCTCAGTCCCAGATAGCGTTTGTCGGGCAGATACTCCGTGCCGATTATGTAGTTTCGTCCTCTTTGCCTTGAAATGTACGAAACGCCGTTTGCAATGCCGGCGGAGGTTCCGATTACATAGTCGGCGTAAATGCCGTCGTCCAAAAGACGGTCGAGTATTCCGCAGGTGTAGTAGGTACGGCTGGCACCGCCCTCCAGCACAAGCCCCAGCTTATATTCAGTCATCAAACAGACCGCCTTCTTCCAAGGGCTTGATTGCTTCGGTAATGGACTGAGCCGCCGCCTCTTTGCCGTAGTTGTCGGTTATGGTTTTATTCTTTACCGTATGAGTAAGGCATCCGGCACCGCCTACACAGCCGTTCTGACACGCCATACCCTCAATAAAGTTATTGGGGAGAACGCCCTTGTTTAGGCGGAGCAAAGCAGTTCTGCATTCCTCAATTCCGTCGCAGGAAAGTCCGTTAAGGGTAAAATCCTTGTCAAGCCCCTGCTCTTTAAGGGACTGGGCAACGGCGTCGGCAAGACCTCCGCACCGAGCGAAAATTCTGCCGTAATAAGAGGCGTCGTCAAGCTCTGATTCGCCTAATGTGGTGATTTCTATTTCTCTTGCGTCAAATAATGCCTGCAGCTCCTCAAAGGTGATTGCGCTGTCAACATAACGGCGAACCCGGGGAGTTCTGATTTCCGACTTTTTCGCCGTACAGGGCCCGATAAACACTACCTTTGCGTTGGGGTCGTATTCTTTAATGTACTTTGAAATTGTAGCCATAGGCGACAGATTGTTTGAAACATAATCTGTCAAATCGGGAAAGCTCTTTTTAATATATGAAACAAAAGCAGGACAGCAGGAGCTTGTGAGCTTGCCCTTTTCTACAAGCTCTCTGCCCTCGTTGATTGCAACTATATCTGCGCCCAGAGCCGCCTCAACAACCTTGTGGAAACCAAGCTCCTTAATACCCTGAACTACCTGACCTGTTTTGGCGTATGTAAACTGGCTGGCAATAGAGGGAGCGACTACGGCGTAAAGATTCATATTCTTGTTGTTTTTGCTCTCTTTGATTAAATCTATAACCTCTAAAATATAGGATTTATCGCATATTGCGCCGAAGGGACACTGATAAACGCAGGCTCCGCAGGATATACATTTGTTGTTGTCAATAAACGCCGCCTTGTTTTCAGAAACGCTGATAGCCTTGATTTTGCAGGCACGAACGCAGGGGCGGGTGAAATTAAGGATTGCGCCGTAGGGGCAGACCTCTGCACACTTACCGCATTCAATACATTTATCCTTGTCAATGTGAGCCTTCTGCTCGGCGTCAAAGGAGATTGCGCCTCTTTTGCATACATCCTCGCACCTGTGGGCAACGCATCCACGGCAGGCGTCTGTAACGCTGAAACCGCCCATGGGACATTCGTCGCAGGCAATGTCGATTACCTCAATAACATTGGGATTGCTTTTGTCACCGCCTGTTGCCAGCTTGATTCTCTCGGCAACGATTGCACGCTCTTTGTATATACAACAGCGCATGGTGGGTTTATCCTTTACGATAACCTTTGCAATGTCGTTAAAGCTTTCAAGCAAGGTGCCGTCAAAGGCGTGTTTTGCCACCTCACGGAGAACCTGATACTTCAGATACTGAATTTTGGTGTCGAATTTTCTCATTTGTGCTTCACCCCATAGTAAAATAAACGGTTGTATAATAGCTGTTTAACGGTTTGTGTAATAGGTTTGTAAAAAGTTGTTAAAGAATTAACAAACATCAGCCGAAAAAAAGAGACGGTTAAGCCTCAATTTACAGTCTTATTTTATAACAAAAAATTGATTTTTGCAATATGTCTAAATAATTGAAAAGATGTAAATAATGTATTATAATATGTATATGATTTACGAAAACATAGTTGAGGGTAATTTTTTAAGCAGACCCAACAGATTTATTGCAAAGGTGAATATTGACGGCAGAGAGCAGACGGTGCACGTTAAAAACACAGGCAGGTGCCGTGAGCTGCTGACGGAAAACGCAAGGGTGCTTTGTGAGCATTTTCCAAAGGGCAAAAGAAAGACCGACTACGACCTTATCTCCGTTTACAAGGGGGACAGGCTCATCAATATGGACAGTCAGGCTCCCAACAGGGTTTTCGGGGAGTTTTTGAGGTCTGAGAGGCTGTTTCGGGGAATAGACCTGATTAAGCCCGAAACCAAATTCGGCGACAGCCGTTTTGATTTCTATATTGAGGCGGAAGAGAGGAAGATTTTTGCCGAGGTTAAGGGAGTCACCCTTGAAGAAAACGGGGTCGTGCTTTTTCCCGACGCCCCCACACAAAGGGGAGTTAAGCATCTCAATGAGCTTGTTCGTGCCGTAAAAGAGGGGTACGAAGCCTTCGCCGTTTTTGTGGTGCAGATGGAAAATGTGCGGTATTTTACTCCCAACGCCAAAACCCATCCCGAGTTTACACAGGCATTGATAAACGCCCGCAACAGCGGAGTTAATCTGCTGTGCTATGACTGCCGTGTTACTGAAAATTCCCTTGAAATCAACAATCCGGTTGAAATCCGCATTTAATTCAATATTCAATACATAAGCAGAATAAGTTTCAGCAAGCAAACACATAAACAAAGCCGATTTTGAATTAACAAAACCGGCTTTTCTTTATAATGTCTTTATAATGTTACATTTAATGCAAAATTGAGGTTGCCTGTGTTAAAAAATCAGAACTTGATTTTTTCGTTAATGCAGTCAACCAGCTTATCAATGGAGATTCTCTCCTGCTCCATTGTGTCACGGTCACGAACCGTTACGCAGTTGTCCTCAAGAGAGTCGAAGTCGTATGTGATGCACACAGGCGTTCCGATTTCGTCCTGACGGCGGTAACGCTTGCCGATTGAACCTGCGTCGTCGTATTCAACCATAAAGTGCTTGCTTAAATCCTCAAAGACCTTCTCTGCGTTTTCGCCCAGCTTTTTAGAGAGAGGGAGCACAGCCGCCTTAAAGGGGGCAAGTGCAGGGTGGAGCCTGAGCACTACTCTGGAATCCTTTTCGCTTAAGGTTTCCTCGTCATAAGCCTCAACCATAAGAGCCAGGAACAGACGCTCAACGCCCAAAGACGGCTCAATAACGTAGGGAATGTACTTTTCGTTTGTCTGCGGGTCAAAATATTCAAGGCTTTTTCCGCTTGTTTTAATATGCTGAGTAAGGTCGTAGTCGGTTCTGTCGGCAACGCCCCAAAGCTCGCCCCAGCCAAAGGGGAAGAGATACTCGAAGTCGGTTGTAGCCTTTGAGTAGAAGCAAAGCTCCTCGGGTGAGTGGTCACGAAGACGGAGATTTTCTTCTTTAATATTAAGAGAGTACAGCCAGTCACGGCAGAAGCCTCTCCAGTATTCAAACCATTCCAAGTCGGTGCCGGGCTTGCAGAAGAACTCAAGCTCCATCTGCTCAAACTCACGAACTCTGAAAATGAAGTTGCCGGGAGTGATTTCGTTTCTGAAGGATTTTCCGATTTGTGCAACGCCGAAGGGCACCTTCTTACGGCTTGTGCGCTGAATGTTTGCAAAATTTACAAATATGCCCTGAGCGGTTTCGGGGCGCAGGTAAATTTCGTTTTTGCTGTCCTCGGTAACGCCCTGAAAGGTTTTGAACATAAGGTTAAACTGACGAATATCGGTAAAATTATGCTTTCCGCAGTTGGGGCAGGGAATCTGCTTTTCTTCTATGTAATCGGTCATCTGCTTGTTTGTCCAGCCGGCAACGTTTGTTCCGTCAAAATCCTCAATCAGGTTGTCTGCTCTGTGACGGGTTTTACATTCCTTGCAGTCCATAAGCGGGTCGGAAAATCCGCCCAGATGACCCGACGCAACCCATGTCTGAGGATTCATCAGGATTGCCGAATCAAGCCCTACGTTGTATTTGTTTTCCTGAATAAACTTTTTCGTCCAGGCATGTTTGATGTTATTTTTCAGAGCCACGCCCAAAGGGCCGTAGTCCCAGGTGTTGGCAAGTCCGCCGTAAATCTCGGAGCCGGGGTAAACGAAGCCTCTGTTTTTGCACAGCGCAACTATGGCGTCCATTGTTTTGCTTTTGTTATCCATATTATCCCTCTTTCTTTTTGTATTCAATACATATAGGATAATACTACTCTTTAACCCGATTATTGTCAAGATTTTAGTAATATTTATCGGAATTTTATCGGTAAATTATGAATACTTGTCGTGGAATTTTCAGCGTGGATAAAACTATGTTTGGCTAATTTCACCAAAAAATAAAATAAATTTTATCTACAAATACCATTGTGTGATTTTTGATATTGATTTATAATTGTATTACTCAAAGAATTGAGACAAATAACAAGGAGGAATTTCATCATGAAAAAAAGACTTCTCAGCTTGCTTCTCGCAGTGATGATGGTTGTTTCGGTAATTACAATCAGCGTCGGCAGCGTAAGCGCAGCTGAAACCAATCAGAACGCAAGTTCTGCAGACGGAAATTTCTATTTTTCCGTTCCTGATTTTTGGCAGACCGAGTACGGTATTACTCCCGGTGACAAAAAAACTACCGTGTTCTGCTATATTTTCACCATCGGCGGTTCAGACCCCGACTTCCCGAATATCTCATGGCAGTCAAAGGGCACAAAGTGCACTTGGAACGCAGGTAAGGGACTTTATGAGTTCCCTGCCGCAACTAAGTACAACCTTAAAGACGACGCAGATTACTGTGTTATCTTCAGTGCAAGAGAAACCGTAAATATGAACAACCCCCAGTGCTATGACCTTACAATGGGCACAGACTGCTTGGGAGATACGGTTTATTTGACAACTCAAACCTACGAGAATCCCCAGGATTCAAAGAAAATTGCAAACGCTGCATACTGGACAAGTGAAGCTAACGCTGCAAAGTACGGTCCTCATGCAGGTATCACAAGCTTGGGCGTTCTTCAGGGCGAGAAATATGCTCCTCACGAGGACAAAGAGCTTGCTATTGCCAGCTTTATTCATGACTTCTCTGCTAACGCTAAGCCCGAGACCTGCCCCACACTTTGCGAGAAAATCGGCGTAGAGGCTTACGATGTTTATGTAAAATATTCAACCACTTACGCTGCTGACATCGAAGCAGGCGTATGCCCTGCATTGGACATAACTGCCGGACTTCTCGGACTTGATTATCCTCCGGTACCTCCTACATCAGAAGAGCCAACCACGGGAGAGCCTACTACAGAGGAGCCCACTACAGAGGAGCCTACAACAGAAGAGCCTACTACAGAGGAGCCTACTACAGAGGAGCCTACAACAGCTGAGCCTACAACAGCTGAGCCTACTACAGAAGAGCCTACCACAGAAGAGCCCACAACAGAAGAGCCTACTACAGAGCCGGTTCCTGTTAAGAAATACACAGTAGCAGGCGACGCAGGACTCACAGGCGTTATGTGGGATCCTGCATCAAACGAGATGACCGAAGGTTCATACGAGTTTGACGGCAATACATATGATTTTGCAATTACATTTGAAGATGTTGAAGCAGGCGCATACGGCTTCAAGGTAACAAACGGTACCTGGGACGAAGCTTATCCTACAGGCAACTTTACATTCTCAACAGGCGACACAGGCTATGTAAAGGTTTACTTCAATTCCGAGACTAAGGAAATTGCAGTTGACCCTGAGTTCCCCAAGACTTGGGAGCTTGAGAGCATTATCGCAGTTGGTAACGGCGACGGCACATGGCTTAACGGCGCTAACTG
>JALFLK010000027.1 GCA_022774755.1 bacterium
CCGTCAGATTTTTTTGTCAGGTTGCACAAACAAACCGCAGTAATGCTGACGCATTACGAGGATTTTTTGGGCAGGCTGACGGAAAAGATGCAAGCAAGATGTGCAAACAATCTTATGATGTGATTTATTCAGTGTTTCCCTGTATGTCGGGAGAGAGCAGAGTTTTCTGTTCTCTCCTTTTTACTTTACTGAGCGCCCTTGAGCAAAAGGGTTTTGTGAAAATCCCATAAACCGAATGGAGTATTTCAAACCAACAGGATAAAAAACGATAAAAAATCTGCAATATGCAAAAATATATTGACAAATACATACAAAATATGGTAAATTGGACGAAAGTATGTTCGAGAAGTTTCCGCAAAAATAAAATTACATTCATCAGTCAACCTTTGGTTGCGTAAATCAGAATGTATTGTGCACCGTTTCGCAAATCGGTATATTAAATGCGAGGGAACTACCGATTTATGCAGGGGTTCTTCTGCCGCCGTGTCAGGCAGAATTATCCGTCGGGGTTTGCCGTCCGTGTAAGGCAAATGCCTGATTTTTGCAGAAGCAGAACATACCTTAACAACGCCGGCTCTCAGGGCGTTTTATCGGGCTGTTTTCTCTTTGGCGCAAAATATGCCCGACCTGCGGAGCAAAAGCTCCCAACAAGAGGAATACTGCTTGTTTGCGGCTTTATACCGAAACCGTTAAAATCAACCTCAAAAGGTTGCCGGTTATCGGCTGTCGGTATTAAAGGTGTGTCGGCCGCAGACATATCCGTAATCCCGCAATCGAATATAAAAAGCGTATTTTATGAGGAAGTGTTGAGAGTGATAAAAGTAGATAATCTGCGAAAAGAATTTAAAAAAACAATAAAAGACCCGGGTGTATTAGGCAGTTTAAAGGCGCTTGTTCATCCTCACAACGAAAAGGTGGTGGCTGTTGACGATATCTCCTTTTCAGTTCCCGAGGGCGAAATTTTGGGATTTATCGGTCCCAACGGCGCAGGAAAATCCACGGTTATTAAAATGCTTACGGGTATTCTGACGCCTACCTCGGGCAAGTGCACAATTAACGGCAAAAATCCTACGGAAGACAGAAAAAATTACGTCAGAGAAATCGGCGTTGTGTTCGGTCAGCGCACACAGCTTTGGTGGGACTTGCCTCTGCGTGAAACCTACAGCGTGCTGAAAGAAATATACGAGGTTCCCGAGGATAAATACAAAAAGCGGATGGCGTTTTTAAACGAAGTCCTTGACCTTGAGAGCTTTATTACAAGCCCGGTGCGCACCCTTTCTTTGGGACAGAGAATGAGGGCGGACATAGCCGCCTCGCTTTTGCACAGTCCTAAGGTACTGTTCCTTGACGAGCCTACAATCGGACTTGACGTTGTTGTAAAGGATAATATCAGAAACGCAATCGAATACATAAATAAGCAGGAAAAAACAACGGTTATTCTTACAACCCACGACCTTGCAGATATTGAATTGCTTTCTAAAAGAATTGTAATGATTGACAAGGGAAAAAATGTGTTTGACGGCACAATTTCGGAGCTTAAATCACGGTACGGTCAGATGCGTGAGCTGCATTTTGACACCGACGCCGAGAATGTATCCGAGATTTTGGCGTATAAGGAGCATTTCAACTTTGTTGACGAAGATATTTCCGTGGAAACAGAGGGAACGGCTGTCAGTGTGCGGTTTAATTCCGCAGTTGTGCCTGTTTCCGATATGCTTTCCTACACCTTGGGTAAAGTAAAAATAAACGATATCAGCGTAAAGGACGCAGATATTGAGGAAATTATCCGCCGTTTATACAAACAGGAGGGATAATTATGAAAAGAAAACTTCGTATCTACCTGCCCTTTATAAACGCAGGCTTGCAGGAGGCTACAACATACAGGGCAGACTGGTGCTTTAGAATTTTAGGAAATATCCTCGGATGCTTTATTTCTTACTTTATATGGAAAGCTGTGTTCCTTTCGGGAGGAAGCGAAATTATTAACGGCTTTACAATGCCCCAAATGGTGGTGTATATTTTTCTGATGTTCCTCACCTCCACGCTGGTGTCAAGCGGAGGAACCTTCGACATCGGCGAAGAAATACGAGACGGCTCCATTGCTATGCGTATGATTAAACCCATAAGCTACAATTCCACATTCCTTTTTCAGGAGCTTGGCAACAAGATAATGACGGTGTTCGTGCTGATAGTTCCCCTTGTTGCAGGGGTAGAGATTGTCAGTGCGCTTTTTACAGGCTCTGTTCAATTTAATATTGCCCGCTTTGGTCTGTATATTTTCAGCTGTGTTTTGGCGTACCTTGTAAACTTCTTTTTCAACATTTGCTTTGGCTTTATTGCATTTGTAATAAAGTACCTTTGGGGAGCAAATATGATGAAAAACTGCATTGTAGGGTTTCTTTCGGGCGCAATAATTCCGCTTGCATTTTTGCCGGATGTAATCGAAAAAATATTTTTGCTCCTGCCCTTTGCCTCCTTAAACTACACTCCCGTTATGATATATATGGGAATGTACAGCGGCACAGAATTGCTGTATTATTTAGGCTTACAGCTGTTTTGGGTGCTTGGGTTTTGGGGACTTTCTAAATTTTTGTGGAAAGCGGCGACAAAACGCCTTTGCGTACAGGGGGGGTAAAAATGAAACAAATTAAAAGAATGTTCCGAATGCATCGAATATTTGTTGCTCAGGAACTGAAAAGAATGATGGAGTACAAGGGCGACTTTTTAACGGGAATTGCAGGCTTTTTGCTCAATCAGTTTTTTAACCTGATGTTTTTATGGATAATATTTGCAAACATTCCCAACCTGATGGGCTGGACAATTGAGCAGATAGTGTTTATATACGGATTTTCCCTTATTCCCAAGGGGATTGACCACTTGCTTTTTGACAACCTGTGGTCAATTGGTTACTTTACCGTCAGAAAGGGCGACTTTGACAAATATCTGACCCGTCCCATCAATCCGCTTTTTCATGTAATGGTAGAAAAACTCCAGATAGACGCTCTGGGCGAGCTTATTATGGGGATTGCCCTTATCGGTGTAACTCTTCCATCCCTTTCAATAGAGTGGAGTGTTACTAAAGTTTTGCTGATAATAATTGTAATTCCCTTTGCAACAATGATTTATGTGGGAATAAAGACAGCCACCGCCGCCATTGCCTTTTGGACAAAGCGAAGCGGTAATATAATTTATATGTTTTATATGGTCAACGATTTCGCAAAATATCCCGTGACGATTTACAACAACTTTGTTAAGGCTGTTATTACCTACATTATACCCTTTGCATTCACGGCGTTTTTCCCAGCAAATTATATTTTAACAGGTGAAAATCCGCTGTTTAACATCGGTATGACCGTTGTAATTGCTCTGGTGATTATGGTGATTGGCGTGTTTGTGTGGAACAAAGGTATAAAAGCCTACGAAAGCGCCGGAAGCTGAGTTTCTATGTTAATGTCAGTATGAGAGTGCCCCTTCGCATAAAAGCGAGGGGCATTTTTCGTATAAAAAGTCTTGACAAATAAAACGGATAAGCATATAATAATATATGAACAATAATTCATATGAAAGGATGTTCAAAATGGAAGAAAAAAATATAGCCTCTCTTGACCCAAGTACAGAAAGTTGTGACCGTGAGAAGCAGTCGGAAAAAAGCACCTTTATTTATGCCCACGACGACTTGGTGGAAAAGGTTTATGACAATATGCCCGATGAAGAAATTTTGTACGATTTGGCAGAGCTCTATAAGGTTTTCGGCGACAGCACCCGAATAAAAATCCTTTATGTTCTTTTGGAATCGGAAATGTGCGTTTATGACATTGCCCGTCTTTTAAATATGACCCAGTCAGCCATATCCCATCAGCTCAAGGTGCTCAAGCAGAGCAAGCTGGTGCGTTACAGACGAGAGGGAAAAACTGTTTTTTACGCTTTGTCCGACGACCATGTAAGGACGATTATCGACCAGGGTATGGAGCATATCAGCGAATAATTTTTTATTGAGCAAGTACTATTTAGAGAGCACTCATCAAGCATTTATATATCAAACACTTATTTTTTAAGCACTTATACCTATAAATAAAAATACAAACAACCGCCTGAAAAAGGCATACAAAAGGAGAATTTGTTATGGTAAAAACATTTAAGCTTTGTGATCTCGACTGTGCAAACTGCGGACTGAAAATGGAAAATGCCATCAAAAAGATTAAAGGCGTAAACGACGCCAAAGTCAGCTTTATGACCCAAAAGCTGACCATTGACGCAGACGAGGAAAATTTTGACGAAATATTAAAGCAGTCCCAAAAGGTCTGCAAAAGAATAGAGCCCGACTGCAAAATAATATTTTAAGCGGAGAGGTGCCTTATGAGTCGAAAACAGAAGAAAAATCTTATCAGAATTATTATCAGCGCCCTTTTGCTGGGGGTAGTATATCTTGTGCCCGATTTATATTTATTCAGCCTGTTGGGCATTCAAATCAGCTTAAAACCCCTGCTGTTTCTTATTCCTTATGCCCTCTCGGGCTGGGATGTTCTGTGGAAAGCTCTTCGGAATATTTTTCACGGACAGATTTTCGACGAAAACTTCCTTATGTCTGTTGCAACTGTAGGAGCGCTGTGCGTCGGCGAATATCCCGAGGCTGTATTTGTAATGCTGTTTTATCAGGTGGGCGAGCTTTTCCAAAGCTGTGCTGTGGGAAAAAGCCGAAAATCCATTGCCTCCCTTATGGATATTCGCCCCGACTATGCAAACCTTGAAGAAAACGGCGAAATCAGCCGTGTAAGCCCCGAAGAGGTTGCCGTCGGCGAAATTATTGTGGTTAAGCCCGGAGAGAAAATCCCCCTTGACGGAGTTGTAACCCAAGGTAGTTCTATGGTGAACACCTCTGCTCTGACCGGCGAATCCGTACCCGTAAGCATAAAGACAGGGGATAAAGTGGTAAGCGGAAGCGTTAATGAAAGCGGTGTTCTGCGGGTAAAGGTGCTGACGCCTTTCGGACAGTCCACCGTATCAAAAATACTGGAGCTTGTGGAAAATTCCGCAAGCAAAAAGGCAAAAGCCGAAAACTTCATTACAAAATTTGCAAAGTATTACACCCCCTGCGTTGTAATCTGCGCCTTGCTTCTGGCGGTTATTCCTCCCCTTATTTCAGGCGGCAATTGGAGCGAATGGATTAGCCGAGGCTTGATTTTCCTGGTTATTTCCTGCCCCTGCGCCTTAGTAATCTCCGTTCCCATGAGCTTTTTCGGAGGAATCGGCGGAGCGTCAAAATGCGGAATTTTAGTCAAAGGCGGAAACTATCTTGAAGCGCTTGCCAAAGCAAAGACGGTTGTTTTTGACAAAACAGGAACCCTTACAAGGGGAGTTTTCAGCGTAACAGCTTTGCACCCCGACCAATGCAGTGAACAACAGCTTTTGGAATACGGCGCTTTTGCAGAGGCGTATTCCACCCATCCTATCGCACAATCCGTCCGCAATGCTTACAAAGGCAAAATCGATCCCTCCGGGGTTAAAAATGTGTGCGAAATTGCCGGCAAAGGCGTTACGGCAGAGGTTGACGGTCGTAAAATTGCCGCAGGCAACAGCGGTCTTATGGATATGCAGGGCGTTAGCTGGCGCCCATGCCACAAAACAGGCACAACTGTTCATATTTCCGTTGACGGCGTTTATGCCGGACACATTATAATTTCTGACGAGATTAAGTCCGGTGCAAAACAGGCGATTACTTCTCTAAAAAATGTCGGCGTTGAAAAAACAGTTATGCTGACCGGTGACTCGGAAACCGTGGGCAAAGCCGTGGGAAAAGAACTGGGTATAGACGAAATCCGAACTCAGCTTTTGCCTGCCGACAAGGTAGCCTGTGTTGAAACGCTTTTAAAACAAAAGCCCGAAAACAGCACCCTTGTTTTTGTAGGTGACGGAATAAACGACGCTCCCGTATTAACCAGAGCTGACGTGGGCATAGCCATGGGAGCTATGGGAAGCGACGCCGCTATTGAAGCCGCCGACATTGTGCTTATGGACGACAACCCCCTAAAAATAACAACCGCCGTAAAAATTGCAAAGCACACGGTAAAAATCGTCAGAGAAAATGTAATTTTCGCCCTGGGCGTTAAGGCTCTTATTCTTGCCTTGGGCGCATTGGGTCTTGCAAATATGTGGCTTGCGGTGTTTGCCGATGTCGGCGTATCTGTGCTTGCCATCATTAACGCTATGCGTGTTTTAAGCACAAAGAAATATATATAGTCCTATATCCCTCCTATAAATACCTGTAAATCCAAAATTGTTTTGATGAAAAATCAATCTGCCTGTTGACTTTTACGCCGCTAAAATTTATAATGATTTTACCGAGCCGAAAGCCGCCGCTGACGGTAAGGCCTAAAATAATCTGACACCGAAATTTTTTGAGGTGAAAGGCAGTAAAATCCGATTTTGGAATAATTATACAGACTTGTGCAGGTTTATTTTGCCCTGCTTTGAACATTTCTGTAATTATCACAACCTGCGCCTTTCACGGTGCAGGTTTTTTCGCTTCGGGCAGACAGCGTCATAAAGTCATAAGACTTCTATGCCCGAATCTTAAACACTCAGACGGGTTAATACTAATTCCGTATTAAATTACAATTTAGTCTATATGTTTTCATAGGATTTTACTTTTAGACACAAAAAGTTTTCGGTTTAATAAATTTGTCTGCACCAAGTAAATACCTGTTTGTAGGTTACAAGAAAGCCTCACTTAGTGTTTAACGGTCGGGCACTAAAGTTTGCTGATTAGCTGACGCTGTCTGCTCGGCGCAAAAAAAGGAGGAAGTATGGATACACGAGTTGCCGTAATAGGCGTTATTGTAGAAAACCCGGAAAGCGTAGCTGTTCTAAACGATATTCTCCACAGTTACAGCCCCTACATCATAGGCAGAATGGGGATTCCTTATAAAGAAAAGAACATAAGCATCATCAGCCTTGCGGTTGACGCTCCGCAGGAAATCATAAGCGCTCTGTCGGGCAAAATCGGCAGATTAAAGGGAGTCAGCGCAAAAACCGCCTACTCCAATATCGGCGCTTAGCAAGGGTGGCGTATATGACAGAAACCATAACAAAGCTTGCCAAAAACCATACCCTATCAAAGCAGGAATATATAAGCCTTATAAACTGTAACGATAAGGAAAGTCTTGAATATCTGCGGCAAAAGGCAGAAAAGCAGAGGCAGGACATATTCGGCAGGGATATTTATATGCGGGGGCTTATCGAGTTTACAAATTACTGCAAAAACGATTGCCTTTACTGCGGAATCAGGCGGAGCAACAAAAAAGCACAGCGATACCGGCTGACCAAAGAGGAAATATTGGACTGCTGTAAAAACGGCTACGATTTAGGCTTTCGCACCTTTGTTTTACAGGGCGGAGAGGACGCATATTATACGGATGATATAATCGTTGAAACAGTAAGAGAAATCAAATCGCAATTTCCCGACTGTGCTGTCACCCTTTCAATAGGTGAAAAACCGAAAGAAAGCTACAAAAGGTACTTTGACGCCGGTGCAGACAGATACCTGCTTAGGCACGAAACAGCCTCAGCAGAGCATTACAGCCTGCTCCACCCTAAGGATTTGAGCCCTGAAAACCGAATGGAATGTCTGAAAAATCTAAAAGAAATCGGATTTCAGACAGGGTGCGGCTTTATGGTTGGCTCACCTTATCAGACTGTGGAAAATCTGGCTGAAGATTTGATTTTTATTGATAAATTCAAGCCTCATATGGTGGGTATCGGACCTTTTATTCCACACAAAGACACACCCTTCAGGAATGAAAAATCGGGAACCTTGGAGATGACCCTAAAACTCCTTGCCATAATCCGCCTTATACTGCCCAAAGTTATGCTCCCGTCAACAACGGCCCTGGGAACAATCAACCCAAAGGGCAGAGAGATGGGGATTTTGTGGGGCGCAAATGTTGTAATGCCCAACCTTTCCCCCACAACGGTAAGAAAAAAATATATGCTTTACGACAACAAAATCTGCACAGGCGACGAAGCGGCGGAATGTAGGTTTTGTATGCAGAAGCGTATGGAATCTATCGGTTATAAGGTGGTTGTCAGCCGAGGGGATTACCCTGATTTGCAAAAATAAAAGCGAATTGTATAAATAATTGCATAAATATTGAAAAGAGGAAACAAAATGTATAATCCGAAATCACTTAAAGCAGAGGAATTTATTAACGATGAGGAAATAAAAGAAACTCTCAAATACGCCGACGAAAACAAGGACAATATGCCTCTTATAAGGCAAATACTTGACAAAGCAAAGCTGAGAAAGGGGCTTTCTCACAGAGAAGCCTCCGTATTGCTTGCCTGCGAGGACAAGGAGATAATTAACGAAATGTACGACCTTGCCTGTCAGATAAAAAAGGACTTTTACGGCAACAGAATTGTTATGTTTGCTCCTCTTTACCTTTCCAATTACTGCGTAAACGGCTGTGTTTACTGCCCTTATCACGCAAAGAACAAGCATATCTGCAGAAAAAAGCTGACTCAGGAGGAAATTGTAAAAGAGGTCACCGCCTTGCAGGATATGGGTCACAAACGCCTTGCTCTTGAAGCCGGCGAGGACCCTGTTAATAATCCCATAGAGTACATTCTGGAAAGCATTAAAACTATTTACAGCATTAAGCATAAAAACGGCGCTATCCGCAGAGTTAATGTAAATATTGCCGCCACCACCGTTGAAAATTACCGCAAGCTTAAGGAAGCAGGCATTGGAACTTACATTTTATTTCAGGAAACATACCACAAAGAAAGCTACGAAAAACTCCACCCCACGGGACCCAAACACAATTACGCCTACCATACGGAGGCTATGGACAGAGCCATGGAGGGCGGTATTGACGATGTAGGCTTAGGCGTTCTGTTCGGTCTGGAGCTTTACAGATACGAGTTTGCAGGACTTTTAATGCATGCCGAGCATCTTGAGGAAGTCCACGGAGTTGGTCCTCACACAATCAGCGTACCGAGAATCAAGCACGCAGACGACATTGACCCGGATGTTTTTGACAACAGCATAAGCGACGAAATCTTTGCAAAAATCGTTGCTCTTATCCGCATTGCCGTTCCCTACACGGGAATGATTATCTCCACCAGAGAAAGTCAGCAGGTAAGAGAAAGGGTGCTTAAATTAGGCGTTTCTCAAATCAGCGGAGCCTCAAGAACAAGCGTAGGCGGTTACTGCGAAGATGAACCTGAGGATGAAAATTCGGAACAGTTTGACGTCAGCGACAAGCGGACATTAGATGAGGTTGTAAAATGGCTTATGGAGCTTGGATATATTCCCTCCTTCTGCACCGCCTGCTACCGTGAGGGCAGAACAGGCGACCGATTTATGAGCCTTTGCAAAAACGGTCAGATTCAAAACTGCTGTCATCCAAACGCTTTGATGACACTCAATGAATTCTTGCAGGACTACGCCGGCGAGGATACCAAAAAAATCGGAGAAGAGCTTATAAAAAGAGAGCTTCCCACGATTCCCAACGAAAAGGTCAGAAGAATTGCACAGGAGCATATTCTCGATATAAATAACGGCAAGAGAGATTTCAGATTTTGATGAACGGTTATTTTAGAAAGGGGTGCGCATATGAGCAATAATTTGAACGAAACTCCAAGTGCAAACCGACTGCATATCGGATTTTTCGGCAAGCGAAACAGCGGAAAATCTTCCCTTATTAACGCCTTCACGGGTCAGGGAGTTTCCATTGTATCTGATGTTGCAGGCACAACCACCGACCCTGTTTACAAGCCTATGGAGCTTAACGGAATAGGCGCCTGTGTGCTTATCGACACCGCCGGATTTGACGACGAGGGCGAGCTTGGCAAAACCCGAGTGGAAAAAACACGCCTAGCGGCAGAAAAAACCGATGTTGCCGTAATCGTTTTTTCCGATATGAATATTGAGCAGGAGCTTTACTGGTACAATAGCTTTAAATCCAAAAAAACTCCCGTTATAGCCGTTATCAACAAGGCTGACATAATTGATGACAAAGACGCTTTAATGGAACTTATAAAAAAAGAAACAAAACAAACGCCCCTTGTTGTCAGCGCAAAAACCGGTGAAAATGTTAAAAAGCTTAAGGAGCTTGCCGTAAGGCTTGCGCCCTCGGATTTCGGCGCAGTCAGCATTACCGAGGGACTTTGCGGCGACGGCGACAGCGTTTTGCTGGTTATGCCCCAGGATATCCAGGCGCCTACGGGCAGGCTGATTCTGCCCCAGGTGCAAACTATCAGAGATTTGCTGGACAAAAAGTGCCTTGTTACCTGCGTTACCACCGACCGCCTACAAAAAGCCCTCGATTCCTTTAAACAGCCCCCCAAGCTGATTATCACCGACTCTCAGGTATTCAAAACCGTTTGGGACATAAAGCCAAAGGAAAGTATGCTGACCTCATTTTCGGTGCTTTTCGCCGCATATAAGGGTGATTTGCCCTACTATATCGAGGGGGCAAAGGCCATAGACAGCCTCAGCGAAAATTCCCGTGTGCTGATTGCAGAATGTTGTACCCACGCTCCTATGGACGAAGACATCGGCAGAGTTAAATTGCCGAGAATGCTTCGTCAGCGCTTCGGTCAGGGCTTGTCAGTAGATGTTGTCGGCGGAACAGATTACCCGGAGGATTTATCGCCTTACGACCTTGTTATTCAGTGCGGTGCGTGTATGTTTAACAGAAAATATGTGCTGTCACGCATTTACAGGGCAAAAAATCAAAAAATTCCTATGACAAATTACGGCGTAGCAATCGCACACCTTTGCGGTATACTGGATAAAATAGATACCCCTTGCAGGAGGTAATATGAAAAATAATTTTAGGCTGAAATTATCGTCAGCGCTTTTGTGCCTGTTTGTGTTAGCCGGGACTTTAGCAGGGTGCAATATAAGCGTAAATGTAGGTTCCACCTCACACGAAACCTCTGCTGATTCTTCCGCAGTTGACTACAAAACTTCCGACCCTGAAAATTCTTCTTCTTTTTCAGAAAATTCTTCCCTTGTTACCGTGCATTTTTTAGACGCAGGTCAGGGAGATTCCATTTTCTCCGAGCTGCCCGACGGCAAAACAATGCTTATTGACGCCTCAACCGCAGACTGCGGAGAAAATATTGTGAAATACATAAAAAACAAAGGTTACAGCAAGGTGGATTATCTTGTGGCAACCCACCCTCACGCCGACCATATAGGCGGTATGACCCGGGTTGTAAATCAGCTGGACATAGGCGAAATTTATATGCCCAAGGCATCTGCAACAACAAAAACCTACAAAAATCTGCTGACGGCAATTAAGGATAAGGGCAAAAAAATAAACACCGCAAAAGCTGGTGTTGAGATGTTCAGCTACGACGGCATTTCGGCGAATATTCTTGCACCCAACTCAGATGAATACGAAGAAACAAACAACTATTCCGCCGTTGTAAAGCTTGTCTGCGGAGAAAAATCCTTTTTGTTTATGGGGGATGCAGAAAAAGAATCGGAAGACGAAATTAGGACAGATGTTTCCGCAGATGTATTAAAAGTCGGTCATCACGGCAGTTCTTCGTCAACCTCCGGCAAATTATTAAACAAGGTTTCTCCCCAAATAGCGGTAATCTCCTGCGGAAAAGACAATTCCTACGGGCATCCCCACAAAGAAACCCTGTCTGCCCTTGAAAGCGCAGGGGTAAGGGTTTACCGCACGGATGAAATGGGCACAATAACAGTTACAACAGACGGCAAAGCACTTGATGTTTCAACAGGCGGAGCCTCCGTGAAAGGAGAAATCTAATGAGATATATCATTGACAGATTTGAGGGCGATACAGCGGTTTTGGAGGATGAAAACAAGGAATTTTTAAATGTTCCGAAATCTATTTTGCCCGAAAACTCCAACGAAAGCGACTGTCTTGTTTTTGAAGACGGAAAATACATAATTGATGAAGAAACAACCAAAGAGCTTAAAGAGGAAATATCCGACCTTATGGACGAGCTTTTTAATTAAACTTTGGTGATCCTGGGTTTTATTTGGCAAAGGCATAATACTAAATTTTTATTATCGTTTCCTATCGGATTTTAGTATAATAATGCTCCCCTGCGTTAGGCGTTTGGGGAGCGTTTGTTTTCTCTTCAAAATGATCGGGGATTTGAGATTTTACGACATAAAATCACCCCATATATCAGGTGTTATTAAGTCGCCTGATGTATGGGGCTGTTTTTGATTATATTTCTTTTTCTGTTCCCTCAACGTTCGGGAAATGGTGTTCTAATTAAATTACGCCAACTGCTTGGGGCAAAATGGTCGAACACTAAATTCAGCGGATTAGGTATCGTTTTCCGGAGTATCTTCTGTGGTATCTTCCGGGGCGTCTTCTGCTAAAGGATTTGTACCCTCAACAACGATTTCGTCCTCTTCGTTTGAGGGGGTATATGTTGTTTCAGCCTCGGGTGCGCTTTCTTCAACATCCTGAGCAACACCGCCCTCTACCGCAGGCATATCTGTGATAATTTCCTCTGTAACAAGCTCAAAACCGCTTACAAAGGTGTAGGGGATTCCGTAACCCAAAGCAACGCTTGCAATGGTCATAACGGCAGGATTAAGGCTTGCATTCAAAACATCGTGCAGAGGAAGTCCGGGAGCAACAGCGGCAACGATAATATAGAGTGCAGGCAGGTCAAGAATCAGCAAAGTTGCAAGGCTGAATCTTCTGACTGCTTTTCCCTCGCCGACTCTTGTTGCATAAAACACAAGCAAACCGAATACGGCAAAAACAACTGCTGTCAGAATTTCTTTAACGGGAAATGCCATTGTTGAGGCAAAGCTCGTAAAGAAATAACTGCAAATAATGTAAGCAATTACCAAAAATGCAGAGAAGATAAGGTTAATGGTGTCTCTCTTATTTTTCATTTTCAAACCTCCGAAAATTTTATATTTTTATTCAGCTGTAATGATTTTACAGCTTAAATGTGACAATTATATGACAAAATTAAATGTTTTTAGCCTTAGCCGCAAGGCATACCCAGCCGTTTTCGCCGTGTTCTTCAATAATATCAAAATCAGGCTCCAAAGAATTCACAACCTGGTCACGGCGAAGGTCAATAATTCCGCTCATAATATACACCGTGTCCTCTTTCATAAACTGCTTCACCTTGCCCGAAAGCTCAATTATTGCGTCAGCAACGATGTTTGCGGCGATTAAATCAAACTTACCGCTGACCTTTTCGGTTAAATCTCCGCAAATTACGGAAAATTTGTCTTCAACGCCGTTTATTTTTGCATTGTCCTTAGCTGTATCTACTGCGATGGGGTCAATGTCCACTCCCAAAGCCGACTCTGCTCCTAACAGCAACGCTCCGATTGCCAAAATTCCGCTGCCGCAGCCAACATCAAGCACGCTGCCGCCGACCTTTA
This sequence comes from bacterium, assembly GCA_022774755.1. Classification (GTDB taxonomy): domain Bacteria; phylum Bacillota; class Clostridia; order Oscillospirales; family Acutalibacteraceae; genus Ruminococcoides. Next base: position 13,406 of record JALFLK010000027.1, read on the forward strand.
TATACTTTTCGATAAGCTCAAGGCACAGACGGGTGGTTTCGTGATTTCCCGTTCCGAAAGCAAGACCCGGGTCAATATTCAGTACGGCTCTGCCCTCGGGGTCAAAATCATCTCTCCAAGACGGACGGATAAGCAGTTTTTCTCCCACAGGTGTTGGGTTAAAGTACTTTTTCCAGTTGTTGCGCCAGTCCTCCTCGGCACAGCCCGATGTATCTATTTTATGGTCTATGCCTTCGCTTGTAAATCTTTCGGACAAAAATGCAACCGCCTCCGCAGGACTGACATCCGGCTCTAAATATATATGTATATACGCCTTGGTTCTGTCCTTCTGCAAAAGCTCTTCGTCGATTAAGTTAATGTGGGCAATCTCCTGAACCTCTTGCTCAAGGGCGGCGTAATCCTCAATATATATGCCGTAAGGCACCACCATATTCGCAATATCCGAGGCTTTGTCAACATCGGCTGTGTGGATTTCAATTTTAATTTCCGTCCATTGGGGCATATTTAACATCCTTTTCAGTTGTTGTCTTCTAACATACTGATTTTATCACACATATATGGGTTTTGCAACCCAAATATCCTTATCAGCTTTCAAAGGACGCCCACAGCAAAAAACTGACTTCGTCCTTAAACGAAATCAGTTTCAATAAGCTGAATTTACTTTATGCTATTACTCACCGAACATTTTTTTGATTTTATCACGGAAGGTTTTTCTTTTTGTATAATTTTTATCGGTAGCCGTATCGTCAAGCTTTTTGATAAGCTCCCTCTGCTCCTTGGAGAGGTTGCGAGGTACCTCTATTGTAACCTTCACATACTGGTCGCCTCTGCCTCTGCCGTTAAGGTACTGTATTCCCTTGCCCTTGAGCTTAAATATATCTCCCGGCTGAGTGCCCTCGTGAATAGTATATTTTACCTTACCGTCAAGCGTAGGAACTGTAATCTCTGCACCCAGCGCCGCCTGAGTAAAGGTTATGGGCATATCGCACCATACATCGTTGCCTTTGCGTTCAAACACAGGATGAGGACGAACATTTATATAAACATGCAAATCTCCGGAGGCTCCGCCGTTTACGCCGTTGTTGCCGTGGCCGCCTACATTAAGAACCTGATTATCGTTAATGCCTGCCGGAATTGTAACCTCAACAGACTTTTTCACACGAACTCTGCCGTTGCCGTTACATTTTTTGCAGGGAGTTTCAACAATTTTTCCTCTGCCCTTACATGCGTCGCAGGTTCGCTGAGTCTGAACTACACCGAAAGGCGTTCTCTGGTTAATCGTCACCTTGCCTTTTCCGCCGCAAGCTGAGCAGGTTTTCGGTGTTGTTCCCTTTTGGGCGCCTGTGCCGTGACAATCGGAACAGGTTTCTATATTCTGATAAGTAACGGTTTTTTTACAGCCTTTTGCCGCCTCTTCAAAAGAAATATACAGATTCGTTTCTACATCTGCGCCTCTTCTGGGAGCGTTGGGGTTGGAGCCGTGTCTGCCGCCGAAACCGCCGAAGCCACCGAAAAAGCTGTTGAAAATATCGTCAATATCAATGCCCTGTCCGTAAGGACTGCCGCCGCCTGCGCCGAAGTTGGGGTCAACGCCTGCGTGGCCGAACTGGTCGTATCGTGCACGCTTTTCTTTATCAGACAAAACCTCATAGGCTTCGTTTACCTCTTTGAACTTTTCCTCACAGGCTTTATCGCCGGGGTGCAGGTCGGGATGATACTTTTTTGCATTTTGTCTGTAGGCCTTTTTTATCTCATCCTCGGACGCTCCCTTTTGAACGCCCAGCACCTCGTAATAATCTCTTTTTTCAGCCAAAATCTTCACCTCTCATAACGTCTCAAATGGCGTGATAGTATTTATCACGCCACCAAGACTGCCATATATATTATGGCTTATTTATCAGTTGTTGTCAACATCGGTAAAGTCGGCGTCATACACATTGCCGTCTGCTCCGCCCTGTGGGTTGCCCGGATTTGCGCCCATATCCGGTCCCGGCTGAGCCTGCTGTCCCTGCTGAGGAGCCGCCTGCTGATACAGCCTTGAAGAAACATCGTAGAGAGCTTTCTGCAAATCATCCTTTGCAGTTTTAATCATCTCTGGGTCGTTCTTTGAAACAGCCTCTTTAAGTGCGGCTGATTTTGCGTTAAGAGTATTTTTATCTTCATCGGAAAGCTTGTCGCCGTTTTCATTTACAAGCTTTTCTGCCTGATAAGCCATATTTTCTGCTTCGTTCTTTGCGTCGATTTCTTCACGGCGCTTTTTATCCTCTGCGGCGTACTGCTCTGCCTCTTTAACAGCCTTGTCGATGTCTTCCTTAGACATATTTGTTGAAGAGCTGATAGTAATCTTCTGCTCTTTGCCTGTGCCTAAATCCTTAGCGGATACATTTACAATGCCGTTTGCGTCAATATCGAATGTAACCTCAATCTGAGGGATTCCTCTGGGAGCAGGAGCAATGCCCGTGAGAGCAAACAAACCCAGCTGTTTGTTATCTCTTGCAAATTCACGCTCACCCTGAAGGACGTTAATCTCAACCTGAGTCTGATTATCAGCGGCAGTAGAGAAAATCTGGCTCTTCTTTGTGGGGATAGTTGTGTTTCTGTCGATAATCTTTGTCATAACTCCGCCCATGGTTTCTACGCCCAATGAAAGAGGAGTAACATCCAAAAGCAACAGTCCTTCAACCTCGCCGCCTAAAACGCCTGCCTGAATTGCGGCGCCGATAGCAACACATTCGTCGGGGTTGATGCCCTTAAAGGGCTCTTTGCCGATAAGCTTCTTTACAGCCTCCTGAACGGCAGGAATTCTTGAAGAACCGCCTACCATAAGCACCTTGTCAATTTCGCCGATTTGCAGGCCCGAATCGTTAAGGGCTGTTCTGACAGGTCCCATTGTGTTTTCAACAAGGTCTGCTGTCAGTTCGTCAAACTTTGCTCTTGTCAACGTTAAATCCATATGCTTGGGGCCTGTTGCGTCTGCTGTAATAAAGGGCAGGTTTATAGCTGTTGATGTAACGCCTGAAAGCTCAATTTTAGCTTTTTCTGCCGCCTCTTTAAGCCTTTGCATAGCCATTTTGTCGTTAGTAAGGTCAACGCCTGTTTCAGCCTTAAAGCTTGAAACCATCCAGTCGATAATTCTCTTATCGAAGTCGTCGCCGCCCAAACGGTTATTACCTGCTGTTGCAAGAACCTCCTGAACGCCGTCGCCCATTTCGATAATTGATACATCGAATGTACCGCCGCCTAAGTCATAAACCATAACCTTCTGGTCTTTTTCCTTATCAATTCCGTAAGAAAGAGCCGCTGCGGTAGGCTCGTTGATGATTCTCTTTACATCAAGACCTGCGATTTTACCTGCGTCCTTTGTAGCCTGACGCTGTGCATCTGTAAAATAAGCAGGAACGGTGATAACAGCCTGTGTGACTGTTTCGCCCAAATATGCCTCTGCGTCAGCCTTAAGCTTCTGCAAAATCATTGCTGAAATTTCCTGTGGTGTGTAGTTTTTGCCGTCGATTGCAACCTTGTGAGCAGTACCCATCTCTCTCTTAATTGAAGATACTGTACGGTCGGGGTTTGTAATAGCCTGGCGTTTAGCAACCTGACCTACCATTCTTTCGCCTGTTTTAGAAAATGCAACTACCGACGGAGTAGTTCTTGCGCCCTCTGCGTTTGCAATAACAACAGGTTCGCCGCCTTCGATTACTGCTACGCATGAATTTGTTGTACCTAAGTCAATACCGATTGTCTTTGCCATAATAAATTCCTCCTAACCCAACGGGTTTGTTTGTTAATTAGATTTTGGTATAAGTTAAAATAATCAGTCGCAGTTTGCAACCTGAACCATTGCGTGGCGAATTACCTTATCGCCGATTTTATATCCTTTTTGGAAAACCGAGGCGATTTGATTTTCGCCTAATTCTTCGTTTTCCACCTTAGAAACTGCATTGTGAAGCTGAGGGTCAAAGTCGTCGCCCACCTCTCCGAAAGAGGTGATTTTCAGCTTTTCAAAGGACTTTTCAAGCTGTTGGTTTACAAGCTCAATGCCCTTTTTAACCTCATCAGGAGCGTCTGCAAGGCTTTGCAATGCCATCTGCATACTGTCTGCTACCGGCAGCAGCTCTTCAACCGCCTTTGCCGTTGCGTCGTCATAAATAGAGAGCTTTTCGTTTGCGGTGCGTTTTCTGTAATTATCATATTCCGCCGCAAGGCGCATATAGCTTTCTTTCTGCGATTCCAGCTTCTCCTGAAGCTGTTTAAGCTCGTCGTTTTTCTTATCTTTTTTTGATTCCTTTTTATCCTTCTTTTTTTTGTCGGCGGTTTTGCTTTCATCGGACTTATTTTCTTCCGACGGAACGTCTGTCTGTGTTTCTTCGGCGGTTTCTGCTGTCTGAGCCGTTGTCTGGTCTTGTTCTGTATTTTCCTTATCCTTACACATTTATTTCATCTCCTAAGCTCTTATTATTTCGCTTAAAAATCCGCTGACGGATTTTGCTGTATATTCCAGCACCGACGATACGGTACCGTAATCTATTCTCACCGGTCCTACAACTCCGATAACGCCTGCGGACTGATTTTCAATCTCGTACCTTGAGGCGACTACCGAGCTGTTAAACAACAGCGGCAGGGTGTTTTCTCTTCCTATAATAATATTTGTTCCTGCGCCTATGCCGTCAAAAAGCTGTCTGATGTCATCATCACGGCTTAAAAACGCCACAACATTCCTGGCTGTTTCGTAGTCTATGTCGGGGGTATAAAGGAGCTTAATCTGTCCTCTTACGGTTATGCTTCCCTCTTCAGCCGTTTGCGCCGCGTCCTTAATAGCCGAAAGCACCGCCGGCATAAACAGTGAAAGCTCGCCGAACGACGCCGCAAGAGTTTGAATCAACGGCTGGGTCAGGGAGCTAAGCTCCATTCCTGCCAATTTTTCGTTAAGAGCCTTTTCAAAAACCTGTAAAATCTGACCGTTGAGTACAAATTCACATCTGAAAAGCTTATTTTTAACCATCCCCGACGAGGTTATCAGCACCGCCATTGCGGTGTGTCTGCCGGTTTGCACAAACTTAATCTGCATTATCCTGCTTTCCGATTCGCTGGGAGCAGTTGCAACAGCCGCAAGATCCGTTACTTCCGACACAACCTTGGCGGCGGTTTTGAGAATCCCCTCAGGACTGTCTGCTCCCGATTCAAGGAAAGCGTCAATATAGTCCGTCAATCTCTGGTCAAGGGGCTTGGGCTTTAAAAAATTATCAACATAAAACCTGTATCCCTTTTGAGTTGGGATTCTGCCTGCCGAGGTGTGCGGCTGAAGCAAATATCCGCCCAGAGTAAGGTCTGCCATTTCATTCCTTATGGTGGCGGAAGACACCGAAATATCCATAATATTAAGCAGTGCCTTTGAGCCTACGGGTTCGCCTGTGGCAATGTAGTTTTCAACAATAGCGGCAAGAACTTTTTGTTTTCGCATTGCGGGAGTCATATTCTCACCTCTTTTTCAAGTTAGCACTCTATGCACCCGAGTGCTAACCTATATTCATATTGTAATCGCAAAGTCAGTAAAAGTCAAGTATTATTTTATGAATTTTATGTGAATTTTCGCTCCGTGTTTTTCGCTCCTAGCAGACAGCTTAATCTAATCATATTACTTTTGTGCCCGACTTTTTTGCTCCGTGTTTTTTACTCCGAGAAGATAGCCTCATCTAATTAGCATACTTCCGTTCCCGACCGTTTGTCACTCAAGTGTCCGGTGTTATCCAATTTGCAAATTTTTGTTCCTAAAAAGGCATGTGTGCATATTCCTATAACTTTTATGTTTCACCGTTTGCACTTATAAAATGTATATAAATTAAAAAATCCACGCAATATCACAGCCTTTTTGCAAATATAATAACAGCTCCCCTTTTACAGAGGAGCCGAGCAACAAATAATTCCCCTAACAAATAAACTGTAACGAAGCGGAAAAGGGAAGTATGATTTGTAAATAACAATTAGTTCCTTACGTTCTGAATTTGAAATTTTACCTAAACACAACTTGTCAGGCGGAAATAAATTATTGACTTTTTTTAAAATAATGATATTATATAAATGTATAGCGTGAGCATAATATTTGCAGATACTTTTAAGGAGGATAAGCATATGAAAAAAGGCAAATTTGGAATAATCATCGGAATAATCTCCTTTGTTGCAGCAGTGTCTGCAGCATTGACTGCGTTTTTCATCGTGAGAGAAAAGAAGAAAAAAGACGACGAAGAATTGATGGAGTATCTTGACTGCTCTATTGAATAAATCTTGCTGATAAAAATTACAATGCCCTCGGATAAATGCAGGTCGCATACTTATATTATGTATTTTGTGATTTTCTGCACAGCGGTCTGTTTTCCGAGCGTTTTGAATAATAAATAAAAAATAATAGACAGTAGTATTGCGTCTGCCCTTAGGACAGACGCTTTTGTTTTATCTACCAGCGTAAGATGATAATTTTCCCGCTTTATAAAAGCAGTTTTTCTCGGCTCCCCTTTGCAAACAGTAAGATACAATATTTTGTCAATCAACTAACACCGAACACTTGAGTGACAAACAGTCGGGCACAGAAGTGTTCTAAATAGATGACGCTATCTACCCGAAGTAAAAACGGTCGGGTATAGAAGTGGTCTGATTAGATGAATCTGTCTATCCGGAATAAAAAAGAACTTTGGTTAGTGTTTAGCGGTCGGGCATAAAAGTAATATAATTAGATTAAGCTGTCTGCCCGGAGCGAAAAAAAGATACCGCTGAATCCTGCGATAAACGGATTCCGGTATCTTCCTCATTCAATATGTCAACATTACGCACTTATGCAGAAGCGTTGAGCCTCTTTGCAAGATTAGACTTACTTCTGGAAGCAGTGTTCTTGTGCATAATTCCCTTAGCCTGAGCCTGATCGATTTTCTTGATAGCAAGACGAACTGCCTCAGCTTTGTTGTCGGCATTATTGTCGATAGCGATATATGCTTTTTTAACAGCTGTTCTCAAAGCAGACTTTGTAGCCTTGTTGCGTGCTGTTTTGGTAGCGATTACCTTTACTCTTTTTTTGGCTGATTTAATGTTTGGCATTGTCCCACCTCCTTAATTTTCATATCGACTGACCTTTATGATAACATTTTTGTAATTAAAAAGCAAGTGTTTTAGCGGATTTTTATTAAAATTTTTTATTTTCGCCTGACTGACTGCAAATTTTGATTTTTTTACACAACATATTGTGGTTTACAAAAAGCAAGGACATAAATATACCTGCATAAAAATAAACTCCAATATAAAAAATTCGGTAAAAATATTTTCAGACTGAATTTTTAGTTGTTTTTTTACCTGATTTTTTTATATTCAGTCCTTATTTCGTCTTTTTGTTAAAAAATAGACAATCAAAAATCCAATCAAAACGACGGCAACTACTATGCGGAAAATCAATCCGTACTGACCTTCAAACAAATTAACCTCTGTAAACTCGTTTACAAGCCACCACACGGACATAAACGCAAAAAGCCCCGACCCTAAAAACAAGACTTTGTTCAGTTTAAACGCCGTTACAAAAAGGTAAACAGCAATAATTGCCCACATTCCGGCATATACGTAACCCAACTTTGCACCATTCTTTCCAATATGTTTAGAATTAAGCCAAAAAATCTCTTAGGAAATTTTTGTTTTTTCTGTTTTTTTACGCTTTCTTTTGGACTTTATATTTGTCATAATAAGCAAGAAAATGTAGTATCCCACAATAACGATTGTTCCTATGTAGTTTACATTTGCGATAAAGCCGTTTGTGGGGTCAAGCTGGAGAATTATATAAGACAAAAGCTGCCAGACCCCCTGAAAAAACAGATAGTATGCAAGAGGGCGCAGCAAGGTTACTTTTCTGAAATAAGGTGTAAAAATCAAAACCGCCGCCGCAAAAAGCACCAGTGCGGAAATTACGGCAAGTATCATAAAAATACCTCCTTAGGTAACTATACAATTATCGCACAGATAAAATCTGATATTGTTTAAATTTAAATTTTATTTATTGTTTTCGGCGCCCTGTACGCCTGTGGGCATTGTGTTCATATTGCCGCCACTGTCAGCGTCCGACGACTTTGTTTCGTTTTGGAGATATGTTTTGTAATCTATGAGCTTCCAGTCGGACTCAATACTGTCTTTTGCGGCTACAACCCTGAACAGCATTGTAGAATCCCGGTCGTTGTTATTATCCTGAATATTAAGCAGATAGATACAGTTATTGTACCAAAAACTGCTGTTTGAGTTTGAGATTGTATCTACATACATATCAGAGAAAAACTTAACATCCTCCGCAGAATAACCGCCCGCTACGGCTGCCATTATTCCGGTCATATTCAGAATAATTCCCTGATACTTTGGGTCGCTGTCATTAACAAAAACCGACAGAGTTGTTCCGCAGCCGAGATTCATCAGCTTGCCCGAAACCGTTTCTACTGTGGCAGTAAGCACGGCTTTGTCGTCGGCATAGTAGTAGTAGTCATACTCCACGCCGTTGTCGTCATACTGACCGGATTTTTGCAGCTGCCAATTTGTAAACTCCAGCTCCTCGCTGCCGCCGCCCAAGGAGTTATACATCTCGTTAAATTGCTCGGTGTATTCCCTGAGAGTCATATTAAACCTTGCGCCGGTTACATTGCCGCTTTCTTCCCAGTTTGGATTTATCGGCGACGGAAACTCCTTTTCGTAACCCGAAAAATATTTATTTGAACTGTTAGCTCCCGAAAAATCTGCTTTGCAGGACGGCGCAAGCATAACAAACACTAAAAGTAATGCTAAACAAATAGTTTTTTTCAAACAAACGCCGTCCTTTCTTTAAAATTTCATCCTCTATTATTTTTTATAATTTGTTTCCAAAATTTACTCTGCGGTTTTTTCTCCGTCGGAATCTGCCTTGTCAGCGGTTTCCTCCCCCTTATCTTCGGCGGAAGTATCTGCATTTTCTTCCTCTGTACCTGCGTCGCCGTCCTGAGGTTCGTCGGTTTCTTCTTCGTGAGGAGCCCGTGCCAAAGTAACAACCTTGCCGCCGTCTTTTATCTTCATAAGCGTTACGCCCTTGCTGGGACGCCTGCAAACTCTGATGGATTCGGCTGTTATTCTTATTATAACCCCGTCGTCGGAAATCATAATAATATCGTCGTCCAAATCAACAACCTTAATTGCCGCAACCTTGCCGTAGGTTTCGGTGTGGTAATTGATAATACCCTTACCGCCTCTGGACTGAAGCCTGTAATCATCGATTTCCGAAAGTCTGCCGTAGCCGGTTTCTGAAACAGTTAGAACATAGCCGTTTTCTCTGAGAACGCTCATTCCCACAACCTCGTCGCCTGCATCAAGGCTCATAGCTTTAACGCCACGTGCCTGTCTGCCCATAGGACGCACGTCGGTTTCGTTAAAGCGGATAGCCTTTCCGTTTGCTGTGGCAACAAGCACCTGAGAATTTCCGTCGGTCATTCTTACCCAGGCAAGCTGGTCACCCTCGTTAAGCTCAAGGGCAATAAGACCTCCTTTTCTTGAGGTGTTATAAGCGTTGAGCAAAATGCGCTTGATGATGCCCTGTTTTGTTACCATAATAAGGTATTTTTCCTCGTCAAATTCAGGCACCTTAATCATTGAGGTTACTTTTTCGTCAGCTTCAATAGGCAGGAGATTTGCTATATTTATACCCTTTGACTGACGGCTACCCTCGGGAATTTCATAGCATTTCAGCCTGTAAACCTTGCCCTTGTCGGTAAAGAACAATATATAGTCGTGAGAATTGATGACGAACATTTCCGTTGCAACGTCTTCTTCTCTTCTTGACATACCGGAAACGCCTCGTCCGCCTCTGCGCTGGAGCTTGTAGGTATCTGTTGTCTGGCGCTTAACATAGCCGAAGCGTGTGATTGTGACAACACATTCTTCCTGAGGAATAAGGTCTTCAATGTCAACCTCTCCGCTAACAGCGCAAATCTCCGTACGCCTTGGGTCGGCGTATTTGTTGCGGATGGCGGTAATTTCTGTTTTAACAATTTCAAGCTGTCTTTCGTGACTGCCTAAAATTTCGTTGTAATCTTCAATTTTTGCCCTGAGCGCCTTAATTTCGTCCTCAATCTTTGTGCGCTCCATATTTGTCAGCTGTCCCAAACGCATCTGAACAATAGCCTGCGCCTGAACCTCGTCAAGGCTGAATCTTTCCATTAACGCCTGCTTTGCGCTTGACTGGTCCTTGCTTTTTCTGATAATGGCAATAACCTCGTCAATAAAATCAATGGCGATTTTTAAGCCCTCTAAAATGTGACATCTTTCTTTTGCTTTGTTTAAATCAAAATCTGTCCTTCTTCTGATTACGTCAACCTGAAAGTCTATGTAATTTTGAAGAACATCCTTAAGGGTGAGTATTTTCGGCTCGCCGTTTACAATTGCAAGCATAATTACGCCGAAAGTGCTTTGTAGCTGTGTATAAGAGAAAAGCTGATTAAGCACAACCTGAGGAGAGGCGTCCCTCTTGATGTCAATTTCTATGTGCATACCTGCTCTGTCGGAGTGGTCGTCAATGTTTGAGATACCTTCTATTCTCTTATCCTTAACCAAATCCGCAATATTTTCAATCAGACGGGCTTTGTTTACCTGATAGGGAAGCTCTGTAACTATAATTTTAAATCTACCGTTTTTACCCTCTACTATCTCGGTTTTTGCCCTTACGGTTATTTTTCCTCTGCCTGTTGCATAAGCGGCACGAATTCCGCTTCTGCCCATAATAATGCCCCCTGTGGGGAAGTCGGGACCGGGAATACACTCCATAAGCTCTGCAAGCTCGCAGTCGGGATTATCTATCAGTTTACATACAGCGTCAATAGCCTCGCCTAAATTATGGGGCGGAATATTTGTAGCCATACCAACAGCTATACCGCTGCTGCCGTTTACAAGCAGATTGGGAAAACGGCTGGGCAAAACGGTAGGCTCCTGAAGTCTGTCGTCAAAGTTCGGAACAAAATCTACCGTCTTTTTATCAATATCCGTAAGCATTTCCATTGAAATTTTGCTCATTCTCGCTTCGGTATAACGGTAAGCAGCCGGCGGGTCACCGTCAACAGAACCAAAGTTACCGTGACCGTCCACAAGCATATACCTCATCGAGAAATCCTGAGCAAGCCTTACCAATGCGTCATATACGGAGCTGTCACCGTGGGGATGATATGCTCCCAGCACTGCGCCTACGGTGTCGGCGCACTTATGATAAGCCTTGTCGGGGGTAAGATTTTTCTCAAACATTGTGTAGAGAATACGCCTGTGAACAGGCTTAAGTCCGTCTCTTACGTCAGGCAGCGCACGGGACACAATAACACTCATTGAATAATCAAGAAAGGATTTTTGCATTTCCTTTTGAATATCAACATCTATTACTCTGCCGCTTGGCTGGATTGCATTTTCGTTGTTGTCCAATTAAAACACCTCATATTCTGTCATTCCGCTGTATTCGCTGATTCGCTGTATTTCTTTATTCGCTTAATTGATAATGAACTGCAGAATAATTTTTAAAAACATTATGAAAAAGAAATAAAAAGATATAATGTAAAATAAACCAAAAGTTATAAATCAAAGAGTGGCTTTGATCTTTGCATAAAGCTCGGGAAGTCTTTTTTTCACATTGCAGGGCTTGAAGGTATCCTTATCAATAAAACCGTGCTCCGTAACGCCGTAGCCCAATTCGGTTTCGGTTTTATCCTCGTTAATTCTCTTTACTGTGTATGTAAAGGTAATTCTAGCGGCAGAAAGCATAATAACCTTTGTTCTGACAATAATATTATCCTCGTATTTTGCCGGAAAAGTAAAATGACAGTTTAGATTGGTCAGGGGCATCATAACTCCCGCCTGCTCAATCTGAGAATATGTCATACCGAACATCTTTACATAATCCGACCTGCCTATTTCGTACCAAACAGGGTAAACGCTGTGGTGAACTATGCCCATTTTGTCTGTTTCTGCATATCTTACGGTTAGCTTTGTTCTTGAATGCATAAACTCACTTCCTTGCTTTATCTATGAAATTAAACATCAAGATTCTGAACATATTTTGCGTTTGTTTCGATAAATTCTCTTCTGGGCTCAACCTTGTCGCCCATAAGCACCGTAAACACCTCGTCGGCGGCTTCGGCGTCCTCAAGCTCAACACGGAGCATAAGGCGTGTGTCGGGGTTCATTGTGGTTTCCCAAAGCTGGTCGGAATCCATCTCACCGAGACCTTTGTAACGCTGAATATCTGATTTTCCCTCTATTTTTGATAAAATCTGATCTCTTTCCAAATCCGAATAAGCGTATTTGTGCTCTTTGCCCTTTGTAATTCTGTAAAGAGGAGGCTGGGCAATATATATGTGTCCCTGTTCTATCAAAGGTCTCATAAAACGGAAGAAAAATGTCAGCAAAAGAGTTCTGATATGAGAACCGTCCACATCGGCATCCGCCATAATGATAACCTTGTCGTATCTTAGCTTTGAAATATCAAACTCGTCGCCGATTCCGCATCCTAAGGCTGTGATTACGGGCATCAGCTTATCGTTGCCGTAAACTCTGTCAAGCCTTGCTTTTTCAACATTAAGCATTTTTCCCCAAAGAGGAAGAATAGCCTGAAAACGCCTGTCTCTGCCGCCTTTTGCGGAGCCTCCTGCGGAGTCGCCCTCTACGATATAAATTTCGGTTTCGCTGCTGTCTTTTGACTGACAATCTGCCAGCTTGCCGGGGAGCTGGGCTGATTCAAGGGCAGATTTACGCCTTACGCTTTCTCTTGCTTTTCTTGCGGCTTCTCTTGCTCTTGCAGAAGCAAGGGCTTTTTCAAAAATTGCCTTTGCAACCGCAGGATTTTCTTCAAGATAGACCATCAGCTTATCGGTAACAAGCTTGTCAACCATACTTCTTACCTCGGTGTTGCCCAGCTTTGCCTTTGTTTGTCCCTCAAACTGGGCTTCTTTAAGCTTTACGCTGATAATAGCTGTCAAGCCCTCTCTCACATCTTCACCGCTGAGATTTTTATCGTTATCCTTCAGCTTGCCGAACTTGTGGGCGTAGTTGTTCATTACCTTGGTAAGTGCTCTCTTGAATCCCTCTTCGTGAGTACCGCCGTCGGTTGTATGGATATTATTTGCAAAAGACAGCAAAAGCTCGTTGTAGCTTTCGTTGTACTGCATTGCAATTTCAACCGCAATGGTATCCTCGGGATTTGTGGCAGAAAAATAAATTACCTCGGGGTGAATAACCTCTATACTTCTTTTTTTGTGAATATACTCAACAAAGCTCTTTATTCCGCCCTCATAGAGAAAGTTTTTCTGAATAATATTATCCGGGTCTCTCTCATCTCTCAGCTCGATATGAACGCCTGCGTTAAGAAATGCCTGCTCTCTCAGGCGTTTTTCAAGAACGGAATAATCATAAACATCCGATTCCTTAAACATTTCGGGGTCAGCCTTAAAGCGCACCTCTGTACCCCTAATACTTGATTTTCCTATTTTTTTAAGCTCGGTTATAATCTTACCTCGCTCATAACGCTGAAAATAAACATCCTCTCCGTCGCAGACCTTAACCTCAAGCCACTGAGAAAGTGCGTTTACAACAGAGGCGCCCACGCCGTGAAGTCCGCCTGAAACCTTGTATCCACCGCCGCCGAATTTACCGCCTGCGTGAAGCACCGTAAATACAACGGTAACCGCAGGGATACCCATTTTTTGATTTATTCCCACGGGGATTCCTCGGCCGTTATCGGTAACTCTTATAATATTTCCCGGCTCTATTACGACGTCAATTTTTGTGCAGTATCCTGCCAAAGCCTCGTCTATGGAGTTATCAACAATCTCGTAAACAAGATGATGCAAGCCTCTGGGACCTGTGGAGCCTATGTACATACCCGGGCGTTTTCTTACCGCCTCAAGACCTTCAAGAACCTGAATTTCATCGGCGCCGTACTCGTTTTCAACCTTTGTCATCTCGGCGGCAGACTCCTCTGTTATTTCTTCAAGCTGCTGATTGTTTTCACTCTCTTCGGCAGTTTCTTTTATAATTTCGTTATCCAACTTATTTACCTCCCATAAGCTGCGTTCATTCAATCAATTTTATCTTTTTTATTACTTTCAACAGGTTTATAACCTATAAAAAACGGAACAAATATTATTCCGAAAACTACCGCCGCAAAGCTGATAATTATAATCGGAACAATATTAAGAACAGGCATTACCAGCAAAAATGCAAGATTTAAAAGCACGGCGCCGATTACTACAATAAGCCATAAAACGGCAATCCCCGGCATTTTTGAAACCTTGAATTTTTTGTGACAATGGTAACATTCCTTAATTTCTTCTTTTTGAGATTTCTGCACCTGACCGTAACGGTAAACCGTATGACAGTAGGGGCATACAGGAAGCTGAAACATTAAAATACCTCTTAAAATCTTCTGTTTGCAGAATATCTTGAGCCTTCCTGCCTTTTTCTTCTTTCATTATCGGAATGTTCAAAATTACGCTTTTCGATTTCATCCTCCTGATAATTCAAAAAAGGCTTAGGCTGCTCATAATGTGGTCTCTCCTTATGTATTTTTTGCAAAGGCACATTTTCAGACGACGAGGCATGGGCCTCACGGCTGTTTTCTATAATAGGAACATAATTTTCTTTTTTCGGCCTTTCAACAACAACAGTTGAACCAGACGCAATTTTTGTTGAGTCGCCGTCGTTTATTTCCGGTTTTTTTCTGTTTGACTTAATTGACGCGAACAAATCTTTATTTATTGCAAAATCGTTGCTGTTGTCAATTACGGAAGACGCCGGAGCGGTATCGTTAATAGTATTGCCGTAATTTTCTTTAAATTTCATTTCACTTCCGTATTCTCTGGCGGCCTTTGTTGCTTCCATTGACTTTTTATACTTTTTAAAAGGAAGCACCCTGATAAAATTAGGAGAAAGCAAATATGAAATTACAAGGGGAGTTGCAACAAACAAAACGCCGATAGGGTTATTTATGTATCCAAGACCTATCCACATAACCGCAATAACGGCGGAAATTACAACTGCTATCAGGAAAGATACAAAAATATTCTTTTTTACAACAATTTTTGATTCTTTACCGCATCTGGGACAAATATGCTCGCTTACGCCTTTTTCGTCAAAAATTGTAATGTACGATATTCTTTTTCCACAGTAGGGACATTTTCTTGCTTTCATACACTCATACTTCCTTAAATAAATTAAAATTGCGCTTTAAAAGCGTCTGGCTTGATATCTGGCTTATATAAACCCTTATGCCGTCTTTTCCTCTGCAAACTGCAAACGATTTAGGCAGTTCCTCGGCAGAAACATTTGTAACACGGCCTGATTTTTCTGCTATTTTCAGATATTCTCGTGTATTTTTTGAAATTGTGGAGGTATCCATATCAAAAATTCCCACAATATCCTTTGTATTTATTACCGTATTTTTTCCTAAGTGAAGATACATTAAACTATTTTTCCTTCTTCAATTTTAAAAACTCTGCCGTTTTCCAGCTGTTTTTTATTTGATTTTTCACAGCAGGTTATAAAAACCTGGTAACCGTCTATTTTATTAAGCAAAAAATTCTGTCGGGAATCGTCAAGCTCCGACAAAACATCGTCAAGCAAAATAACAGGCTTTTCCCCTGTTCTTTCAGTTAAAATCTCCGCCTCTGCAAGCTTCATAGAAAGTACTGCGCTTCTCTGCTGACCTTGCGAGGCATAAAGCTTTGCTTTTTTTCCGTTAATAAGTATATCAATATCGTCCCTGTGGGGACCCACATTGGTGCATCCGTAATTTAGGTCGTCGCTTCTGTATTTGATAAGTGCTTTTTGCAGTTTTTCTTTAATATCCTCCAGACTGTCGCCTTGCTCTATGCCTGCGTTTGAACAGTAATAAAAATCAATGATTTCTTTTTCTTCTGATATTCCCTGATGATAAGTTCCTGCAAAATCCTTAAGCTGTTTTAAAAATTTAAGCCTTTCAAAAATTATCATTGCGCCGAAATAGCACATAGATTCATCCCAAATATCAAGGGTTTCTTTTAATCTCGGTTTTTTTACAATCTCCTTAAGCAGGGAGTTTCTCTGATTCAGAGTTTTAGAATACTTTGAAATTGTAACTGCGTTCTTCAGCTTTTCTCTGCAAACAGCACTGTCCACAAAATTTCGCCTTAAAGAAGGACCCCGTTTAATCAGAGTCAGATGCTCGGGAGAAAAAACTACGGCGTTGTATTTTTCAATAAGAGAAGAGCTTGACTTTTTAGGAACTCCGTTAATTTCTACCTGCTTTTTACCGCCGATAATTTTTATTTGAGCCGTTTGTTCCCTGTTAAAGCTGTAAAATCTGGACTTTAACAAAGCGAACTTTTTTTCAAAAGCAACAAGCTCGCAGTCCTTTGACCCCCTGAAAGAGTGACCTCCGCAGAAAAGCCACAGAGCCTCCAAAAGATTTGTTTTTCCCTGTGCGTTTTTTCCGCAGATAACATTTACACCCGGGCAGGGCTCTAGTAAACCGTTTTTAAGATTTCGGTAATTTTCAAACTGAAGCCCTAAAACCCTCAAATAAATGCTTCCTTTCTTTGGAACATAATCTGTAAGAACAATAAAAAATATAAATTATAAATTACAAATACCTTTATGAAACAAATAATTCTGTTTATATTAAATTACCTCAAGGGTAACTCCGTCATACAATACTTTGTCGCCTTTTCTTATTTTTTTGCCCCGCATTGTGCAAACTTCGCCGTTTAACATAACTTGTCCGCTTTGAACAAGCAGTTTTGCATGACCGCCGGTTTCGGCAAGTCCGCTGAATTTTAACAGGCTATCTAGTCTTATAAAATCTTCGTCAATTTTAATTTTTTCACACTTCATTAGACAACCTCATGGGAACAACCAGATAAATAAAGCTTTCTCCCTTTACAGGCTTAATAACCATCGGCGAAAGACTGCCGTTGAGAAGTAGCTTTACCTCATCTGTTTCACAGTTTTTCAATGCGTCAAGCAAATATTTGTTGTTAAAGCCTATTTCTACATCTTCTCCGATAACCGGAACAGAAAAAGAGTCGCTTGCTCTTCCCACTGCGGTTGAACAAAGAAGCTTAATTTCGTCGTTTGCCATTGTGCATCTTACGGGACTCTGTATTTTTTCGCTGTTGAGAATAGACACACGCTCAACGGAATTTATCAAAACTCTTGAATTTATAACAATTTCCGTCTTTGTTTCCGTAGGAATTGTTGTTTTGTAATCTAAGAAAGTTCCCTCAATAAGTCTTGAAATAACGCAGTAGCTGTTCACCTTGAACATAATATGCCTTTGTCCTACCAAAACTTCTACCTCTTGCTCGTCGTCTGAAATAAGCTTGAGAACTTCCTGCTGGGTTTTTCCCGGAACAACAAACTTGCTTTCGCTGCTACACTGGATTTCCTCATATCTGACAGCCATACGGTAGCCGTCAACGGCAACTATTCTAAGGCTGTTTTTCTCAAGCTCAAAAAGTGAGCCTGTGTAAATTGGCTTTGCTTTATTATCCGACACTGCATAGACAGTCTGTCTTATCATATCTTTAAGCAGTTTTGAGGAAATTTTGATTTCGTCAGTAGTTTCAAATACGGGCAAATCGGGATATTCAACAGAGGACATTCCTATAATCTGAAAGTGCGACTGTCCGCTTGTGATATATGTTACCATTCTTTCGTCGGTTTCAATGCAGACAACCTCCTCGGGAAGCTTGCGTACAATCTCCGAAAAAAGCCTTGCGCCAACTACAATTTCTCCCTGTTCCTGAATAGTAGCCTCAATGTCCGTAGTAATTCCTATTTCAAGGTCATAGCCGGATATATTGATTTTTTCCCCGTATCCTTTTATCAGTATTCCTTCAAGGGCAGGTATTGAAGATTTTGCAGATACAGCCCTTGATACATTTGAAACAGCGTTTGCAAGATCCGTTCTTAAACAACTGAATTTCATCTTAAGCGTCCTTTCTTATGATTTCTTTACTTTATTTAATAGTAGTAATAGTAGAGGGTGTTAAAATGTTAAATATTCCGATTAGTCCAGAAAATATGCCGATAAATCAATAAACAGATTTTTACCGTTGATTGTTAACAATTATTGAAAAATTTTATGCATCCAAAAGTTATTGACATCGGTGTTAAATGTTGTTTGTTGAATGTTATTGAAAATGTTAAAAACTTAAGAAAAAAACTATCTGTCACGGATGTTTTTTATTATATCTTCAACGATTTCTTTTGTTTTTGAATTGGTTTTGATAAGCTTTTCAACCTTTTGAATTGTGTAAATTATGGTTGAGTAATGTCTGTTACCAAATTCCTCGCCGATTGCTTCCATTGAAAGAGGGGTAAGGTTGCGCACAACATAAATAGCAATTTGCCTTGCGTTGCTGATTTTTGCGCTTCTGTTCTTTTGAGAACGGATTTCTTCGGCAGAAACTCCGAAGGTTCTTCCAACTTCTTCAATTATTTTTTCAACGGTCATTTCGGGAGGAGCGTCGTTATTGAGAACATCGGAGATAATATCCTGCACCGAGGTTATTGTGGGAATTTCGTTATTAAGCAAATATCTTGCCCTGATTTTTTTAACAGTTCCCTCCAGCTGTCTGATGTTGGATTTTAGCTTTCCTGCAATAAATTCGCATACTTCATTTGGAATTTCAAAATTCAGATATTCTGCTTTTCTTTTGATTATGGCAATTCTTGTTTCAAGTTCCGGAGGCTGAATATCTGCAATAAGTCCCGATTCAAATCTTGAACGAAGCCTGTCCTCAAGAGTTTTAATTTCTTTCGGAGGACGGTCCGATGCTAGCACAATCTGTTTGTGAGCGTCATAAAGAGCGTTAAAGGTGTGGAAAAATTCCTCCTGTGTGCTGACCTTACCGCCGATAAACTGAACGTCGTCCACAAGCAAAACATCGGTGTTTCTGTATTTTTGTCTGAATTCGCTCATTTCTCCTTTTCCCAGAGAATCAATAAGCTCGTTTGTAAAATCGTCGCCTTTTATGTAGCAAATTGACATTTCCGGGTGGGATTTTTTTATTTCGTTGCCTATGGCGTAAAGAAGATGGGTTTTGCCCAGACCCGAGTTTCCGTATAAAAACAACGGGTTGTAAGGGCCTGCCGGCTTTGCCGCAACTGCTACTGAGGCGGCGTGGGCAAATTTGTTTGATGAACCTACTATAAATGTGTCAAAAGTGTATTCGTAGTCTGTGTCAACAGGGTCTTCCTCTTTTGTTTCCTCTTCTTCCTCACCCTCAATGTCTTCGGGAGTGTTCAGTACAATTTCAAAATTTTTGCCGAACACGGCGGTAAACGCCTCTTTTAAAAGGGGCATATAGCACAGGGTTATGGTTTGTTTGTGAAAATCGTTAGGCACAAGCAAAACAGCCTGGCATTTTGAGAAATCCAAGTCAACGGGCTTTATTCTGCTTATCCAGGTTGTATATGCTACATCCGTAATTTTTGTTTTGCAGTAACTGCATATTACCTCCCAGGCTTCATTAAATGACTCCATTACCCTCTACCTTCCTTTTATTTTTTACATATTCAATGAATATGAACATACAACTCCATTATTACACATATTACATTATAGCAAAAAAGTAATAAAAAAGCAAATATTATATTAAAAAAGTCGGTGCATTTTTGAATGTATTTAAAACATCTATATGTAAAAAAATTAAAGGGCTTAAATGGTATTCAAAATAAAAATAAACACTATATGTAGTATCTGAAAATATTTTAAAGAAAAAATTAAAGAATTTAGTTGACGGCAGGCAAAAATTAAGTTATAATGCTAAATTGCAAGGTTATATTTCCGAAAGGAGGGTTTTCGATGCTGAGAACATATCAGCCCAAAAAGCTTCACAGAAAAAAAGAACACGGCTTCAGAAAGAGAATGTCAACTTCTAACGGACAGAAGATTTTAGCAAGAAGAAGAGCTAAAGGTAGAAAAAGGTTGTCTTATTAAAACAAAGGCCACTTGAAAGTGGTCTTTCTTTGTTGTTAAACATCTTGTCGGGTGGTTTGTATGAGTGATATTATCACTTTAAAAGAAAACAGGGATTTCGGCAGACTTTATAAAAAAGGAAAATGTATAGTAAGCCCTGTTTTGGTAACATATATTTTGAAAAATAAAACTAATAACCTGCGTTTTGGAATTACCACCGGCAAAAAAATCGGAAATGCAGTCAAGCGCTCCCGTTCAAGAAGAGTTATCAGGGTATCTTTCAGAAATTTATCGGATAATATTAAAACGGGCTACGATTTTGTATTTGTTGCAAGAGGAAAAACGCCTTTTGTAAAAAGCTATGTTGTTGAAAAAGCTATGAAACAAGCACTTGTTCAGGCAGGAATTTTTAAAGAAGGTTCCGTATGAAAAAAGTTTTGCTGTGGCTTATAAAATTTTATCAGACTGCAATTTCCCCCCGCACTTCACCTAAATGCAAGTATTATCCCACCTGTTCCAATTACGGGCGGGAGGCAATTGAAAGATTCGGAGCCTTGAAGGGTTCGGCTTTGACAATTTGGAGAATTTTAAGATGTAACCCCTTTTCAAAAGGAGGATACGACCCTGTTCCCGAGAAGAAACATAAGGAACTGAAAAAAAAGTGAGGTAACCCTGTCTATGATGGAGATTTTCGGATTTTTGGGTAGCCTTTTGGGCTACATTCTTTGGGCGGCTTGGTTTTTAGTTAAAGATTTCGGCTTAGCCATTATAATTTTTACAATCGTTATCAGGGCTGTTCTTTTTCCGTTTTCCGTTAAGCAACAGAAGTCTATGGCAAATAACGCCAGAGTTCAGAAAAAACAAGCAGAATTAAGGGAAAAATACGGAAATAATAAAGAAAAACTTAATGAAGAGATGCAGAAGCTTTACGACCGAGAGGGCGTAAGTATGACAGGCGGATGTATGACAAGCCTTGTGCCTATGCTTGTTATGCTGGGCATCTTCTACGCAGTAGCTTATCCTTTGACTAATACGCTCCATATGGACGCTGCAAAGATAAATGAGGCATTGAGCTATATAGGCACAATTCCTGGACTTGACGCTTCTGCTCACACTGTTTACGGACAGATTGAGCTTTTGAAGGTGTTCCCAAGTATTGCTGACACACCGTTTATTACAAATCTTTTCACTCCTGCGGAAATTACAAATATTATTGATTTCGGCGGAAGCTTCCATACTTTTGGCTTGGATATGCTTACAACGCCAAATTCAAACGGTTTGTTTTCTATTTATATACTTATTCCTATTCTGTGCTTTGTATCATCGGTTGCGGCACAGTGGGTTACGATGAAGATGAGCGGAAACGCTATGCAACAGCAAGGCTGTATGAAGGTAATGTTGCTTTTAATGCCCTTGATTTCTGCCGGTTTCTCATATTCCGTGCCGGTTGCCGTAGGTTATTACTGGATTTTCTCTTCTTTAATAGCTTTGATTCAGGGTATTGTTATGGGAAAATTCTACAATCCTGTGGCTATGATTGCAAAATCAGAGGCTCAGCATGTTGCTTTGCTTGAATTACAGGAAGCTAAGGTGCCCAGAGTTTATGCGCCTGCTCATGTGAATAAGGGCAATAAAAATAACGGTAAAAAGAAAAAGAAATAAGAGTTACAAAAGAAGGTGTAATGATTGAATAAAGAGGTTATCGGCGTCGGCGAAAATGAGATGGAGGCCATTAAGGACGCTCGCAGACAGCTTGGAATTGACGAGGAAACCGATATAAATTTTGAGGTTGTTCAAAGAGCTGAAAAAAAGAAATTCGGTCTTTTCGGAGGAAGCCCTGCAAAGGTTAAGGTTTGGCTTAACGCTACTCCTGCTGACACAGCAGAGGAATTTTTAAGAAATGTACTTAACGCTATGAGTCTTTCCGAATTAACTGTAACAGTTGAAAAAGACGAAAAAAGCGCAAGATTTAATATTGAGGGCGATGATGTGGGATATGTTATCGGCAGAAGGGGAGAGACCCTTGACGCACTTCAGTATCTTACAAGCCTTGTTGCAAATCACGCAGACAGCAATTATTTTAAAATAACAGTTGATACCGGCGACTACCGTGAAAAGCGTGAAAAAACCCTTGAGATTCTGGGACGAAAGATTGCCTTTAAGGTTGCAAAAACAGGCAGAAGAGTCGCTTTGGAGCCTATGAATCCATATGAAAGAAGAATTATTCATACAGCGGTTCAAAAGGTAAACGGAGTTATTTCCGAAAGCGAAGGGGAGAATGCAAACCGCCATGTTGTGGTTTTGCCCGATCCTAAAGCAAAGAATTTCAGAAGAAATAACAATTATAACAGAAACAGAGGCAGAAGACCTTATAATAATTCAAAACCGCAGACAGAACGCTCTGATGACGCTCCTAAGAGGGAGCCTATTAACGAGGGCGGACAGTACGGTCTTTACGGAAGAATTGATAAATAATTTTAAAGGGCGGTTTATTACTGCCCTTTTTTACTTTATCGGAAACTGTTTTAACGGTCGGGCACAAAAAATTTGACAGCAAAAGCTGTCTGCACGAATCGCGTGTCTAGGCTTTTTGCTCCGAGGAGATAGCTTCATCTAATTGGTAAAGTTTTATGCCCGACCGTTTTCCGCCGAGAAAAGGCCGGTTTATAACATAAAACATATATGTCCGACCGTTTTATTCCAGGGAAATAGATTCATCTATGGTGCTGTTCGCACGGATTGCTTGTCTAGGTACTCGACTTTTTGCGTTATTTATAGGAAATTGCTCGGATACGCTCGGGCATAAAAGGTTGTTTTCAGCAAAAGCTGTCTGCACGAATTGCGTGTCGAGGTACTCGACTTTTTACTTTATGAGATTTATTTTGAATAAAAGGCAGTTGATTTTATGAAAAATCCTCCCATTGCCGCTATCAGTACAGCCCAGGGTCAAGGCGGTATAGGTGTAATCAGAATATCGGGTGAAGAGGCTGTTACAGTTGCCGACAGGGTTTTTGTATGTGCTTCCGGTAAAAGACTCGCCGACTTAAAGGGTTATAACGCCGCCTTCGGTTATGTTGAAAAAAACGGAGAAAAAATTGACGAGGCAATTGCCCTGGTTTTTCTTGCTCCTCACAGCTATACCGGTGAAAATGTGGTAGAAATATCCTGCCACGGCGGTCTTTTTATTACAAAAGAAGTGTTAAGAACGGTTATAGAAGCAGGCGCAAAGCCTGCACAGGCGGGAGAGTTTACCAAGCGAGCCTTTTTAAACGGAAAAATCGACCTTGCCGAGGCAGAATCCGTAATGGATATTATCGGCGCAAAAAACACTGCCGCCGCACGAGCAGCCCTTGTAAATAAAGAGGGTATTTTAAGCAAAAAAATTAACGGCATAAAAGAGGAATTGATTGACAAAGCTGCGCATCTTGCCGCATGGGCCGATTATCCCGAAGAGGATATTCCCGAAATATCTTATAATCAGCTTATGGAAGCTGTTGAACACGGCTTGAATGAGCTTAATTCCTTGCTTGACGGATACGACGCTGGTCAGGTTATCAAAGAGGGAATAGACACCGTAATTGCCGGCAAGCCAAATGTGGGAAAATCTACCCTTATGAATTTGCTTACGGGAACGCAAAAGAGTATTGTTACAGAAATCCCCGGTACTACCCGTGATATAATCGAAGAAACGGTGACTTTAGGTAATGTTGTTCTTAGATTAAGCGATACTGCCGGAATCAGAAATACTGATAATAAAGTTGAAAAAATCGGCGTAGAAAAGGCCATTCAAAGGCTGAAAACCTGCGGATTGGTGCTTGCTGTTTTTGACAGCAGTATGCCCCTTGAAAAAGAAGATTATAAGCTAATTGAAGATATTAAAAACGTGCCCTCTGTTGCCGTTATAAATAAAAGCGATTTGGAAAAAAAGATAGATTCCGATTACATTGAAAAAAATACAGAAAATGTGGTTTATATTTCTGCCGGTAACGCAAGCGGTTTACAGGAGCTTGAAAGCGTTATCGAAAAAATTACAGGCACTAACAGCTTTGACCCCAGTCAGGGAGTTTTGTCAAACGAGCGACAGCGCAATTCTGCATTTTTGGCAAAAAAAGCATTAGAGGAGGCAAAAAATGCCCTGGAAATCGGGATGACATTTGATGCGGTTACCATTTCCATTGAAGAGGCTATTTCCGAGCTTTTAGAGCTTACTGGCGAAAACGTAAGCGATGAAATTGTTGATAAGGTGTTTCATAATTTTTGTGTAGGTAAATAAACTTCACATAAAATCCTACGGAGAGTGGTTAATATGGATTATTTTGCAGGTGAATATGATGTGGGCGTAATCGGCGCCGGACACGCAGGTATCGAGGCAGGTCTTGCCTCTGCACGTTTAGGCTGTAAAACTGCGGTTTTTACTATAAATATGGACGCTGTGGGCAACTGCCCCTGCAATCCGTCAATTGGAGGAACAGCTAAAGGACATTTGGTAAGAGAAATTGACGCTTTAGGCGGAGAAATGGGAAAAACAGCCGACCAATGCTTTTTGCAGATGAGAATGTTAAACAGAGGTAAAGGTCCGGCTGTTCATTCTCTGCGTGCGCAGATTGACAGAAGAAAATACTCCGACGTTATGAAACATAAGCTTGAATTGCAGGATAATCTGCACCTGCGTCAGGCTGAAATTGTCGATATTTACCCCCAGGATGATTTTTGGATTTTAAAATCACGAATGAATGGATTGTATAGGGTAAAGGCGGTTGTTATAGCCACAGGTACATATTTGGGCGGAAGAATTTTTGTAGGCGAAGTCAGCTACGAAAGCGGCCCCGACGGAATGTTTCCGGCAACATTTCTGGGTAAAAGCCTTAAAAAATTAGGCTTGCCTTTGCGAAGATTTAAAACGGGAACTCCTGCAAGAGTGCTGAAAAGCAGTATAGATTATTCCGAATTAGAGGTGCAAAAGGGCGACGAGCCTCCTGTTCCGTTTTCCTACGATACGGAAGATTTGGGTGAAAATAAGGTTGACTGCTTTATCAGCTGGACAAATGACAATACAAAAAAAATAATACTTGACAATATTCACCGCTCGCCTCTTTACAGCGGAAAAATTGAGGGCGTCGGCCCCAGATACTGCCCCAGTCTTGAAGATAAAATCGTCAGATTTAAAGATAAGCCCAGGCATCAGCTTTTCATTGAGCCCTGCGGACTAAATACGGAGGAAATGTATCTCCAGGGAATGTCCTCGTCATTACCTGAGGAGGTACAGCTTAAGTTTTACCATACTATTAAGGGACTTGAAAACGCAGTTATTATGCGTCCGGCATATGCAATAGAATATGACTGCGTTGACCCTATTGCTATGAATGCAACTTTGGAATTTAAGGATTTTCCGGGACTTTACGGTGCCGGTCAGTTTAACGGCAGCAGCGGTTACGAAGAGGCCGCCGCCCAGGGATTGGTTGCAGGCATAAATGCCGCCTTGAAGGTTCTGGGAAAAGAACCTATGATTTTAGACCGAGCCGGCTCATACATAGGCACTCTTATTGATGACCTTGTAACAAAGGGCGCAAACGAGCCGTATCGAATGATGACCTCAAGAAGCGAATACAGGTTGATTCTTCGTCAGGATAATGCCGACGAAAGGCTTACTTCCATAGGAAGAAAAATCGGTCTTATAAGCGACAAACGGTGGGGAAAGTTCCTCAATAAACAGGAACTTAAAAAACAGGAAATAAATCGCCTAAAAAAGACGGTTATTCCGCCCACAGACGAGCTTAATAAAATTCTTGTTTCACGTGAAACATCAGAAGTAACAACAGGCGTTCGGTTGATTGATTTAATGAAACGGCCGCAGCTTGGCTATGAAAGTCTTAAAACTGTGGATAAAGAACGGCCGAATATTGACCCCAACATTTTTGAACAGGTTGAGGTTGAAATTAAATATGAGGGATATATAAGCAAACAGCTTCATCAGGTTGAGCAAATGCGTAAGCTTGAAAGCAAAAAATTGCCCTCGGATGCAGATTATTCGGAAATTAAAGGATTAAGACTTGAAGCAAGAGAAAAGCTAAACAAAATAAAGCCTGTAAGCGTTGGGCAAGCCTCGAGAATATCGGGAGTTTCCCCTGCCGACGTCAGCGTTCTGCTTATTTGGCTTGCACAGAAAAACGGGAGAGAATAATGCTGAAGGAATCGCTGCAAAGAGCTTTGCAGATTCAAAACATCAAAATTACCCCTGAACAGGAGCAGAAATTTGAAATGTATTATAATCTTCTTGTTCAGTGGAATGGAAAAATGAATTTAACTGCCATTACTGAGGAAAGTCAGGTGGCAATCAAGCATTTTGAGGACAGCCTGGCGATTTTAAAATATATACAACTGAAACCCGATGCAAAGGTTATAGATATAGGAACAGGTGCAGGTTTTCCTGGAATACCGCTGAAAATTGCAAGAGAAGATATTGATTTAACCTTGCTTGACAGCCTCAACAAAAGGCTTGTGTTTTTGCAAGAGGTGTGCGGTGATTTGAATTTTAACGCAGAAACTCTCCACAGCAGAGCAGAGGAGGCAGGGAAAAAAACAGAGTACCGAGAAAAATATGACTTTGCCTGTTCACGAGCTGTTGCAAGACTAAATTTGCTCTGCGAGCTTTGTCTGCCCTTTGTAAAAATCGGAGGCCTTTTTGTTTCTATGAAAGGACCGGGAGGCGCAGAGGAAATAAGTGAAGCCGAAAGCGCAGTTAAAATTTTAGGCGGAGAAATCTGTGAAGTAAAGGAATATTTTTTATCTGATAACAGCAAAAGGACTCTGGTAATCATTAAGAAAACAAAAAATACGCCTAAAGAATTTCCCCGTCACGGCTCAAAACTAAAAACAAAACCCTTATAATTTTATACTAATACCTAATAAAAAGTAGAAAATCTTTGCGGTTTAATTTCCACAATATTGCGTTGTCGTCCTTGCAATGCGTAGCCTTGCGGCGGCCTCCGTCTTGTCTTGCGAAAATTATCCTCGCAAATATAAATCTGCTTTCTATCAGGAAGTAGTATTAGGCATAGCAATATAATAATCATCAAACCGTGCAGACGCACGGTTATTTGTTTGCGGTTAATACTAAAATCGACTGAATAACCTAAAATACTCAAATTATGCCAAAAGATGGCAAAAGGTTATAAAAAATTTGCTCACATAACGACACCAATCGCACAAAAGCTGTGGTATTATTAAGTCACAGAAAAGGACAAACCCCTTATGCGAGGTGAGTTTTATGAATTTGATGCCAAGAGGGGACAATAAAATCATTGAGGTTCCAACCATAAAAATCAGACCAAACAAAACTCAGCCCCGCAGGCTTTTTGAGGAATCAGAGCTTAGGAATCTTGCGCAGTCAATTTCTCAAAACGGAATTCTTCAGCCCTTATCTGTCAGGCGGTTAAAAACAGGAGAGTTTGAACTTATTGCGGGCGAGCGCAGACTCCGTGCTTCGGTAATGGCAGGGCTTACAAAAGTGCCCTGTATAGAGATAAAATGCTCCGACAAGGAGTCGGCGGTTTTGGCTCTCCTGGAAAATCTTCAGCGAAAAGACTTGGGAATGTTTGAAGAAGCAAAAGGAATTAACCGCTTAATCCGCCGCTACGGCCTTACTCAGGAGCAAGCGGCAAAACAGCTCGGAAAAAAGCAATCCACCATAGCCAATAAGTTAAGGCTTTTAAAGCTCAGCTTTGAAGAACAGGACTGGATATGCCAGGCAGGTTTAAGCGAAAGGCACGCAAGAGCATTGCTTAAAATTGAGGACGGAGAACTGAGAAAAGAAGCGCTGAGCCGTATGATTTCCGAAAATCTTAACTCAGTCCAAGCGGAAGAAATGATAGCAAGGCTGCTGAATCAAAATTCCGTTCCTGCGCCAAAGTCAGGCAGACAGACCATTGTTGTAAAAGACGTCAGAATTTTTCTAAATACCATCAACAAAGCCGTTGATACAATGCGCCTTGCGGGAATAGACGCAATAAGCAAAAAGCAGGACAGCGGCGAATATATAGAATATACAATAAAAATTCCCAAACAACAGTCCCAAAAAACAAGGACTGCGTAACAAGCCATCCAGTTGGGTGCATAGCACCCGTTCCACTCATACCCATTTCCTTATCTAAACCCCTTGTCAAATGCCACACAGTTATGTGTGGCATTTGGCGTTATATGAGATGTTTCACGTGAAACATTTGTAACGGCTATATTTTACCACAGAGATATGAAAAAACAAAAAATAAGCTTAAAAAATGAAAAAATCAACTTTTTTATCTAAATGCCTTTAATTTTACCCCCGTATATGGTACAATAATCAGGTAATCAAATAAAAAAGGTGATATTTTGGCAAAGATAATTGCAGTAGCCAACCAAAAAGGCGGAGTCGGTAAAACCACAACCTCGGTTAATCTTGCCGCATGTTTGGGGGCTTTGGATAAAAAGACCCTGCTGATTGATGTTGACCCACAGGGCAACGCAACCAGCGGAGTTGCCATAGACAGAAGAAAAATTGAAAATTCAAGCTACACCTTGTTGGTGGAGGGAATAAAGGCGGAGCAGTGTATACTTACAACTGCCTATAAAAATCTGCATATTTTGCCCTCGAGCCTTGACCTTGCGGCGGCAGAGCTTGAAATTGTCGATTTGCCTCACCGAGAGCAAAGGCTGAAAAGCGGAGTGATTTCAGTAAAAAAGGACTACGATTACATAATTATCGACTGTCCTCCCTCACTTGGGTTAATAACCACCAATGCTTTAACCTTTGCCGACTCTATTTTAGTTCCGATTCAATGCGAGTATTACGCTCTTGAGGGGCTTTCACAGCTGATGAATTCGGTGCGCAGAGTTAAGAGAATGTATAACGATGCGCTGGAAATAGAGGGTGTTTTGCTGACAATGTACGACGCAAGGCTTAACCTTACTCAGCAGGTAGTGGCAGAAATCAAAAAATTCTTCCCAAGAAAAGTGTTCAAAACGGTTATACCCAGAGGAGTAAGACTTTCGGAGGCGCCAAGCTTCGGTATGCCTGTAATTTATTATGATAAATCCTGCAAAGGCTCACTTGCTTATACGGAGCTTGCACGGGAAATAATAGAGAAGGAGCGGTTATATGGCTAAAAAATTCGGCGGTTTGGGCAAAGGTTTAGACGCAATATTTATGGAAAACGAAAGTGAAAATGAAAACTCAACCGTAACTTTGAAAATTTCGGAAATTGAGCCTAATAAAGAACAGCCCAGAACAGAGTTTGACGAAACCGCCCTTGCAGAGCTTGCGGAGAGCATTTCAAAGCACGGTCTTTTACAGCCGATTTTGGTAAGTCCGATAATCGGCGGAGGATACAGAATTGTGGCAGGTGAAAGGCGCTACAGAGCCTCAAGAATGGCGGGGCTTACAAAGGTTCCGGTTATTATCCGTGAGCTTTCGCCCAGAGAAACAATGGAAATAGCCCTTATAGAAAACCTGCAGAGGGAAAACCTGACTCCCGTTGAAGAGGCGAAAGGCTACCGAACTTTAATGGACGAGCATCAGCTTTCTCAGGATGAGGTTGCAAAAGCGGTGGGAAAATCACGGAGCGCCGTTGCAAATTCATTAAGACTGTTAAAGCTTCCGGAAAATTTGCTTAGTATGGTATCGTCGGGAGAAATCAGCGCAGGACACGCAAGAGCATTGCTTTCACTTGATAATTCCGAAGATATGCAGAAAGCGGCGGAGGAAATTACCAAAAAAAGTCTTTCGGTTCGCCAGACAGAGGCATTGTGCAAAAAGCTTTTGCAAAACAAACCCAAAAAAGAGCAAGCTCAGCCAAAAAAAACAACCTATTTCAGCCAGGTAGAGCTTGCGTTGACGGAGTATTTAGGCAAAAAGGTATCGGTTTCGCCCTTAAAAAATAAAAAAGGCGGAATTTTACAAATAGAATTTTATTCAGACGAAGAACTGACAGAGCTTGCAAAAAAGCTTGAAGATAAAGAAGATTAAAAGAGAAAGAAGACTAAAAAGGAGAAAAATTATGATTGACATAAAACTTATCAGAGAAAATCCGGAGCTTGTGAAAAAAAATATTAAGAAAAAATATCAGGACCATAAGTTAGAGCTTGTTGACAAGGTTGCTCAGCTTGACAGCGAAAGCAGAGCTGTAAAAATGCAGGCTGATGAGCTCAGAGCCAACAGAAATAAATTTTCAAAACAAATCGGCGCTTTAATGGCTCAGGGCAAAAAGGACGAAGCGGAAGAGGTTAAAAAGCAGGTAACAGCCCAGAGTAAAACTCTTGCCGAGCTTGAAAAAAAGGAAGAAGAGTACGCCGAAGAGATTAAAACAATAATGATGAAAATCCCCAATATTATCGACGACTGCGTTCCCATTGGCAAAGACGACAGCCAGAATGTTGAGATTGAGCGTTTCGGCGAGCCTGTAGTGCCTGATTTTGAGATTCCGTACCATACCGAAATTATGGAAAAGCTCAACGGCATTGATTTGGACAGCGCAAGAAAGGTAGCAGGCAACGGATTTTACTATCTTATGGGCGATATTGCAAGGCTCCACAGTGCAGTTATTTCCTACGCAAGAGATTTTATGATTGACAGAGGTTTTACATACTGCGTACCGCCTTTTATGATAAGAAGCAATGTTGTAACAGGTGTTATGAGCTTTGACGAAATGGAATCAATGATGTATAAAATCGAGGGAGAAGATTTGTACCTTATCGGCACCAGCGAGCACTCGATGATAGGCAAATTCATTGATACCATCGTTAAGGAAGAAGATCTGCCCAAAACTCTCACCAGTTATTCTCCTTGCTTTAGAAAAGAAAAGGGCGCCCACGGAATTGAGGAAAGAGGCGTTTACAGAATTCATCAGTTTGAAAAACAGGAGATGATTGTTGTCTGCAAGCCGGAAGAAAGCAGAATGTGGTTTGACAAGCTGTGGCAAAATACCGTTGATTTGTTCAGGTCTATGGATATTCCCGTACGCACCCTTGAGTGCTGTTCGGGTGATTTGGCAGATTTAAAGGTTCGTTCCCTTGATGTTGAAGCATGGTCGCCCCGTCAGAAAAAATATTTTGAGATAGGCTCCTGCTCTAACTTAGGCGACGCACAGGCACGCAGACTGAAAATAAGAGTTGCAGGCAAAGACGGCAAATACTTTGCACATACTTTGAACAATACCGTAGTTGCTCCTCCGAGAATGTTAATTGCATTTTTGGAAAACAACCTTAACGCTGACGGAAGCGTTAGAATTCCAAAGGCTTTACAGCCGTATATGGGCGGAAAAACCGTGATTAAGTAAGACTTATTGAATACTTTTTGAATATTTTAACTTTTTGAATATTTATAATAAAAAACAAAGACTGTATCGGAAAATCGGTACAGTCTTTTTTAAATTATAGAAAATTGATCGGCCGCGCTCGGGCAAAAAAGGTTATTGTTAGCAAAAGCTGTTTGCACGGATTGCGTGTCGAGGCACTCGATATGTATTGAGCGTCGGAGTTACATTGATAGATTACCGATGTTTATGCGCAAACTTCTTTGTGGTTTTATACTGAACAAAAACTCCGAGAACAGTCAAAGCGGCGGCAACAATAAGAATCACAGCCAAATTGTCAAACTTAATAATTTCCTTAAAAATCTCGGTCGATGCGCCGATTGCCCCGGTTATTGCGGTTGCAAAAATTATTGTTTGGCGAATATATTTCATTGTCAAAATTCCCGCAATTATTCCCAAAACAACAGCGGCAATAAACAGCCACCAGTTTACAAGAGAAAAATCGCCCTCAAGCAACTTTTCAATCATCGGAGTTGCACTGTCATAGTCTAACTTATATTGCTGTATCAAAGCGTTTGCAATATTATAAACAAACGCCGAAACTGTGGAAAACATAAAGACAAATATTCCGATTTTAAAAAACTTAAAGGCAACTGCTGCTACGGCGATACCCACACCCACAGCAATAATCAGCGCCAAAGTCAGCGTGTAGTCGTTTTTCGGCAAAAGAGTAAGCCCTGCCAGAAGGCTCAGCATAAATCCCAGGATAAAGCCGCAGGCTGTTGAGAAAAAATGCTCTAATCTGTAACCGAAAAAGCAGGTTGCAAGCTCATAAATAATTGATAAAATCAGAAATGCAGCCGCAATGTTTGACAACAAAAAATCCATATTATCATTCTCCTATTCCTTAACAAATTCTACGCCGTCAATAGTAAGCACATCTCCGTCAAGGGAGTAGCTGTAAGAATCCTCAACAGGAGAGCCTTGCTTGTATTTTAAGTTAATTTTACCGTCTTGGGCAGAATACTTTGCGTTTATAATCATCACCTCATAGCTGTTTGAGGTCATAATGCCCTTATCGTCAAAGGAGTAGAGGATACCGCCGTCGGACTTACTTTTCCAGGAGCCCAGGAGGTTTTGGTCAATAACGGGATTTTCAGGAGCTTCAGGGGTAATGCTGAAATCGGAAATCCTTTTCATCTTAAAAGAGGTGCCGTCGCTTGTTTCTGTCAGCTGCATAGTGTTGTTATCGTCGGAAAACTCAAATTCATAGGTTCCGTTAAGATTGTAGTACATAGTGGTTGCAAAGGTGTCTTTTCCGTCGTCGGTTTTGCCAAGGGTGTAATCTCCGCCGAAAGCCACATTGTCCATAGCCATATAAACCTTGCCGGTGTCCTTGAATGAGTAGGTAAACAAAGTGTGGTTTTGTCCTTCCTGGTTTTCAATCTGCCAATCTCCTATCAAAATCTCGCCGTGATTTCGGGGCTGTTGCTCCTGTTTATTATCGCATCCGCTGAAAGCAAGCAAAGCGCACAGGCAAAGCATAAATATAAGACCAAGATTTAAATCGAATTTTTTTTGCGTTTTCATTTATAAGCTCCTTTTCGCATTAGGCTGAGAGCCTGCGAGTGTTGAATATAAAATTACCTATATAATATACCAAAATTTCAGAGAAAACACAATATATTATCAGGCTTAAATTATCATATCAGCATTTGCGGAAAAATTGTGCCGTAAAAAGAAAAAAAATAATAATTTAACCTTGCATATCAGATATGGTTTTGTTATAATAAAAGGTAATTATAAAGCTACAAACACGGTAAGAGATAGGAGTGCTTTTATGCTGAATACCAATTACGATGACAAATTCGGTAAAAAGGGTCTGACATTTGACGATATTCTGCTTATTCCGGGCGAGTCTGATGTTGAGCCTAACAATGTGGATGTTTCCACATATTTGACAAAAACCATTAAACTGAATACCCCTCTAATGACAGCGGCTATGGATACCGTTACCGAAACCGCAATGGCGATTGCTATTGCCCGTGAAGGCGGAATCGGTGTTATCCATAAAAATATGAGCATTGAACAGCAGGCGGATCAGGTTGACAGGGTTAAGAGAAGTGAAAACGGAGTTATTGTTAATCCGTTTTTCCTTGCTCCGGAGAACACCGTAGGCGACGCAAACGAGCTTATGGGCAAGTATAAAATCTCCGGTGTTCCCATTTGCCGTGACGGCAAGCTTGTGGGAATTATAACCAACCGTGACCTTCGTTTTATGACGGAAAAGGATTACAGCCTGCCTATTTCCGAGGTTATGACCAAGGAAAAGCTTATTACGGCTCCCGTTGGTACAAGCCTTGTTCAGGCGCAGGAGATTTTGCGTGAGCACAGAATAGAAAAACTCCCTCTTACCGATAAAGACGGAAAACTGAAAGGTCTTATCACAATTAAGGATATAGAAAAATCCGTGCAGTACCCCAATTCTGCAAGAGATGACAAGGGCAGACTTCTCTGCGGAGCGGCTATCGGCGCAACAAAGGATGTTCTTGACAGAGTTGCCGCTTTGGTAGAGTCCCAGGTTGATGTGCTTGTGCTTGATTCAGCTCACGGACACAACAGCAACGTCATCAAGTCCGTTGAAAAGGTTAAAAAGGCATATCCGAATATTCCTCTTATTGCAGGAAATGTTGCAACTGCAGAGGCAACCGAGGCGTTGATTGCCGCCGGTGCAGACGCAGTAAAGGTGGGAATCGGTCCCGGTTCAATCTGCACAACACGAATTGTTGCAGGTATCGGCGTTCCTCAGATTACTGCAATCTATGACGCCGCCTGTGCAGCCTCAAAGCACGGCATTCCCATTATTGCAGACGGCGGAATTAAGTACAGCGGAGATATTGTAAAGGCTCTCGCCGCAGGCGGAAGCGTTGTTATGGTGGGCTCACTTGTAGCAGGCTGTGAGGAAAGCCCCGGCGAAAACGAGATTTATCAGGGCAGACAGTTCAAGGTTTACAGAGGAATGGGCAGTCTGGGAGCTATGGGCAGAGGCAGTGCCGACAGATATTTCCAGGCTTCCAATAATAAGCTTGTACCCGAGGGAGTCGAGGGTCGTGTGCCTTACAAGGGAGCTCTCTCCGATACGATTTATCAGATGCTGGGTGGTTTGCGTTCCGGTATGGGTTACACAGGCTGTGCAACTATTAAAGAATTGCACGAAAAGGCAAAGTTTGTGCAGATTTCCGGCGCAGGCTTGAGAGAAAGCCATCCCCACGATATTCAGATTACAAAAGAAGCACCAAACTATTCCTACAACGGTTAATTTTACTCCGAGAAGACAGATTCATCTAATCAGATAACTTTTGTCCCCGACCGTTTCTCTCGGAAAAAAGCAATTTTATATAATAAAAAGGCTTTAGTATCCGACGGTTAGGCACGATGCAAAAATCTATTTATAAAATTCACCCCATATGTCAGGTAATGCAGATAAAACCTGATATATGGGGTGTGGTTTTATGTTAAAAAGTTTTTTATCGTCAAACAGCTTTTTTCACAGCTCCCTTTACAAAAAAGGA
The DNA here is from genome assembly GCA_022774755.1 of bacterium. Classification (GTDB taxonomy): domain Bacteria; phylum Bacillota; class Clostridia; order Oscillospirales; family Acutalibacteraceae; genus Ruminococcoides. Next base: position 48,238 of record JALFLK010000027.1, read on the forward strand.
GCTTTCCTCAGTCTTTCACAAGTTAAGCTGTTGCAATATAAATTCGGCAAAATTTTCTGCTTTTGCAATGGCTTCATCGGTAGTAAACGACGCCAAATTGTCCTCATCCTGAACCGAAATCATACCTAGGTAATCAAGGTTTGAGTGTTCACACAGGCGTTTTACGCCTTGTTCAAAGGGGTCGGTGCCGTAGCCCTGTTCATAACCGTTTGTGGTTATCAGCGCAACTTTTTTACCCTGCCACAAACAGCCCTCTGCACTTCCGTAGTATTTGTTCATTCCGTAATGTCTGTCAAGAAACGCCTTCATAGGGGCGGTACAGTACCAGGAAAAAATCGGCGTTGCCAGAACAATACAATCGCTCTGCAATATTTTCTCCATCAGCATAGGCACATCATCCTGTATTTTACAGCCGTATTTTTCGGGTACATTCTGACAGTGATAACATCCCTCACATGGAGAAATATTCATACCGTACAAATAGTTGTAATCCACATCTGCCCCCAAATGTTTCAGCCGCTCAATAAAATATCCCGTAAGAGTGGCCGTATTACCCTTAGGGCGAGGACTTCCCATTAGTACGCATACCTTTGGAGCGGTTTGCTTTGCTTGGGTTCTAATGTTATTTTTTATATTATTATGGCTCATATTGCATCTCCGTAAAATATATTTTATTTAGTTTACATCCTGCAACGGCTGTATTTGTGAAGACCGTTGCTTACGCAAAGAAATATAGTGTAGTCATAAAAATCCTCCTGAAAAAAACACCAAGGCTCTTGACGAACCTTGGTGCATAAATACTTGTTAAGAAATTTCCACGGAGTACTACGGAAAAGCAGTACTTTTTCGCTTTCATAAAGGGATAATAAAAATCCCCATTAAAGAAACAGCAAAGGATAACAAAAAAGTTATCTCTTACTAAACTGTGGGAGCGTAAAGAAAATGTGCCTATGACACATTTTCAGCGACCACCGCAACAGCGAAGCTGTGAGGACCCACAGAACAAAGGATTTTGCAATTTCTGAACAAAGAAACAGCAAAGGATAACAAAAAAGTTATCTCTTACTAAACTGTGGAGCTCTACGAGCAGCTTTAAGACCGTATTTCTTACGCTCTTTCATTCTCGGGTCACGAGTGAGGAAGCCTGCTTTCTTAAGAGCAGGACGAAGAGCCTCGCTGTCATACTGAAGGAGAGCTCTTGAAATACCGTGACGAATTGCGCCTGCCTGACCTGTAACGCCGCCGCCTGCAACTCTGCAAACGATGTCGAACTTTTCAGCGGTGTCAGTCAGAGCGAGGGGCTGTCTAACGATGAGCTTCAAGGTTTCAAGACCGAAATAATCGTCAATATCTCTGTCGTTTATTGTAATTTTACCGGTACCCTGGTAAAGTCTTACTCTAGCAACGGAGCTTTTTCTTCTGCCTGTACCGTAGAAAAATGGTTTTGCATCATACATACTTATTTACCTCCTTCAAATTAAACTTCAACTGCTTCGGGCTTCTGAGCCTGATGAATATGCTCTGCGCCCTCAAAGAGTCTGAGCCTTAAAAGAGCAGATCTGCCGATTGTGTTTGAAGGAATCATACCCTTAACGGCAAGCTCCATAGCCTTTGTGGGACGGGTTGCCATAAGTGTATCATATCTTGTTTCTTTAAGGTGACCGATGTATCCGGTGTGGCGCTGCCACTTTTTCTGAACAAGCTTGTTGCCTGTTAAAACTGCGTCTTTACAGTTGATAATGATAACGTGGTCGCCGCAATCAACGTGGGGAGTAAAAGTAGGCTTATGCTTGCCTCTTAAAAGAACAGCAGCCTGTGCAGCAACTCTGCCCAAAGGCTTGCCTGCTGCATCAATTACATACCACTTGCGCTCAACCTCGCTTTTTTTAGCCATATAAGTTGACATAGCGAATCCTCCTGTTTTTTATCTTTTTGTCGCAGAACTGATTATAATACAGATAAATCCCGTTGTCAACAGGTTTTTTCAATTATTTTAATTTAGCAAACACCAATCTTTAAAATTCTCAAAAATACTCTCTTATACTCTTAAATGCTCAATAACCATTTTTAAAAAAATTAAATAAATGTAACCAAATTATGCTGTGATAATTGCGATAATAAATATCACCGCTTTTTATATTTTTCAAAAAACACAAACTATTTCACATTATGTTCACCCCATTTATGAACAGCTTTCAAAATTATCTGTTAATTTATGGGTAATGAAGTTAAGGAGGTGATAAAATGAAGCTTGACAGAAAGCCGTCTGTACTTGCCTGTGTTACGGGACAATATGACTGCGACAGAATTATTGCGGCAGCAGGAGAAATCGCAAAAGACAGGGAACTTCCGCTGCATGTCCTGTGCGTACTGAATACCGATACAAATTACGGCGCAATCAGCACCGAGCTGGAGCACCTGTACATTACAGCAAAAGAGCAGAACGCCGATATGACAATATTATTTAACGACAACGCTCCCAAGGCTGCAGCCGACTTTGCAAAGCTGATGCGCTGCAGGCGAATTGTTTCGGGTATGCACGACGGCGAAATAACAAGTTTTCTTGTTGTTTTCAACAGGCTGATGCCGCAGATACCCATTACAATGGTTGACAAGAACAATAATATTTACAGCATGGAGCCTGTCAGTCAGCAGGCGTGAAAAAGTAAAAACAAATTACAATTTACTGAATAAAAAAGCAACAAAAATAATATGAATATATAAAAGCATCAAGAGTCATCCCGAAACGGGATGACTCTTGTCTGTTAAGGAACCGCTGTATAAATCACGCTGAAAAGCTTTGCGAACTATTGAATCAGTGCATCCATAGTATAAAGATTGTTTAGGCAGAATGTTACATTTACGGGGATGTTATTTGTAAGATTTTAACAAAAACGAAAAATTTATTCCCTTTTTCTTTATATATGAACAACATTATGTTATAATGCTGATGAGCGATAGTCTTGATGTAAATTTAAAATAAGGCACAAAATTCACAAATACAAAAAACAAAAATGAAAAGACTAATTCTGAAAGGAAGTTATCTATGTATAGATTGGGTATCGATTTAGGCGGAACAAATATTGTTGCAGCGGTTGTTGACGAAAAATATAAAATCGTTGCTCGTGCAAGCTGTAAAACAGCCGTTCCAAGACCTGAGGAGGAAATCTGCGACAGTATGGCAGAGGTTGCCCTCAAGGCAGTCACCAAGGCAAAAATCACTTTGGACGATATCAAGACCGTGGGAATCGGCGTTCCGGGTGCGGTAAACCCCGAAACAGGCGTAATTGAATATTCAGCCAATCTGTTTTTCCACAACTGGAAAATAGTATCAATGATGCAGGAGAGGCTGAACGGCAAGCCCGTTAAGATTGAAAACGACGCAAACGCCGCCGCCTACGGCGAATTTTTGGCAGGTGCCGCAAAGGGAGCAAAAAATGTTGTAGCAATCACCTTAGGCACCGGTGTAGGAGCAGGCATCATTATTGACGGAAAGATTTACAGCGGTTCAAATTACGCAGGAGCAGAGATGGGACATATGGTAATTGTCAAAGACGGCAAAGAGTGCGCCTGCGGAAGAAAGGGCTGTTGGGAGGCTTACGCTTCGGCAACAGGACTTATAAATCTTACAAAAGAGGCTATAGTAAAGGAAAGACCCGACTTTTCATATATGCTCAGCCTTTGCGACGGCGACATAAACAAGGTAAACGGCATTACTGCCTTTAAGGCTATGCGTGACGGCGACGAGCTTGGCAGACAGGTTGTTCACACATATATCAGCTATCTTGCCTGCGGAGTTATAAACGCCATCAATATTTTTCAGCCGGATATTCTGTGCATCGGCGGAGGTATTTCCAACGAAGGCGAAACACTGCTTGAGCCCTTGAGAGATATTGTCAAAAAAGAGCGTTACACAAAGCACAACGACAAGCAGACCGTTATCTGCAAGTGCCAGCTTGGTAACGATGCAGGAATCATCGGTGCGGCATTTTTATAATATCTGATTTAAACGGGAGAGGGTTTTTAAATTTTCTCCCGAAATGCTTTAGTATTAGTTGTAGTGCATAAATTTTACAATGCAGAGAGCGGTCATAAAATTTTTCAAAAAACAACTTGACAAATAATTTGCCGTATAATATAATGTTAAAGCTGACTTTTAATTGGTCTAAGAGATTTGGCGGAATAGCTCAGCTGGCTAGAGCATTCGGTTCATACCCGAAGTGTCGTAGGTTCAAGTCCTATTTCCGCTACCATCTGGCCCGGTGGTCAAGCGGTTAAGACACCGCCCTTTCACGGCGGTAACACGGGTTCAATTCCCGTCCGGGTCACCAGAATTTGCTGGTGTGGTGGAATAGGCAGACACAAGGGACTTAAAATCCCTCGGACTAATAATCCGTACCGGTTCAAGTCCGGTCACCAGCACCAGAGAAGAACATCAGATGGATGTTCTTTTTTATTTTTACAAAAAATAGGAGAATAAAACACAGGACTTGAAGGCGACCGTTAAGAAAATGTGCCGGCGGCACATTTTTAGGAAGAGCGAAGAAGTGCATTTTCGCAGGGCAACACACCGCAGGCGACGAGATGAAAGATTTCTCCTTGATATGTCAAGGTCACCAGCACCAGAGAAGAACATCAGATGGATGTTCTTTTTTTTCGCTCCGAGCAGATAGCGTCATCTAATCCGCAAACTTCTATGCCCGACCGTTAAACACTAAGCGAAGTTTCTTTTTTATACCCAGGAAATAGATTCATCTAAACTGAATACTTCGATTTCCAAAATTTAAACACTATGAATGATTATTCTTATTCTATGTTTGCTTTTATGTCAATAGTTGGGCTAAAACCACAATTAAATATTGAATGAGTACAAGCGACGGCAAATCAAGCTGTCGCTTGTTTTTTTATAGAAAATTGCTCGGCTTTGCTCGAGCAAAAAAGGCTGTTTTCAGCAAAAGCTATCTGCCCGGATTGCGTGTCGAGGTACTCGAATTGTTTTGCTTTATCGGAAACTGTTTTTAACGGTCGGGCAACATAGTGTGTTGCAAAATCAATCTATCTGCCCGGATTGCGCGTCGAGGTACTCGAATTGTTTTGCTTTATCGGAAACTGCTTTTAACGGTCGGGCAATATAGTGTTTTGCAAAATCAATCTATCTGCCCGGATTGCGTGTCGAGGTACTCGAATTGTTTTGCTTTATCGGAAACTGCTTTTAACGGTCGGGCAACATAGTGTGTTGCAAAATCAAGCTATCTACCCGGATTGCGCGTCGAGGTACTCGACTATAAATACCCATAAAAAACTTGACAAAAGAAGTGGGCTGTTTTATTATGAATTTGTAGATAAAACCTCTTAAAAAGGAGACTGCTATGAACGATAAAGACTACAACTTCGATAACTTTTCCGATAAAAATCCCAGACCGAAAAATCTTTCAAAATACGACTCGTTTTATGAGCAGGATAATGAGGTATACGACGATTTTCCGGAGTTTGATATTTCCGAGGACGAGGAACAAAATATGCACCGAAACGGTGATTACGGCGATGATTTTAACAGTCAGACCGGAGATGATAACGGCGAAGACGAGGAATATTACCGCCAGAACAGCCACCGTCCAAAAAAGTCTGCAAATAAAAGAAACAAAAAGAAGAATAACAAGGCTTTGTCTGCAATTATAGTTGCAGTTGTGGTCATCCTTTTGATTATCGGAACGGTTGCAGTTGCTATGACAATGAACGGCGGTTCGGGAGATAAAAATTCCACTACTGTGCCTGCGTCGTCATCAACTACTGCGCCAAAGCCCACCGAAAAGGAGCAAAAAGAAACAAAATCTGCTCCCACGGAAGCTCCTACCGAAGCTCCCACACAGGCGCCGACCCAGGCTCCCACCGAAGCACCTACACAAGCGCCTACCCAGGCTCCTACCGAAGCTCCCACCGAGGCGCCCACACAGACTGTGCAAACTGACCCCCAGCCTACGGCAGAACCGGTTTCGCCTTCTGCGCCCCAAGGCTATTGATTTATGAGTGAAAATCATATATAATAGGATAACCACAATGTTTCGGAGGTTAATATGAAAAAGATTATTGCCGTTTTATCGGCTGTTTTAATGATGTCTGCATTGTTTTCCGGTTGCAACAACGACCCCTTAAGCAAGCAGAATGTTGCGGCGGTAGCTACAACTGCACCCACAGAGGCGGAAACAACAGCAGAGGAAACAAACAAAGAATATACCGACACCCTTCAAGGCTTGGAGCAGTATTTTGCCGATAAAGGATATATAAGCGTTCCGGAGGACAGGTCCGGTATACAGGAGATGGACGCAAGCCTTATTTCTGCAAGTCAGGGTTACAGATACAAAACAAAGGTCAACAACGCTGATGTCGTTATTGAGCTTTACTCCTACGAGGACAGCAATAACGATACCGTAAAGTCGGTTAAAGAAAACGGCACTTTTAGAATTTTAGACCTTGAACCTGTTAAGGCGTATATGTCCGACAGCGACAAGTATCTTATGGTATATACCGACAAGTCCAATCCTGCGGAGGATTCCGATAATTACAAAAGAATGCAGGAAGTAATTGAAAACTTCAAAGCATTTCCATCCGTAAAATAAAATTATGCGTAAAGCAAAAGGCTCCCTTTCTATTAGGGAGCCCTTCTTTACGTTATAGGAAATTGCTCGGTTGCGCTCGGGCATAAAAGGCTGTTTTCAGCAAGAGCTGTCTGCACGGATTGCGTGTCGAGGCTTTTTGCTCCGGGGAGATAGCTTCATCTAATTGGTAAAGTTTTATGCCCGACCGTTTTCCGCCGAGAAAAGGCCGGTTTATAACATAAAACATATATGTCCGACCGTTTTATTCCGGGAAAATAGATTCATCTATGGTGCTGTTCGCACGGATTGCGTGTCGAGGTACTCGACTTTTATATTGTACCGATATATTAGAGCCGATGTTTTATTTTAAACAAAATTTAACTAATTAACACCTTATAATAACTGCGGGCAACATTTGCCTCAAATATATGCTTAACCGCAATAACGGCAAAGTAAACAAACATAACAATAAGGTTTGTTTTTGACGCCCATGTAGTTGGACGGTTAGGACCGGTGCTGAAAAAGTATGTAAGCTGATAAACGGAAATAAGCGCAAAAATCACGCCGATAATAATGTTTATTACAAAATAGGATTTTCCGCTTTTGCTGTAAAATTCGGGGTTCTTAAGCCTTTCCGATACGTTATTTAAAAACAGCAGATTGCTGACAGAGTAGAAGACTGCCGACGTTCCGAGTAACAGCACAACCCCTATAAAAACAGGAATCAGCGCACGGACTATGCCCTCCATCACGCTTGTCCAAGAAAAGGAGGAGCGTCCGGGACTTTTGGTGAACAATGCAACCAACAGCAGGGCAATGATTAACGAACTAAAGGCAATTTCAATTATCAGTAAAAAAATACTGTATATTTTCAGCTTGTTAAATGTTTTGCTTAAAACGCTTTCGGCACAGCCGTTTTTTGCTTTCTTATATATAAGAAGCCAGCCGATGCACGGCAAAATTGAAACCGCAAGGCAAATAAGCACAACACTGTTGAAAAGCGTGTTGTCGTTGTAGCTGTAACGGTTTAATACCGCCTGATTAAAAAACACGGCGGCAATTCCGAATACAGATACCCCAAGAGAGGCTAAGCCGTAAATCAAGGTAACATCCTTGGAAAATACATTTTTTGCCAATGAGCGTGGGTTGCTTTCCATAATAATCCTCCAAAAAAGGCAGGAAAAGTTCGGCTTTTCCTGCCTTATCCTTATATTCTTATTTCAATTTTGTACCGCAGTTGTTGCAGAACATATCGCTTCTGAATACCGCAGAACCGCAGTTCGGGCAGAAGCCGGGTTTGTTTTCTGCTGACGGCTGAACGTTTGCGGTAAACTCCTCTGCCAAATCAGGCTGACCTGTCGGCCGGGGGGGATTATTTTGCTGAGAATCATTGACCTCGGGCTGTTCCTGAGGGTTTACATCGTGAGCTAGCTCAGGCGCCTGTGCCGATTGCTGAGGCTGTTGATATTCATCGTTAGAAATCGGCTGCTGAGGCATTTTCGGCTCAACAGGGCGATTGTTGATGTATGGATTTGAATATGGCTGTGTGTTTTGCTGAAAAGCTTCGGCACCGCCGGGTTGGAAATTCGGCGCAGCACCCATAGGATTGTTGTAAGGCTGATTTGCGTTAAAGTCCTGATTTGTTCCGTTAAGGAATCCGCTGATATATCCTGCATAGCGGACTGCAATTACGCCGTCGATTATTCCGGCAACACCTTGGACTCCCACTGTAATCATTATAAACATAAGCAACCATACAGGTGTTCCGGCAGTTAAAGTATTAGAAGCAACAAAAAGTATCATACAGTAAATAAGGGAGAAAATAAGGGATAATACAGAAAATACTATCTGCAAAACTCCGTAAACAGCGGCGCCCTTTTTATTGAGGTAAATACTTTGCATACTGTTTTTAACAGAGTGATAGTAGCGGATACGGCATATGGAAAAGAACAGAGAAAACGCTAAGATAACTGTTAAGAAAATCAAAACGGCAATCACAATAGACGCTATTGCTGCGGTGTTAAGTGAACTGTAATAATAGTAAGAATAAGCATTAACAGAGGATAATCCTGCGGCGGCGGCAGCGGAGACAATAAGAAATACAAAAAGAGATAAACCGATAAATACGGTCAGCACAATGGAAATTACCCAAAGCACCTTAAAAGAACCTAAGGGCTTAGAAGCAGGACTTGGGTTTTTGCTTTTAAAGTACGCCCCGAACCAGCTAATTGCAATGAGAATTGACGGTATCAGGGCAATAATACCAAACACAACGGTAAATCCGTATGAAACTGCAGAAACCTGACGGTTGACTGCCACCGAAGCATAAGAGCTTGAAAATCCTGCGGAGATAAATAAAATAACAAGCGTAATAGCCACCGTTATTGCTTGCAGGATTGCGCTTGCAAGCACTACGGGCTTTTTAAAGAAACCCTTGATAATATCGACATTTTGCTGATAAGGATTTACATTGGGGTTTGGTGCGGGCTGATAATAGTTGTTCATATGTACACTCCTTTTAATTTGGTTATAATCCCAAATAATTATATTCGCTAAACTTATTTTATATTAAATGAAAAAGGATTGCAATATGCTGGCGAAATTTATAGAAAAAAGTATTACGCATAATTTATCGACAGAAATTTTTGTTATTCGATAAATTATTACCCAATATATTGTGGTGTTTCGTCGTAAAATGCAGAAATAAATACTATTAAAAAATAATTCAAAATTTTTTGAAAAAAGGCTTGACATTTTGCCTGCTCTGCAATATAATAATAAATGTTCCGCGTATGAACTGATATGCTTCAAGTCGATTAAAATTGCACAAAAAAATCAGCTCATACTTGTTAAAAGTGAACAAGCAGGACCTTGAAAATTAAACAACGAAGAAAGAACCCGTAATGACTTTGAGGTAGAGGAAACGGAAGCGAAAGCAGAGGTTTTTAAAGTACTTCAAGAATTACAGTGAGAAAAAACACTACAAAGAGTAAACGGAATACG
>JALFLK010000035.1 GCA_022774755.1 bacterium
TGAAGATATCGAGGCATATGACGGCTATGAAGTTAAGTTTGCTTGTAACCAGTCATGGCAGCCATACAACTGGACAATTACCGGTGAATTGGACGGACAGACCAACACACCTCAGGTAGTTGATCAGGATGGTTCAACAGTAACACTCAGACTTGATGTAAGAGGATTTGACTTTACAACAGGCACAGGTACAGTAGTTCCTGAGTTTATTGTAACTCCTCCTGTAGTACCAACTACAGAGCCTACAACAGCTGAGCCCACAACAGAGCCCACAACAGAAGAGCCTACAACAGTAGCTCCTGTAAAGACATTTAAGGTTACTGCTACTTCAAACTTCGCAGAGCCTGTATCAAGAGTATATTCAGAGGCTGACAAACAGGTTGTTGTTACATACTACATCAGACCTGATATTCCTCTCATGAACGGCGACTGGGAATTCACTTACGATAACACAATTCTCAGATTCAACAAAGAGAAAACAACAGAATTAGGCTTTGAGAGCGTAATGCCTCTTATCGATAATATGGCTGGTTCTTCAATGACCAACGTATTCGGCGACGCGGCTGAGCCTTACGGTAAGGCATACGGTAACTTCTCAAATGCTACAAGACTCTATGACTTGACTAAGTATGAGTTAGAGGAGTGTCCATTGTTCCAGGCTACATTTGATATCGTTGGTGATTACACTAAGGATACAGTAGTAAATCTGGATATGAAAGATATGACCGGTGCAGTTCTTGATTCATCAGTTGAAAGCGGACGCCGTCTGTATCCGTTCTTTAATCATTTTGCAAAGCAGGCTGCATTCGACGAGCATTGTCAGACATTGGCTTCCTTGAGCGATCCTACACCTATTCCTACAATTGAGCCTACAACAGCAGAGCCTACAACAGTAGAGCCTACAACAGTAGCTCCTACGACAGTAGCTCCTACAACAGCAGAGCCTACAACAGTAGCTCCTACAACTGTTGGTCCTAAGTCATTCACAGTAACAGCAACATCTAATTTCTCTAATAAAGATGTTAAGGAATACACAACAAGCGACAAGCAGGTTAAGGTTACCTACTCACTCAGAGCCAGCCAGCTGATTGCTTGCGGTGAGTGGCAGTTTACCTATGATAAAACAATCCTCAAATTCAACAAGGCAACAACAGGCTATCCGGATGCATCTGTAATGCCATATATTGACAGCGTTGGCGGTTCCGTAACTAATGTTTGGGATCGTGAGAGCTTCAGCGATGCTTATGGTAACTTCTCTAATGTACCCGGCGGTTATGACTTTATGAACGGCAGAGTATTGTTCGAGGCTACATTTGATATCGTTGGTAACTATGATAGAGATACAACTATCAACCTCCAGCTTCTGAACCTCGGTGCTATTGATATGACTACAGAGCAGATTAAACTTGTAGATTACATCGTAGACGGCATTCCTACTCCGAAGTTTGACGAGGAGTGCGCAGGAACAGCAGTTCTTGACGGTCCGGATGTACCGACCGTACCTACAACAGAGCCAACAACAGTTGCTCCTACAACAGCTCCTGTTCCAACAACAGAGCCTGCAACAACAGCACCTGTTCCGACGACAGAGCCTGCAACAACAACTCCTGTTCCGACATCAGAGCCGGCATCTACAGCTGCTCCGACATCAGAACCTACATCTACACAGGCTCCATCTGCTACAAGCGCAACCGGTGCAACATCTAGGACAGCAACACCTGATTCAACCTCTTCAACAACAACCGGAAACGGTACTGTCAAGACAAGTGATTCACCTGTAGCTATTATGCTTCTTATCTTGCTTGTTGCAGCAACAGGATTTGTAGTAATCGTACGTAAGAGAGAAATGGATAAATAATTCTAAGTTCTCTTATAAACAGCACTAAATTAGTCCCCTGCATTTTGCAGGGGACGTTTTTTGCGTTATAGGAAATTGCTCGGCTGAGCTCGGGCATAAAAGGATGTTTTCAGCAAATGCTGTCTGCACGGATTGCATGTCGAGGTACTCGACTTTTTTGCATAAATTATTAGCAAATTCCAACAGTTTTAAATCAAACTTTTATTAGAAAACCAATAGTTTTACAAGCCTATTGTTTATATCCTAATTTTGCGATTTAATTATAAAATTTTTAAGCATTATTTATTGTGAGTTTTCAATTATTTTTAACAGGGATTATATGTAAATACATATTCATTTCCTTTTTGGTAAGAAATATAGCTTAAATTTTTGTCATAAAGTAATAAAATTTACATATTTTTTCATTAAAATAAATAATTGTCTTTTTTTCCAAAATGTTATATAATCAATATAATAAACGAAAGGATTGATAATTATGAAATATGCAAAACGAATTTCTGCTGTTATATTGTCGGTTTTGATTATTGCAGCCTCATCACTGTTCTGTGTCAATGCGGCAGAGGACACTCTTGATGTTGACGGCCGACTCACTTATCAGGTAGGTGACACGCTTACATACAGCATTTGCCTTGAAGACCCAACTGAAAAGGTAATGGGAATCCAGATGTACGTGTTTTATGACCAGGAATATCTTAAAATTAAAGACGATACTGTTGATTTCCCCAAATTTCCCGGAGCAGTATATAATACTGCATTGGAAAATTATTTTACATTCAACTGGACTAATGTAACAAGATTAGCCGATTTTTCTGAGAAAGCGCCATTGTTTACTGCAAGCTTTGAGGTGCTTAAGCCTGGTGAAACTAAAATAACATATTTGATTGAAGAAATGTATTCAACGGATATGACCTATCTTAAGGAATACACATTGACGGCTGAGTATTCTCAAAACGGTACAGTAATTAAGAAAGACGATCCGCCTGTTGTTGAAAAAGACCCTGAGAAAAATGCGGAACATAAGGGTCAGTTTATAAATTATGAGGACGGCAGGGGAGAGAACAATCCCAATGCTAATCAGGAAGAGCATCAGCAGGATAACGAACAGCAGAAAAATGTTGAAAACAAAAACGAAAATGCTGTCAATAACAATAACAATGCCGATAACAACAATAACCAAAATAAAAGTGGACAGCTTGCTACCGATGCAAACGGAAACTATGTAGATGAAAATGGTAAAGTTCTGGCAACAGATGCAAGCGGAAATTTTCTTGATGCCAACGGTAATGTATTTAATCCATCATCTGCAACTGATGACACCCAGCCTGTCAATGTAGGTTTGATAGCAATTATCGTTGCATTGGTACTTATTCTTATTGCCATCGGAGTAATTATTGTGCTGAAAATCAGGAATAATAAGAGTTCAAAAGAGGCAGAAGTCGCTTCTGATGAAAGCAGCGAAAGTGGCGACAGTCAGATAATGAATACCGTAAACTCAAATGAAACAGACAATGATAGTCTAAATGAATAAAATTTCGGTGCAAAAATTGTAATATATTTAGTAGCTCACCTATTGATTTTTTTATACTATTGTTATATAATGTTTACAACCGATAAAGTCGGAGTAAATTATAGGAGGAAATTAGAAATGTTTAAAAGAGTATTAAGCATCATTATGGCTGTTTTGCTTTTAGGTGCTACAGCTGCAATCAGCGTCTCTGCCGTTGAAGGTGAATACTATGATCCAAAGCCTTATGTGCCGTCGGATGCAGCAAAGGCTGTTGGATTCAACAGGTATTTTTTCTTGATGCCTGATGATTGGAACAATGAGTATACCAGCAGCGCAGGTATTTATTGGTGGGACGGTGCAGATCCGTGCGGTTCATTAGCTGCTGCAGAACAGGGTGTTAAGTGGCCCGGTTATGTGATTTATAAATATAAATCAGACACAAAAGCTAATGTTTGGTACTGCAATGTTCCTAAGGATGTAACTACAATTATCTTCAATAATGCTTTTGACGGTGGCGACAAAACATGGGATAACTATAATCCTGAAAGGGATAAAAAGGCTTATCAGACCGTAGATATTGGCTCAGAGTATTATGATATTGGCGAGAGCGAAAATTATCCCAGCGGTACCGAGAGCTTCAACAATATGATTTACGTTGTTGATCCTGATAAGACAAGTGAGTCTGTTACAGGTAAAAAGACTTTTGCCGGCGAGTGGTATTTCTATCATGGCGACGGTAAGTGGGACACAGAGCTTGAGCCTACATATGGCGGTGCACAGGGCGATGTTCCTCCGGCAGATGTAGATCCGATTGTAACAAATCCCCCGGCATCAACAACAGCTCCTGCTACTGCAACTCCCGATCCTTCACAGGGTGCAACTTCAAGGATTGCTTCTGCTGATACAGCTGCTACAACAGCAGGTAACGGTACAATCGCAACAGGTACTGCTTCAATGGCAGTTGTTCTCCTTGTTGTAATTGCTTCTGTTGCAGGTGCTGCAGTTGTTATCCGCAAGAGAAAGTTAGACAAATAATTGTTTCATTAGGTTTTATTAATAAGAAATTATAAAAGAAGTCCTTACCTTGGTAAGGGCTTCTTTGTTTGCCGTTCAATAATATGTATATTAAATATGGCGAAAAATGTGTCTATCTGATATTTTTTATATAATTTTGCAAGTATATGTAGGATTATTCTCAGATTTTACAGGGAAATTATCACAAATAAGTTACAATAACGGAAGATTGTTGATTTTATGTTCATAATATATTATAATTACAAAACAGAAAATTGCTTTTACAGAGGTAATTGTTATGACAGGAAAGATAATGAAGGTGCTGTTGTCAACACTGATAATTTCGGTGTTTTCAGTTTTTGCGGCTTTCAGCGCATCAGCTGATACGGCTGATGATATATTATCCGGTGTTGTGGATGAATCACTTCCTGAGGATAAAAAGATTTCAACACTCGACGAGCAGAACCTTGATTCGTCAGAGCAGGAAACATTGCCAACTATGAAACAATCTTATTATTTAAGCTCAAGTTCGGATCAGAACAGCTCAGCTGAACTGAATGGCTCTGAGCCGAATACGCAGAGCAGTTCAGTTTCACAGCCAACGACGAATGTGCCTGCACCCGGAGCAACTTCAAAGATTTCTACCTTTGACACTCCTCAAAATACCCATTCTACTACTGTTGATTCCGGAGTTGTTCAGACCAGCGATTCTCCCACATCAATTATGATTCTTGTTGGGCTGATAGCTCTTACTTGCTTGGTAATAGCCGTTCATAAGAAAGATTTGGTAAAATAAGTGCTATTGACTTAGTCTTTTAAAATGTATTTAGGCGCAGGCTTTTGTCTGCGCTTAATTTTTCTTTATATGGTATTTATACATATATGATTTAATCTTGGAATAAATGTCTGCTTTTTAGAATTTTGTGCATTATCGTTAAAAAACAATGGTAAATCTTGTGCAATTATAAATTTACAATTTTATCAAAAGTATTGCGAAAATTTAATTATTGATGTATAATTAGCTTACTAAGACGAGTGGTTTGCAGTCTTGGATGAACACATATTATAATCTTTTTAGGAGGAGATTGACATGTTCAAGAAAATCATTGGCGTAATGGTTGCAGCTTTAATGGCTTTTTCTTGTGCAACTGTTGCCGCTTCTGCAGCAGAGGTTGAAGACGCCGCTGCCGCAGCAGACGAAAACAGCGTAGTGGCCGCTGCTGACGAGAGCAGTGAGGTTGCTCAGGCTGACGAAAGCTCACAAGTTTCAAACGCCGGCAATACTATTAACTTCAAAATTCCTGATGACTGGAAAAATGTAAAGCAAATGTATGCTCATATTTGGATGTGCATCGATGACGGTTCATTTACATGGCCATCATGGAAGTCAAAAGCAGAAAGGATGACCGATAACGGTGACGGCACATGGAGTTATGACCCTTCAAAGCTTCCTATTGATTCTTCTAAGGGTGCTGCTTATGCTGTTATCTTTGCGGCTGACACAGGTATGCAGACATACAACCTTCTTATGGATGCAAACTGCATAGGTGACACAGCTTATTGCACAGGTAATACTTTTGAAAACCCTGAAGATTCTAACAAAACCTGTATCGAAGCAAAGTGGACTAACAGTTCATTAGGCTCAGAGAAAAAGATTACCACTATCGGTAATGTTATCGGCAACACACTTCCTGCCGGAACAACAAACGCTACCCTTATGGCAGCTTGGTTAAAGACATGGTGCCAGGATACAACAAAAACAGGCGTTGTTCCTAACCTTATGTCAACATTAGGACTTTCTGCTGACGAGGTATATACTGAGTTGGTAAAGATTGTAGGCAATGCAGATGATAAGGATAAGATTCTGTCCACATCAGCTTCTCTCCTTGGAATTGATACAAGCAGGGCTCAGGAACTTGAAAAAGAAGCAAGCTCAAACGGTTCAGGCAACGGTTCAGGCAACGGTTCAGGCTCAGGTTCCGGTTCGGGTTCAGGCTCCGGCTCTGGTTCAACCGGCTCTGTAAGCTCAGGTCAGGATTCTACAATCCTCTTTGTTCTCGGTGGTTTGATGTTAGCTGCTGCAGCTGCAATGTTTGTAACACGCAGAAAAAAGGACTAATTTAATAATTAACTGTTAGTTATTGTATTACGCAAAAGTTAAGTAACCAACGGTAAAAGCCACAGCATTTCTGCTGTGGCTTTCTTTGTGTATTGTCAATCTGTCAGTTAAGGTTAGTATTAGCTTTATCCTAACACCTTTTTAGCCGTATCAACACTTTCTTTTGCATCTTTACAATAGTAATCAGCGCCGATTTTCATTGCGTAATCCTCTGTAAGTACTGCTCCGCCTACAAAGATTACACATTTGCTGGAGCCGTCTGGATTCTGCAATTCCTTGGTGTTTCTCACAAGAGTAATCGTATCCTCCATACTTTTCAGCGTTGTGGTCATCAATGCTGAAAGACCTATCATTCTGATATTCTCCTTAACAGCAGTTTCCGCAATCACCGATGGGTCAACATCTCTGCCCAAATCAACAACTGTGTAGCCGTAATTATCAAGCAAAACCTTAACTATATTCTTGCCTATATCGTGTATATCACCCTTTACGGTGGCAAGAATAATCTTACCCTTGCTTACGGGAGAATTGTTCTCTGCCGTAAGTTTTTTCTTTATTAACTCAAAGCAAGCCTGGGCGGTGTTTGCACTCTGAATAAGCTGAGGCAAAAACACCTTGCCCGTCTCAAAATCGTCGCCTACCTTATCAAGGGCAGGAATCAGCTTGTTGTTTATAATATCCATAGGGTCGTTGGTTTTCAGCAATTCTTCCACCGCTTTCGCGCCCTCGTCCTTAAGACCGTTTGTGACGGCGTGAAAAACATCGCTGTCTGCCTTTGTCGTGGGAGTCGGGTTCGCTGTAACTCCGCTGTAAGCGCTGATAAAATCCAGAGAGTTTTTATCAAAATCGGCAAGCACCCTGAATGCTCTGACCGCACCTGTCATAGCCTGTGCGTTCGGGTTTATAATGGGTAAATCAAGTCCCATTTGCATAGCCATTGTTAAAAATGTGCTGTTAATAAGCTCTCTGTTAGGAAGTCCGAATGAAATATTTGAAACGCCCAAAACCGTTTTGCATCCAAGCTCTGTTTTAACTCTGTGCAAAGCGTTCAGAGTTTCATTTACGCCCTGCTGTTCCGCAGAAGCGGTCAATGTTAAACAATCAATAAAAACATTTTCTCTCGGGATACCCTCCTGCAAAGCCCTGTTGAGGATTTTTTCTGCAATTTTAAATCGTTCCTCGCTTGTTTTCGGTATTCCGTTTTCATCTAATGTAAGCCCCACTACCGACGCACCGTACTTCTTAACAATGGGCAAAATTTGCGAAAGACTTTTTTCTTCGCCGTTTACGGAGTTTACAATCGCCTTTCCGTTGTATGCCCTAAGTCCGGCCTCAATCACATCGGGCTTTGTGGAATCTATCTGCAAGGGCACGTCGGTTACGGATTGAATCGCCTTAACGGCACGCACCATCATATCCTTTTCATCAATTTCAGGCAATCCCACATTTACATCAAGAATTTCAGCTCCTGCGCTAACTTGTGATACCGCCTGACTGAGGATATAGTCCATATCGTTGTTTTTCAATGCCTCTTTGAACAGCTTTTTTCCCGTCGGGTTAATTCGCTCGCCGATAATTCTCGGCTGATTTATATTCACCGTATTGCTTGCACTGCAAACAGCCGAAGTAACGGGGCATAAATTTTTGCAGAAATGTTTTTCGCCGAAAACCTGACGAAGCTTTGCAATGTATTCGGGAGAAGTTCCGCAGCAACCGCCCACAAACTTAACGCCTAATGGTATCATTTTAGCAATACTCTCGGCAAAATACTCCGCACCAACGCTGTAAGTGTTGCTGTTGGGATCGGGCAAGCCGGCGTTAGGCTTTACTACAATAGGCAGGTTTGTCCATTTTGAAAGCTCCTCAATGACGGGATAAAGCTCGTCGGGGCCTAAGGAGCAGTTTACGCCTAAAGCGTCAACCCCCAGTCCGCCTAAGGTCAGCGCCATTGAAGAAACGGAAACACCTGTAAATGTACGCATATTTTTTTCAAAAGTCATAGTGCATACAATCGGTTTGTCTGAATTTTCTTTTGCGGCCAGCACAGCCGCCTTGATTTCGTACAAGTCGGTCATTGTTTCAAAAACAATCAAATCGGCGTTTTTGCCTGCAATTATCTGTTCCTTAAAAATATCGTACGCCTCTTCAAAGGCCATAGAGCCTGCCGGCTCCAAAAGCTGACCTATGGGGCCTATGTCCAGGGCTACCAATGTTTCGGTGCCTGCCGCCGCCTTTTTAGCGTTAGACACGGCTTTTTCAATGACCTGAGACACATCATATCCGCTGTTTGCAAGCTTGTAGCGGTTTGCTCCGAAGGTGTTTGCGTAAACAATGTCAGCTCCTGCGTCAATGTACTCTCTGTGTATCTTTTCAATCAGTTCGCCGTTTGTAATGCCTAAAATTTCCGGCATTTCGCCCACAGGCAAACCGCTTTTCTGGAGCATTGTTCCCATTGCTCCGTCAAGAAAAACAAATTCTTTTTTTAGTAAGCTTTTAAAATCCACAGTGAGTTCCTGCCTTTCTGTATCGGCACTCTCCTCGAAGAGTGCATATTGCACAGCCCCGCTTTTTTTGCTCGATTTCTTTATCTGAAATGCCCATAATAGCTGTAACTGACTTTGTAGGCGTAAGCAAAAAGCTGTCGTTTGTGCAAAGTCCGATTTTTCTTTGAGCGTCCAAAATATCCAAAAACCGCTTTTGAAGCTCTATGGGGTAGTCGCCGTAGCCGGGGCTGAAGCGAAAGGTTAAGTGTTTATTCGGATATTTTGAAGCGATTAAAAGGTCGCCCTTTTCGCACACCTGCTCAACGGCAACGCTTGCAAAGCTGTCAAGCACAACCGCCTTTGCCATATTGGAAATCTGAGTACGCCTGATAAGATTGTCAACCGACAAGCCTACGGTTGCACATATCAGCACAGCCTTATCACAGCCTTTCAGGTGCGACTGTATATCTTCGCCTTGGAGCAAAAAGGGGCTGTCGGCAAGAGTTACCTCTTTGTATAAAAATTTAGGCTGTGCAGAGTCTATAATCTCCTTTTCGCAGATATTGAGAAGCTCCTCCATTTGGGAATTCATCTCAACCCCTGCTCCGCCTAAATATCTGATACATTCCTGCCTGTTGAGTGCGGTCAGCTCAATCATAACAAATTATCAACTGCCTCTTTGATTTTTGTTGCAACAAAGGGATTGTTCATTGTATAAAGGTGTATTCCCTCAACATCGTTTGCCAGCAAATCCACTATTTGCTCAATGGAATACGCTATGCCGGCGTCACGGAGCGCTTCGGGATTGTTTTCGTATTTCTGCATAATTTTCGCAAATTTTGACGGCAGGCTGACGCCGCACATAGAAACCATACGCTCAATCTGCTTTTTGTTTGTCACAGGCATAATGCCTGCTTCTATGGGAATATCAATGCCTGCAATTTTGGTATGCTCCAAAAATCTGTAAAACACGCTGTTGTCAAAGAAAAGCTGAGTTATAAGAAAATCCGCACCTGCTTCAACCTTCTTTTTCAGATTAAGAATGTCCTCTACCTGATTGGAAGCGTCAATGTGAACCTCCGGGTAGCATGCGCCGGCTAAGTTGAAACCGCCCTTTTGCTTAATGTAACTGCAAAGCTCGTTTGCAAATTTAAAATCTGTCTTTGGCGAAATGTCGGGAACCAAATCGCCCCTTAAAGCCAAAATGTTGTCAATGTTGTGTGCTTTTAAGCCCTCAAGCACGTTGTCAATGTCACCTTTTGTGCTGTTAATGCAGGTCAGATGAGCCAGAGCCTCAACACCGTATTCATTCTTTATTTTCGAGGCGATTTCAAGAGTGTTTTCGGGATTGCTCCCGCCTGCTCCGTAGGTAACGCTGAAATAATCGGGCTTTAGATTTTTCATTTGCTCAAGTGCATTAAACACAGTGTCAATAGGCGAGGTCTTTTTAGGAGGAAAAACCTCAAAGGAAAAAACCGCCTTGCCTTTTCTGAATTTATCTGCAATTCTCATAATGGTTCCTCCGCAATTCTTCTTGCAAAATATACCGTTTTTCATTCATTGGTTAAATATCAGTAATAGTTATTATATCACAACTTATCCGCCCAAACAAGAAATACTTACCCTGTTTTGCATCGAAACTTTGAAAAAGTATAAAAGTATAAATTGACAACCGTAAATTATTTTGCTATAATGGTTGAGCAAACGGATTAGTTTGTAGCTGTTTGCGGATAATATGCGGATAAAGCCGAAAAGAAAGATTTATCTGAAAGTAAGCTCCGCCTCGGTTTTTTCTCTCGACCGTGTAAAAGTTCTGAGAGAAATTGAAGATGAATTAATTTTCAACTTTCAATTTCAAATTTTCAATTTGATAAATGCGGATATGGCGGAATTGGCAGACGCGCATGGTTCAGGTCCATGTGAAAGCAATTTCATGCAGGTTCAAGTCCTGTTATCCGCACCATAGGAGAGCCTCGACACACTGATGCGTAGTTGAGGCTTTTCTTTTTACATATTTTTAGTTAGAGCGTCAATTAAGCCTTTCGCTGAAACATTAACACAATTACAACATAATGGGCAAATGATAGATAAACATATGTCATGTGTAAAAAAGGATACATCCTGTTTTTGGATGTATCCTTTTTGCTTAACAGAATATAGACCTGCTAATTTACCTGTATTATGCAGACTTCGCCGGGATTGTTGATTCTCGGCAAAAAATTAGAATTAGCAAGCCCGGAAGTAACAACCATTGTTGCGGTATCGGATTTATACAAGCCGTAGTCATATTTCGGGAAAAAGCCCTGATTCGGCGCATAAAGTCCGCCGATAAACGGAAGTCTTATCAGCCCGCCATGGGTGTGTCCGCTGAGCATTAAATCAATGTCGTATTCATTGAATTTCCACAAAAAACACTCGGGATAATGGCAAATCAAAATGCTGTATGAATCTTTCTCTTGCTCCAAAAAATCATCAAAAAAGTGTCTTTCATCGTTATCAAAATCGGGTGCGTCAAACTCAAAAAACGGATACTGCTTGATACCGCCGATTAAAATTTTTTCTCCGTTTTTTTCAAAATATTCATACTTGTTTACCAAAAAGTGTGCGCCTGTTTCTGTCACATTCCTGATAAAATTCTCGTTAGCTAAAAGTTCCGCCTCGTGATTTCCGGGTGCGTAATAGGTAGGCGCAATTTCGGTTAATTGGCGGAGCAATTCAATCGCCGTATCCGTTTTGTCAGAGTTCAGAATTGTCAAATCGCCTGCAACGGCAATTATATCCGGAGAATTTTCTTCAACAGCGTCTATTATTTTCTTATTGTTATTTCCGTAATCCTTAAGGTGTAAGTCGGCTAAAAGAGCGATTTTTAAATTTCCGTTTAGCTTTTCAGAGGTGATTTTATAGTTCGTAGTTACAACCTCCGATGAGCAGTAAAATATGTTCAAAGCGAGAAAACATACAAATAAGCCTAATAATACCAGCAAAATTTTTAATGCTTTTCTGCCTGACTTTTTGCTCTTTTGTTTCATCATAAACGGTACACCCCCTGACTCTTTTACAATTGTAACTCTGTTTATCTTTTTATGCAAGTCTTGGCAAAAAATCCTAAATTTATAACTCCAATGTCTTAAAAATTATAAAAATATTGTATTTTTATTAACCATATGGTATAATATCATTGATATAAGTATATTATGGGTGTCTATAATTATATGCGACTTTTTTGCACTAAATTACATATTTTATGGAGTATATTGAAGTAATTATGAAACGAAGGGACAATTCTTTTTACAACCGAATAGTCAAAAGAGCTTTTGATTTAATTATTTCTTTTTTCGGAATAGTTATTTTGCTTATTCCTATGCTGATAATTGCCCTTGCCGTTAAAATTGATTCAAAAGGGCCGGTTTTGTTTAAGCAGGAACGCATAGGTAGAAACGGCAGGGTGTTTAAAATCCTCAAATTCAGAAGTATGTGCGTAGGTGCAGAAAAGACAGGAAGCGGAGTTTATTCGGGTAAAAACGATGCCCGTGTTACCCGAGTCGGAAAAATTCTGCGTGCAACAAGCCTTGACGAACTCCCTCAGCTTTTTAATATGTTTAAGGGGGATATGAGCCTGATAGGACCACGCCCGCCGCTTACATATCATCCCTGGACTTACGATAAATATACCGATGAGCAAAAAAGAATGTTTATCGTCCGTCCCGGGCTCACCGGATGGGCGCAGATTAACGGCAGAAAAGATGTTGAGTGGCATAAGCGTATTGAACTTAATGTGTGGTATGTTGACAATGTTTCGTTCTTGTTGGATATAAAGATATTCTTTACGACAATACTTAAGGTTTTAACCAATGCAGATAACGAGAACAAGGGGAAAACTGCCTGAATTAAAACAGGACAAAAATGTAAATGCTGACGGGGTGGTAAGATGGCTCTAAAATTGATGTATATAACAAACAGACCCGAAATTGCACAGATTGCCGAATCGGCAGGTGTTGACAGAATTTTTGTGGATATGGAATACATAGGCAAATCCCAAAGACAGGGCGGTATGGATACCGTGCAGTCACATCATACGGTTGAGGATGTAGCAACAGTAAAAAATGCCATAACCACTGCCGAGCTGATTGTCAGAGTTAATCCTATCCACGGCGAAACCCAGGAATTTTGTTCGTCCGAAGAAGAGATTAACGATGTTATTGCCAACGGCGCAGATATTATTATGCTTCCGTATTTTAAGACTGCCGCCGAGGTTAGGGAGTTTGTCAGACTTGTGGACGGACGGGCAAGGACATTGCCTTTGGTTGAAACTGTCGAGGCGGTAAACGATGTTGATGAGATTCTTGATATTGACGGCATTGATGAGATTTTTGTCGGGCTTAATGATTTAAGCCTCGGCTACGGCAAGAAATTTATGTTTGAGCTTTTGTCCGACGGAACGGTGGAGTATCTGTGCAACAAATTCAAGAAAAAAGGTATCCCCTACGGTTTTGGCGGAATAGCCTCTTTGGGAAAAGGACTGATTCCGTCGGAATGTATAATAAAAGAGCATTACAGATTAGGCTCGACCTGTTCCATACTCTCACGGAGCTTTTGCAATATAGACAAAATAAAACACTTCGGAATTATCAGCTCCACATTCGTAAACGGTATCCGTGAGATTAGGGCGCTTGAGAACGAATGTGAAAGATATATGGATTATTTTATTGACAACAAGAGGAAAGTAGCTGAGCTTGTAAAGGAAATAAGCGAAAGGTAACAACACAGTTTGGTGCTTATATGAATTTATTACTTACGGGCGCCTGGCAGGGCGCAAAACAACATATTGAAGAGATTGAAGCTAAGGGGCATAAGGTACTGTTTATGCAGTACGAAAAGGACAGCCTGCCCTGTGATTACAGCTGGGTTCAGGGCGTTGTATGCAACGGTTTGTTTCTTACCCATCCCATTGAAAAATTTACGAATCTCAGATATATTCAGCTTACAAGCGCAGGCTATGACCGAGTACCTTTGGAATATATACAAGACCACCGCATTAAGATTTTCAATGCCTGCGGAGTTTACAGCATTCCCATGGCTGAGTACGCTGTTTCCGGAGTTTTGCAAATTTATAAGCATACGGCAAAATTTGCAGAAAATCAAAAGAAAATGCTTTGGCAGAAGGACAGAGATATTGCGGAGCTTTTTGGCAAAACAGTGTGCATTTTCGGGTGCGGAAATGTTGGAACCTGTTGTGCAAAGCTGTTCAAAGCCTTTGGATGCAGGGTGTACGGCGGAGATGTGTGCTTCCGTGAGGATGATAATTACAGCAAGATTTTGCCTATGACAAGCGCAGACGACCTGATTTCTCAGTCGGATATTGTTCTGCTCACCTTGCCTTTAACAGAGCAAACCCGTCATTTTATTAACAGCGAAAGATTGGAAAAATTCAAACCGGGAGCTTTGCTTGTAAATATATCCAGAGGCGCAGTTGTTGACACCCACGCATTGGAAAACGCCCTCAATAATAGAAAGATTAGCGGAGCGGTTTTGGATGTGTTCGAGGAAGAACCTCTTTCGGAATCAAGTCATCTGTGGAGTATGGATAACGTAATAATTACCCCCCATAACAGCTTTGTTGGGGAAAATAATAACGACAGACTTAACCTTTGTATTTTTAAAAATTTGGAATCACCGGGAGTTAAAAATGAGAATTACACTTATTAAGAGAATTGATGATTACTGTAAGGAAATGATTGCTGCTGGAGTAGAATTGCCGGGA
Source organism: bacterium (assembly GCA_022774755.1). GTDB lineage: Bacteria > Bacillota > Clostridia > Oscillospirales > Acutalibacteraceae > Ruminococcoides. The sequence continues at coordinate 14,743 of JALFLK010000035.1, forward strand.
AATGCAACTAGTATGAGAATTAGTGCCATAAATTCGTATCTTATATATGGTACAAGCTTTTCGGAGTATTTTGCATATAGATTTTGGCAAAAATCGATTAACGAAAAAAGGCAATATATGACAAGAAGACATATGAATGCTTTTTTTGATAAGTACAATCCTCCGGAGTATAGGGAAAGAATAGGAAATAAAGGTATAGCAGAAAAATATTACGGAGAATATTTAAGGCGTGAACAGTACAAATATACACAAGGCAAAAAAGCTTTTATAGGGTTTTGCAAAAGGCATAATAGGATCTTTGTTAAGAAAGCTGTAGGATGGGGCGGAGACGGCGCATATGTGAGAAATGTTGGAAATATGGACGAATGTTTAGATATTTACAATGCATTAAGTGATGAGTATGTTGTGGAGCCGTGTATGGAAAATTGTGATGAAATTAAGAAACTACATCCCGACTCATTTAATACTATAAAACTAACAACACTTATCGTTAAGGGAAAGCCGGAAATACAATTTGCCCTGTTGAGAGTAGGAAATAACACGAATGTTGATAATGTTCATTCGGGTGGATTAGGGATGAGTGTGAATATCGAGAACGGTATTGTAGAAACACCGGCCTATGATAAACACTTTATGAAGTATTATGAGCATCCCATGACAAAGGAACGGCTTTTTGGTTTTAAAATCCCCGATTGGGAGGAAGTTAGGGCTATGGCGTTACAATGAGCAATGGTTACTCCCGAAATTAGATATGCTTCATGGGATATTGGCGTAACACCTAATGGACCTGTTCTGTTGGAAGGAAACTGGGATGCTGAATTCTATGCAGAACAAATGATTTACGGAAGAGGAAACAGAAAGTTTTTTGAAGAAAAGTTGGGTGATTAGTATTGAGTAATTGGGAAGATCAGTTATATACACACGGTTTTTTGTTGACTGATGATAAAGAGATATTAAGCAAGAACATTGGAATTAAGTGGGAAAGTTGGACTGTAAATAAATTAGGTAAATATGAAATGTATTCTCACCCAAACCAGAAGGTGAATTGGCTTAAAAAAAATAATACCTTTATTGTTTTAGTTGGTCACGCTTATAATCCTTTTTCAAATGAATATAGTGAAACGGATATATTGAAAAAATTGTCTGATAGTTACGGAACAGATAGTTATTGTGATTATTTTGATGAGTTAACGGGATTATTTTTTTACGCAGTAATTGAGAACGATATAATAACAGCAAATACAGATTGTGCAGGATTGTTAGGTGCATATTATGCAAAAATAAACGGAAATGTTTATTTTTCAGCTTATTCTCAGATGATAGCAGATTTGTTTGGGTTAGATGAAGATCCGTATGTTACAAAAATAAAAAAGTCAAAATTGTTTCACCTGTATGGTTGGTTTCTTCCTGGTGATATGTCACCATATAAAGAAGTTAGGAGAATTATTCCGAATACGGAAATTAAGTATGAAGATGAATTTATATGTCATAGATTTTATCCGAGGAAAAATTATTCCATCAACGGTTCTGACGAAGAATATCGCCGAAATTTAGAAAACATATGTGGCATATTGCATAATTCAATGTCATTGATTACAAAAAAGTGGGAACGACCTGCAATCTCACTTACAGGAGGAATGGATAGCCAAACAACGCTTGCATGTGCAAAAGACCTACAAAAAAAGTTCGGTTATTTTAGTTATGTTTCCTTAGAACGTGAGGAAACTGATGCAAATGCAGCTCATAGAATATGTGAAAGTAAAGGCTTAAATCACAAGATTTATTTAATTGAAACAGATAAAACAAAATTACCTGAATTTGAAGAAGTTAATAATTTGGTAAGGAGACATTATTCATATTTAGGATATGGAAATGAAAATGATATATGTAAACGTATCTGCCTAAAAAAATACCTTGATATTGACATTGAAGTGAAGTCGTGGGTTTCTGAGGTTGCAAGAGCAAGCAGATATAAAATGTATGGAAAGAAGAAGCTTCCAAAAAGTCTGACACCAAGATTATTAACAACGATGTATAAAGTTTTTATTTTTAATAGAAAAGACGCTATTGAAACGGATAAAATGTTTCAGCAATACATTGATTATACCAAATTAAAAGACACTTTGGAAAAATTCAACTATCCATGGTCTGAGTTTTTTGTTTGGGAAATAGTGTTTGGCGGTTGGGGAAGTTTGGCATTAACCGGCGAACATAGTTTAACAAATGATATTACGGTTCCGTATAATAACAGAGCTCTGCTGGATATGATGTTACGTACACCTCTGCAATACAGAATAGATGACAGGCTTAACAAAGATATAATTGAGTTTATGGATAAACAGTTGTATGATTTAGAAATACATGTTGTGAATGGAAACGAGACATTTGCAAGAGAAATGTTTGAGAAAATATATTTTAATATACATTCAAAGTTACCGTGGTAGGAGGTTAATAATGTCAAGAAGATTTTTTGCCGACATATCTGATTCGGATTGGAATGACTGGCATTGGCAATACAAAAACCGTATAGATAATGTTGAAAAATTAAGCCAATATCTTCCTTTAACAGAAAAGGAAAAGCAAGATATAGATAAGTGTTTAGATAAATATAGGATGGCGATTACACCCTACTATCTTTCTTTAATTGATCCTGATAATCCTGATGATCCTATAAAAAAGCAGGCGGTGCCTGATATAAGGGAGTTATATTTTGCCCCGGAAGAGGAGAAGGATCCCCTTCACGAGGACAGTGATTCGCCGTGTACAGGACTAACGCACAGATATCCTGACAGAGTTTTGTTCTTGGTTACGAATCAGTGTTCTATGTATTGCCGCCACTGTACACGCCGTAGATTCTCCGGGCAGGTGGATACTGCGCTGAACAAACAACAAATTGATCGGAGTATTGATTATATCCGCAGTCATAGTGAAGTTAGAGATGTATTGATTTCCGGCGGAGATCCTTTAACAATGTCTGATAATTCATTAGAATATATTTTGAGCAATCTGAGAGAAATTCCTCATGTAGAAATTATAAGGATAGGTACAAGGGTGCCGGTTGTAATGCCTCAGAGGATCACAAAGGATCTTTGTAATATGTTAAAGGAGTACCATCCTTTGTGGGTGAATGTGCATTTTAATCATCCAAACGAAATAACCGAAGAATCAGAGAGGGCCTGTGAAATGCTGTTGAATGCAGGAATCCCGCTTGGAAATCAGAGCGTTCTTTTGGCAGGGGTTAATGATTGCGTTCATGTTATGAGGGAGTTAGTGAGAGAATTAGTTAAGATTAGGGTTCGACCTTATTATATATATCAATGCGACCTGTCTTTGGGACTTTCACATTTAAGAACTTCAGTTTCAAAAGGAATAGAAATTATAGAGGGACTACAAGGTCATACAACCGGGTTTGCTGTACCAACATTTGTGATTGATGCACCGGGCGGCGGTGGAAAAATACCCATTATGCCAAACCATATAATTTCACAGGGTTACAGAAGGTATGTATTGCGAAATTTTGAAGGAAAAATAACAACATATGTTGAACCGGAAAATTATGTACCTAATTGTTCTTGCGATGTGTGTAGTAATGAAAAGACGGATAAACTTGAGGGCATTGTTCAACTGTGCGAAGGAGATAAGCATAAGATTTAGAATTGTGTGAAGAATGATTATTTATGAAAAAAGTTTTATTAACAGCTACGGTACAAAGCCATATTTGTCAATTTCATAAACCTTTAGCGGAGGTTTTGCATAAGCACGGCTGTCAGGTTCATGTAGCCGCAAAAGATAATTTAGCGGAGAAAAACGGCTTGACCCTGGACTTTGCAGACAAGGTGTATAATATACCCTTTTCCCGCTCGCCGAAAAGCCCCGACAATATGACGGCATATAAACAGCTGAAGAAAATAATTGATGAAGGAAACTACGACATCATTCACTGCAACACCCCTATGGGTGGTATTGTTACAAGATTGGCGGCAAAAAAAGCAAGAAAAAACGGCACAAAGGTGTATTATACTGCTCACGGTTTCCATTTTTATAAAGGTGCGTCAAAAAAGAACTGGCTCGTTTTTTATCCAATCGAAAAGCATTTTGCAAAATATACCGATAAGCTTATTACTATTAACAGAGAAGATTTTAAGCTTGCCCAGGAAAAGTTCAAAACAGACGTCAGGTACATTCACGGCGTCGGAGTAGATGAAAAAAGGTATTATCCGGTAGGCGAAGAAGAAAAGCAGAAAATCCGAAGTGAATTGGGATTTACCCCAACTCAGAAAATCCTAATTTGCATCGGAGAACTGTTGCCCAATAAAAGTCAAAAAACGGCAGTCAGGGTTGTTAAAATGCTCAAAAAAGATTTTCCTGACTGCGTACTTTTACTTGCAGGCAACGGACCTGAGAGAGAAAATCTTGAAAATGAGATTAAGGAGTGCGGCGTAGAGGAAAATGTAAAAATGCTTGGTTACTGCACCTGTCTTGAAAAATATCAGAGAATTGCTGATTTGTCTGTATCCTGCAGCAGGCGTGAGGGATTGCCGCTTAACATAGTTGAGGCAATGCTTACCGAGAATCCGGTTGTTGCTTCCTTTAACAGAGGACATTGCGAGCTTATAGAGGACGGCAAAAGCGGATATATCGTGCCTTTTGATGATGCAAGTGCTATGTATAAGAGCGCTTTGGATATTTTATCAAATGCTGACAAATCCCGTAATATGGGTAAATATGGCCGTGAGATTGCGTTAAATTATGGATTTGAATCGGTAAAAGACGAACTTGAGAGTATTTATTTTTAGCTTTGTTTTGGAGAGATAAATGTTTTTTGGCAATGACTTATTTTTGTTGGGATGGACAGCCGTACTGGCTCTCTTGTCATACGGATTAAAAATTAAGCGGCCCGAAACGGTTTTAGGCAGACAGGAGGAAAGAACTCCTCTGCTTTTTGCAGTTATCGGTTTTTTGCCCATATTTTGGTTTGTAGCTATGGGTCCCATAAGGAGTGATGTGTTTCAATACTTAACCGGTTTTGATAATCTTAAGACGACAGTCGGAGATGTGTTTCGCACCTGGGACTTTAATAAACACGGTCAGGGCTTCACTATTTTGCAGGTTTTAATAAAGGACTTTTTCGGTAATTCCCGTAGTGCTTTCAGAATAGTAATTGCCCTTATTCAGAGCATACCCCTTGTGCTTATATACCGCAAGTATTCAGAAGATTATGCTTTTTCAATCTTTCTTTTTGTTTGTATGGGGCTGTACGACGGATGGATGATGAACGGCCTGCGCCAGTTCGTAGCAGTTTGCATAATTTTTGCTGCTACGCCTCTTTTGTTAAAGAGAAAATATGTTCCGACATTGATTGTAATTTTCATTGCATTCACTATTCATCAGTCGGCAATTATGATGTTTCCTGTTATTTTTATGGTAATGTTCAAGCCATGGAGCAAGAAATCGCTTTTCCTTATGACGGCGTTTTCGGTGGTTCTGTATTTTTATGTTGAAAATTCCAATATGATAAGCGAAGAGATTTTGGCAACCGACAACGGTTCAAATCCTCTGAGAATACTGATTACTGCGTTTCCGCTGATTCTTGCATTTATTGCAAGGAAGAAAATTGAAGAAGATAACAACGTTTTAATAAATGTATGCGTTAATATGTCCTTTCTGACATCGCTTATTTATCTCATAGCAACATTAACAAGCGGTATAATGACCGGCAGACTGCCCATATATACCAATCTGTATAATCTGATTCTCATACCCTACCTGTGCAACAAGGTGTTTGATAAGGATAAGTCGCAGTTGATTAAGTTGGGATTCTGTGTGTTTTACTTAGCATACTTTTTTATTTGATGTAAGCAATGATTTTGAGGTTGACAATATGAAAATAAGTGTGGTAGTACCTGTATATAATGCGGGAAAATACTTAGCCGAATGTGTTGACAGCATTTTGAATCAGACTTATAAAGATATTGAACTTATATTGGTAGATGACGGCTCAATCGACGGCAGTCCTCAAATCTGTGATAATTATGCAAAGACCGATGAAAGAGTTAAGGTTATACATAAGTCTAACGGTGGTGTATCAAGCGCAAGACAAACCGGAATAGAAAATATATCCGGTGATTATGTTTTATTTGTTGACAGTGATGACTGGTTGGATTTAGATACCGTAAAAATCTGCTGTGAGCAGGTTTGCAAGTACCCCGAAATAGGTTGCGTGATGTTTTCATATTGCAGGGAATTTCCAGATAAATCTCTTTGCAACCATGTGTTTGACGGCGACCGGATTTTTTTGGAAAATGAAGAGTTTAAGACTAAGGTTTACAGAAGACTGTTCGGTCTGAACAACAGTGAATTAAATCACCCGGAAAGGCTTGAAAATTTAACTACCTGTTGGATGAAGCTATACAGGGCTGATTTGGCAAAACAGGGAAAGTTTATTGATATAAATGAAATAGGCTCTTGCGAAGACGGAATATATAATATTTATGCCCTGAGAAATTGTAAAAGCGCTGTATATCTGGACAAGCCGCTGTATCATTATCGAAAATTGGATACCTCCCTTTCTAATGGTTATCGGCTGGAGTTGCCTCGTCAGTGGAATAAATTGTTTGGAATTTTTCAGAATTTTATAGATGAAAATAACTTAGCCGAATTTCAGGAGGCGCTTAACAACAGAATTTCCCTGAGTATTATCGGCATAGGCCTTAATGAATTAACCAATCCCGAGGAAAGAGACATTTCTTTTGCAAAGTATATGAAAAACTACATTGGAGGCAGGCAGTACAGAAACGCCGTTTCCACTCTTGATTTAAAGGCTCTGCCCATTGACTGGAAGGTACTGTTGTTTTGCTGTAAGCACAGGCTGTCTTTTCTTTTGGCGATAATTCTTAAACTGATAAAGCTTATTAAGTGAATTTGGAGGTAATTATGCCGTTGGTTAGCGTTATCATTCCGGTGTATAAGGTGGAAAAATACTTAAATCAATGTGTAGATAGTATTATAAATCAACATCTTGATGATATTGAGGTTATTTTAGTAGACGACGGATCGCCGGATAATTCCCCGGAAATATGCGATGATTATGCTGAAAAGTACGATTATATAAGGGTTATCCATAAGGAGAACGGAGGCTTGTCAAGCGCCAGAAACACCGGCATAAAATCGGCAAACGGAAAGTTCCTGATGTTTATGGATAGTGACGACTGGTGGAATCCCAAAGTTGATGTTTGCAATATGTTTAATTATGTAAAACAGCACGATGATACCCAGATGTTTTTGTTTACATCTTTCGATTATCTGGAAGGTAAAGGGTATTACCAGCGCAATGAACACAGAAATTTTTCTGATATTGATGTCGGATCTGTGGAGAACTATTACCGTTCGTTATTAAACAACGGAAATATGGAAGTTTCTGCGTGCACCAAAATATTGGATAAACAATTCGTTTATAGCAATAAGTTGTTTTTTAGTGATGGTTTATTAGGGGAAGATAACGAATGGACAATAAGGGTTTTAAGAAAATTAAAAAAAGTAGATATTATAAATCAACCGCTTTATATATGCAGAGCAGACAGATCAGATTCTATAACTCATACAATAAGCAAGAAAAATATTGAAGATTTACTGAAAATAGTATCAAATTCATTGGAATATTATTCAGAGAATTCCGATAACGAATCAATCAGAGAAATGGAGTTGTGCTTTGCGTCCTACTTGTGGTTTTCTGCACTTGGTTTAAGTAATAGCCTGGATAAAAAAGCATTGTGTGAAGTTAAAAGTTTATTTTGGAAAACCCGTTCCGTATGCAAGTACAGCAGATCAAAAAAAACTAAATTATGCAATGCTGTTTACCGTGTTTTAGGTTTTAATTTGACTGTTAAAGTATTGGGAAAATACATTGACTTAAAAGGCAAAAATGATATGAATAAAACCAAGGTTGAATTGAAATAATTTCGGAGGCTGCAATGGATTGCACATTAACTGTATTTACACCTACATATAACAGAGCAAATACTCTGCAAAACGGTTATCAGGCGCTTTGCAGACAGACGCTTAAGGACTTTGTTTGGTTAATAATTGACGACGGTTCAACGGATAATACCAAAGAATTGGTGGAAAGCTGGCAAAAGGAAGATAGCGGTTTTGATATTATTTATAAATACAAGGAAAACGGCGGTCTTGCCTCAGGCTATAACGCCGCAATAGAAATTGCGGACACAGAGCTGTGCGTCTGTGTTGACAGCGACGATTATCTTACGGATAATGCCGTTAAGTTAATTGTGGATTTTTGGAATAAGCACAGAGATGAGGGCTTTGCAGGAATTGTCGGGCTTGACTGTACTCCTGACGGTAAGGTGATAGGCGATTTGCTCCCGGAGCAAAAAAGCATTAACCTTATTGATTTGGCAGTGGGAAAATATAATATAAACAACGGCGACAGAAAAAATGTGGTCAGAACCGACCTGTATAAGTCGGTTGCGCCAATGAAGGAGTTTCCCGGCGAGAGGGACTTTAACCCTCATTATCTTCATTTGAAAATAAGTATGGAATATGATTTTTTGGTGCTCAATGAAAAGCTGTGTTATGTTGATTACCAAACGGACGGTATGACGACTACCGTATTTAAGCAGTACTTAAGAAGTCCCAAAAGTTTCAGGGAAACAAGACTTTTAGATATGTCGTTTAAAAACGCCCCTTTTAAATATTTGGTCAAAAAAACCATTCACTATATATCCTCTTGTATATTGTCGGGAGAGCCGTGTGTTTCAGCCTCACCCCATAAGGTGCTTACTGTTTTGCTTTACCCTGTCGGCGCCGCATTTACGCTGTATCTTAAGAAGTCCGGCAGAGAACATTTGTAAGGGAGCTTTTATGAAAAAAATTCTGTTTTTTATTCCGAATCTGTCTGTGGGCGGAGCCGAAAAAGTGCTCGTGAATCTTGTGAATAATATGGATAAGAGCAAGTTTGATATAACGGTGCAGACTTTGTTTGCAGGCGGTATAAACGAGCAGTTTTTAAACAAAGACATTAAGTATAAATATTGCTATAAAAAAACATTCAAGGGCAACAGTCAAGTGCTGAAATTATTTTCGCCAAAGTCCCTTTATAAAAGATTCATTAAGGAACACTACGATATTATTGTTTCTTATCTTGAAGGACCGACTGCAAGGATTGTCAGCGGATGCACCGATAAAGATACAAAGCTTGTAAGCTGGATACATATTGAACAGCATAACGCACAGGTTGCATCATATGCCTTCAGAAATTACGAGGAGGCTAAAAGGTGCTACGGCAGATTTGATAAAACCATTTGCGTGTCCCGGTATGTACTTGATGATTTTACGGGTATTTTTGATAACATAAAAAATCCGGAGGTACTTTACAATACAAACGAAACCAAGGAAATATTGGAGAAAGCCAACGAGCAGGTTGAAGACGGTATTTTCAATGAAAATGAGATAAAAATCTGCGTTGTCGGCAAAGTCCACAAAAGAAAGGGCTGCGACCGAATTTGCCGTATTCAAAAAAGACTTATATCTGAGGGGATAAAATCCCATATTTTCTTTTTGGGAACAGGCCCCGACGAAGAATATGTAAAAAAATTTGCCGAAGAAAACGGCTTGGAAGACACCCTTACGCTGTTGGGATACCAAACAAATCCTTATAAATACGTTAAAAAATGCGATATGTTTTTGTGCGCCTCTCTTTCGGAGGGCTTTAGTACTGCGGCAACGGAGGCTCTTATTCTGGGGGTTCCGGTTGTTACGGTCGAGGTGTCCGGAATGAAAGAAATGCTTGGAGATAACAACGAATACGGCATTGTTACCGATAATGACGAAGAAGCATTGTATGCAGGAATAAAAAGAATGATTACTTCTCACGGTATGCTTGAGGATTACGCCAATCGTGCAAAAGAGAGAGGAAAAGCCTTCAGCACGGAAAAGACCGTTAGGGCGGCAGAAGATATGTTTTTGAATTTATGATATATGCGAGGAGCTTATGAAATACGGTTTTTATTTTAGGTTTTATAAAAAACTTCATAATGATTTTATTTGTTGTGTTTTGTCTGAGCTTGCCTATATGCTGTACTGCATTATTTATATTTTAAAAAAAATTACAAGAAAGCACACTAAGTCAGATATGAAACTTGAACAGGCGCAGAAGATTGTAAACGATGTGCATCCAAGGCTTCACAGCGTGCCTGTTTATGAAAATAAACCCATAAATAAAGAAATTGATTTGTCCATAGTTATTCCCGTATATAATTATGCCGACATAATAGAGGAAAACATACTCGCCGCACTAAATCAGAATACAGAGTACAGTTATCAGATTATTTTGGTTGATGACGGGTCAACCGACGGCGCAGCTGAAATTCTCAGAAAATATGAGAATAATCCGAAAATAAAGCTGATATTCCAGGAAAACGCCGGCATAGGCGCCGCAAGAAATACGGGGATTAACAATGCCGACGGAAAATATATTATGTTTATAGATTGCGATGATATTGTGCATAACGATATTGTCCGGGTTTTGTTAGATAAGGCATACAGTGATGACTACGACATGGTTATGTGTGCGCACAATCTTTCAAAAGAAAAAAACGGCGTTGTGTATGAAAGAGTGCCAAATGTTTATTCAAGCAGAAACCTTATGGGCTACAAAAACGGCGACAAGATTATGAACCTTGCAGGATTGCCCTGGTGTAAGGTTTACAAGAGAGAACTTTGGAATAACGTCAGGTTCTTCCCCGGATATTGGTATGAAGACACTATAATTCAATTTTTGATTTTCACCCAATGCAAGCATTACGCATATGTTCCTAAAATTGAGTATGAGTATAAGTGGTACGAAAAAAACTTTTCACATATTCAGGGCAATTCGGCAAATCCCAAAACAATAGATTCTTATTGGATTGTTGCAGAGATATTAGAGCAGTATAAAAAGCTGGATTTGCCTGTTGATGACGCTCTTTATACTCTGGTACTAAGGCATATGAGTTCATATTATTACGGCTCAATTAAGAATTTGGATAAAAAAACGGTAGAGGCTCTGTATGTGCTTGCTAAAGATATGTGTAAACAATACAAACCCGGTAATAAGGTAAAATTGCCGTATATGTTAAGGCAGGTGGAGAAGGCTTTTGAAAATAATGATATTGAGCTTTGGAAGCTTGCAAGCAGTTACCAGTAATTATAAGGGGAATAAATATGAAAACGATTTCATTGATAACGGTTTACAATAATATGCCTTTGCTTGACGATATGCTTAAGACTGCCGAACAGCAGAAAAATGTGGAAATCGACTACATAATGATTGATAACAGGAACGGCAGATTTTCCTCTGCCGCCGCCGCACTGAATTACGGTATTAAACAATCTAAGGGCGAGGTTGTTGTTTTTCTGCACCAGGATATTGAGTTTTTGGAACCCGATGTTTTGGAAAAGGTTTACGATTTTGCGGTTAATAATAAGTATGTGATTTTCGGTTCGGCAGGCGTTGAGGATAAAGACAGCAATAAAAGTCCGAAATTCTTTTCTTCCATGGCTGAAGGTGAAGAAAGAACAAGATATAAGACGGCAGTAAAGCCGGAATATGTTTTCACCCTTGACGAGTGTTTTATAGCATGCCACAGGGAATGTCTTGAGGTTGTGTCATTTGACGAAAGTGTTTGTGACGGGTGGCATCTCTACGGTGCAGACTTGTGCTTGCAGGCTCATATAAGCAAAGAGCTTAAGGTAATGGTTATCCCTATGGATATATGCCACAGATCCCACGGTAATGCGGATGAGAGCTATCTGAAAACTCAAAATAAACTGGGCAGAAAATACCATAAATATTTCAAGTACATAAACACCACAAACGGTTATGTCTTCACTAACAAGTTTCTCCAGATTATGCAGAGTATTTACAGAAAATTCAGGTATTAAAGCAGGTAATTTATTTGAACAGTAAAAAAATATCCGTCGTCATACCTTCGTACAATTCAAGCGCTACAATAGAGAGATGCCTTAACAGTATTCTCAATCAGACTTATGAAAATCTTGAAATTTTGGTAATAAACGACGGCTCAAACGATGATTCGGTTGAGAAAATTGAAAAAATGCAAAAACAGGATAACAGAATAAAACTTATTACCATACCAAACGGCGGAGTTTCACATGCAAGAAATGTAGGAATAGAGGAATCTACGGGTGATTACATAACTTTTGTGGATTCAGACGATTACATTTCTGAGGAAATGTACGAAATTTTGATGAATATAATATTCAAATATAATGTAAAAATTGCTCATTGCAGTTACAGAAATGTAGATTCAAAGGGCAATATAATAAATGCTGTGGGTGATAAGGAAAGAGTGATACCGCAGAATCACGACGACGCATTGGAATGTTTAATCAGCGGAATGTATTTTTGTACTGCGGTGTGGAATAAACTGTATGACAAATCTTTGTTTACAAATGTCAGATTTGACAAAGGCATAAAGTTCAGCGAGGACTTGCTGTTAAATTTTAAATTATTTAATAAAGTTGAAAAAAGCGTCTATACCGATAAACCCCTATACAATTATGTTTGCGTTGAGGGCAGTGCCACGCACAGCGCAGAGAAGATACGCCCCGAAAAGGAAGCGGTTTATGTTTTTGACCGGATACTAAAGATTAGTAAGGGCGGCGGCTGCGAGAATATGTGCGAGATTATTTATGCAAATAAAGTACTCGGGTTATATAAGGCTTACCTTTTTGAAAATGATAAAAAATATAAAGAAGAAATGAAGAGCACCTTATGTACTATTAAAGAGCTTAAGAAAAATGGCTTATATAATTCTAGAAGAGACAAGGCAACGATTTTTCTGTATAAGTATTTTCCCGGATTATTTGTTTTGCTCTATAAAATTTATGATAAAATAAGGGTTAAGAAGCTTGACCCTGAACAGTAGGTGAGTTATGAATCCTTTAATAAGCGTTATAGTCCCGATATTTAATGTTGAAAAATATCTTAACAGATGTGTCGACAGCATAATAAATCAGACTTATGAAAATCTTGAAATAATCCTTGTTGACGACGGATCAACAGACGGATGCCCGGGGATTTGTGATGATTATGCAAAAAAAGACAGCAGAATAAAGGTTATTCATAAGGAAAACGGCGGACTTTCAGACGCAAGAAATGCAGGGATGAAAACAGCATGCGGTGAGTATATCAGTTTTGTTGACAGCGACGATTGGATTGATTTGCAGACGTATTCTTTGGTTTTGCAGAAAATGCTTGACACTCAGTCCCAGATAGGTGCCTTTAATATTATAAGTGTATCTGACGGGGATTTTTCTCCTGATTTATCGGATAAGTTTGAAGTCTTTGATTCGCAAACGGCAATAGAAAACACAATAGACGACATAAAAGTAAAAACGGTAGCGTGGAATAAGCTTTACCACAGGTCGGTTCTTAAAGATTTGTCGTTTAAAGTCGGACGATTAAACGAGGACGAATTTTTTACCTTTTATGCTTTGGATAAAGCGGATAGAATTGTTTATTTATACAGGCAGTGTTATTATTATTATCAGCGCCCCTACAGCATAATGGGCAGTTACAGCATTAAACGCCTTGATATGCTGGACGGCGTAAGAGAAAGAATGAGTTTTACAAAAGAGCATTATCCCGAAATTTACCCAAAGGCAAAGCTGTCTTTCTGCGGATGCTGTGTTTACCAGTATCAGATGCTTTTGCGTAATAAAAAGGTTGATAAATACAAGGAAGGAAAGCAAAAGATTAAAAAATTGCGGAGCACAGTTAAGCTGACCTCTGCAGAGGTGAAAAGTTGCAGATTTATTGAAAGAATATCCTTGAAAATGTCAAACAGTTCAATAGGTCTGAGCCTTATATGTATGATTAGGAATTTACTTGGATATGGAATTTAGGTAAACTTTATGAAAATTTTTTCAGTGTTAAAAAATCGACTTATCAGTCCCGTTAAAACAATGTTTAAAGAATTTGGAAACAGACAGTTTGAATTGGGAGTTATCCGTTTCCTTTCAGCTGTTTTCAAGGATTCAGGTATCGGCAATCTCTTTGGAAAAAAAGTACAATCTATTATTATTTCACAACTGGAACAGGAATTTTCATATGTTTTAAATAAGTACAAAGATTACCGAGGGGACTGTGAATACGACGAGCAATCGCCTGTATGGGTTTCGTGGATGCAGGGCTTTGATACTGCGCCTGATGTGGTAAAAAAATGTATTGAAAGCATAAAAAACTCCACTAAACATCCTGTAAATATCGTTACAGAAGACAATCTTATGTCGTTTTATGATTTTCCCGAATATATTATGCAGAAATACAGGAAAGGAATCATCTCCAAAGCACAGTTTTCCGACATTTTAAGAATGACATTACTGTCTGAGTACGGCGGTTTATGGATTGACGCTACGATTTTTATACCAGAAAAACTGCCGGAAGAAATATTTGAATATGAGTTTTATACCTGCAAAAGAAAGCCTGTTATTTCAGGCTATGTTTCAAATTATATGTGGACATCTTTTTTGAACGGCTGTCAGAAAAACTGCGTTGTTCAAAAGGTTAATAGGGAATTGTTTTACGAGTATTGGAAAAAGAATAATTACCTGATAGATTATCTGTTGGTGGATTATTTTATGATGATTGTGTACCGTAATATACCTTATGCAAAGCAGCTTATAGATAATGTACCGTATAATAATTCTAAAATCGAAGAATTACAAAGCAGAATGAGTTTGCCTTTCAATCAAAAGGATTATGATGGGCTTATTCATAACAGCGGTACAAGCTTGTTTAAGCTCTCATGGAGGATGCCCTTTGACAAAACTACAAAATCAGGAGAAAAAACATATTTTGGAAAATTCATTGAATAAAACTGAAATAGTGCCTGCGGTAAGCGTGATTGTACCGGTTTATAATGCAGAGAAGTTTCTGCGTCATTGTGTTGACAGTATTATTGCTCAGACGTTTTCTGACTTTGAGTTGATTCTTGTTGACGACGGTTCAAAGGATAACAGCGGAAGTATTTGTGATGAATATGCTGAAAAAGATAGGAGAATCAGCGTTATTCATAAAAAAAACGGAGGCGTTTCAAGCGCACGAAACCGGGGGATAAGCAAAGCCAAAGGCAAATATATATGTTTTGCTGACAGCGACGATTATTTGTCTGAATTTTACCTACAGGAGTTACTTGCTTTAGCGGAACAATACCCTGAATATGATAATATTTGGTGCGGATTCAGCATCGTGTCCGATTACCAAGGTACGAGTGTCGGAAGGTCTGTTTTTTCGGAAGATGCATCGGTTTCCCTTTGCGGTACAGAAGATTTTGTTGATTTACATAAAAAGTGGTTAGACCCTATGCCGTGGAACAAATTGTATGTTAATGACATTTTGAAAAGTCATAATATCATATTTGATACTGATATATCCGTCGGAGAAGATTTGCTTTTTAATTTAAAATATCTGGATTGTTCAAACAAAAAGATAGCCTTGTTAAATAAAACGGTATATAATTATGTGCGTGACGGAAAAGAATCCCTTGATAATAAGTATTATCCGAATCTTTTTGATGTATATAAAAAAGTGCATACCAAAATGTATAAATACGGAGAAAAATGGGGATTAAATGATGAGTCCCTAAATGAGATTCTGATTTTCGCTTTTTATAAATATGAGGCGGCGCTGGAAAACACCTTCAGCAAAGATAATAATATTTCCAAAAAGGAAAAATACAAATATAACAACACTATATTAAATAGCTGTGAATTTCAAAAAGCATTTAAATGTGCTTCTAAAGATTTGAACATACTATACAAACTTGCCTATACAACCAAAAATTACCGTTTTGTAAGAATAGTTCAAAGCTTCATCAAAATATTAAAGAGGTAGTATATGAAGGTTAATCAACTCAAATCAGGCGCTATATTATCCTATGTTAATCTTGGAATAGGCACCATTATTCCGATGTTCTATACACCTGTTATGCTTAGGCTTATGGGACAGGCGGAATACGGGCTGTATAATCTTGCGGCTTCTGTTACAGGTTATCTGTCTTTGATAACCTTTGGAATAGGTTCTGCGATTGTAAGATACCTGACAAAGCTAAAAACAGAGAACGACAAAGAGGGCTTTGAAAATATGTTCGGCCTGTTTAACGTGATTTTCAGAGTTATTGCCTTGATTACACTTGTTGCAGGTATAGGATTGTCTGCTGTTGTGCCGTATTTTTATTCTGATTCTTTAGGGCAGGATATAGGCAGATTTCAGCTGTTGATTCTTTTGTTATCCTTCAATATGTTTTTTTCTCTTGTATTTACGGTCTATACATCGGTAGTAACAGTATATGAGAAATTTATTTTTTACCAATTTATGAACATTCTTTCCACTTCTTTAGCACCTTGCTTTAACATAGTGGTTTTGTTTATGGGCTTCCAATCTATCGGATTAGTGCTTGTTTCTTTGGTAATGATGGTTGCTTCATGCTTATGCTATATTTATTATGTTCGCAACAAACTGCATATTAAGCCCAGATACAACAATATGCCCACAAGTCTGATAAAAGAAATTTTATTATTCTCATTCTGGGTATTTTTAGCAAATGTTGTAAATCAGCTTTACTCTACAACCGACAAACTGATTATCGGCGCTGTGCCTGTGCTTGCAACTACCGGCGTTGCAATATATAATATAGGTACAACCTTTACTAATATAGTGCTTCAGCTTTCAATGGGTGTTTCAAGCGTTCTGACGCCAAAGGTTAATACAATGGTGTTTTCCGGCTCCGACAACAGACAGCTCACAGACCTTGTAATACGAATCGGCAGAATACAGATGTATATAGTAATGATTGTTGTTACGGGATTTATAGCTTTCGGAAGGCAGTTTATTCAGTTTTGGGCAGGAGACGGATATCAGGAGGCGTATTGGGTTGCGCTGGTGACAATGATACCTGCCTGCGTGCCGTTAGTTCAGGGCGTAGCTCTTCAGATAATAGTTGCACAAAATAGGCATCGTTTCAGGTCGCTTGTTTATTTAGGAATAGCAGTCGGAAATGTAATCGGTACATATCTGCTTGTGAACAGCTTTGGCATAATAGGAGCCGCAGTAGTAACCGGTGTTGCCAATATTATAGGTCAGGGATTTATAATGAACTGGTACTATTGGAAGAAAATCGGACTTGAAATACCGAGATTTTGGAAGAGCCTGCTGAATATCACCGTGTGTCCCATTATTATGTGTGTAGTTTTCTTGATTATATCCTACTTTGTGGATTTCTATAATCCTGCTGTTATGCTTGCGGGAATTATAGTTTATACAATTTTGTTTATTGTTACTCAGTGGAGATTCGCAATGAACGATTATGAGAAAAATATATTCAGAGCTCCCGTTATGAAAGTAGTAAATAAATTCGGAAAAAAGGAGGCGTGACTGTGAATCCTGTAAAATCAATAATTGCCAGAAGGCAAAGCAAAATAATTGAAAATTTCGGCAATTCAGGCTACGGAAAAGCACTGAAACCCTTTTGTAATTCACATACGGGCGAAAAGTGCTTTGTAATCGGCAACGGACCCAGCCTGACCCCCGAAGATTTATCTGTTCTTAGTAAAAATAATGTTGATTCATTTGCCGCCAACAGAATATACAACACCTTTGATAAAACAGACTGGCGGCCTGCGTATTTTATTAGCGAGGATGAGTTTGTTCTTGCAGAGATTGCAGATAAGCTTAACAGTACGGAAATAAACAGTCAGCTCGGAAAAATATTCATTCCAATTCAGATGAAGTTTTATAAAAATATAGAGATTGCAAACGCTCTCTATTTTAAACAGCTTTTTGCTGATTTAAAAGACAGCCGCCCTCATCCGGAATTTATTTCCGACGATATGCCGTCAGGTATTCCCTGCAGAGGCTCTGTTGCAATTACGAGTGCTCAAATGGCAATGTATATGGGTTACAGCGAGATATACCTTATCGGCGTTGACCATAATTTCAGCAGAATGGCCGACAAAAACGGCAATGTAATTGTTGATAAAACAGTAAAGGACCATTACGGCGATGTAAAAAACGCCGATGAAAATACAAAGGGAATATTCAATATTGACGCTGCAACTCAGTCGTTCATAGACTTAAAGGCATATGGCGACAAAAAGGGTGTAAAAATATACAACGCTACCCGAGGCGGAAAGCTGGAAGTATTCCCCAGGGTTGATTTTGATTCGTTATTTATGTAAAAGGAGAGATTCTGTGATGAAAAAATTAAGATGTATAGGGGTTATTCCCTCAAGATACGGTTCAACAAGATTTCCTGCCAAACCCCTTTCGGATATTTGCGGCAAGCCAATGGTATGGTATGTTTATCATCAGGCTAAAAAGGTTAAATCTCTTGAAGATGTTGTTGTTGCAACCGATGACCGGAGAATTGCCCAAGTGTGCGAAAAGTACAATATGAATTATATTATGACCTCCGATAAGCACAAGACCCCAAACGACAGAGTGCATGAGGTTTCTACAAAAATAGACGCAGATATTTATGTGTGCATTAACGGCGACGAACCCCTTATTGAGCCGGAGGTAATAGAAAAATCTCTTCCCGATGAAAACGACGCAGAGGATTTGGAGTATTATTATTCAAATATTATTACAACAATCAATAATCCCGTTGAGGTAGTTGACCCAACAAATATTAAAGCTGTTGCCAATGCAAAGGGCGACGCTATGTGGGCGTCAAGAAGCCCGATTCCTTATCCAAAGGGAAATATGCAGTTTGAGTACAAGAAGATAGTTGGCATTGCGGCATTTTCAAAAAAAGCTCTGCAATTTTATGTAGATACCCCGAGAAGTCAGGTGGAGTGCACAGAAGAGCTTGACCTTTACCGTTTCTTGGAAAACGGCAAAAAGGTTAAACTAAAAGAAATCGAATGTCATACATTGTCGGTCGATACCCCCAAGGACCTTGAAAAAGTCAGGGAAGTTATAAAAGCAAGACTGAATACAGAGGGTTAATTATGAATCACGCAAAATTATTGGATTGCACTCTGAGAGACGGTGCATATTTGCTTGACAAAAAGTTCGGTGATTCGAGTATTCACGGTATTATTAACGGACTGATGAATACCGGCGTAGATATTATAGAGATTGGATTTTTGCAGGACGAAGGCTTCGGCGAGGGAAAGACCGTGTATAAAAACGGAAAGGACGCCGAAAAATTTGTTCCAAAAGATAAAAACGGTACTTTGTTTACGGTGCTTGCTGATTACAGCCGATATTCTGCGGATAATCTTGACGAATACACGGGAAAATCATTTGACGCCGTGAGGGCGTGTTTCTTCAAAAAAGAAAGATACGATGTAATTGAATTCTGTAAAAAGATAAAGGAAAAAGGATATAGGCTCTTTGTTCAGCCTGTTGATATATTGGGTTATTCCGATGTTGAATTGGTTGAGTTTATTGAAATGGTAAACGCCGTAGAGCCATATTGCTTTTCCATTGTTGACACCTTCGGCTCAATGTATGTGGAAGACCTCAGGCGTGTTTACGAGCTAATAAACCACAATCTCATAACCGACTGCAAGATTGGTTTTCATTCTCACAACAATATGCAGATGTCAAGCGCTTTGTCACAGGAGTTTTTGCGGATGACATACGGAAGCAGACATGTTGTTGTTGACGCAACAATATCCGGTATGGGCAGAGGAGCAGGCAACACTCCCACAGAGCTGATTGCTCAGTATATGGTAACAAAATTGGGCTATAACTATGACATTGACGCCCTGCTTGACATTATCGACGAGTATATGGATAATATCAGGTCGAAATGCAGTTGGGGATACGACACCCATTTCTTCATTGCCGGAGCTTATAGCGCTCATGTTAATAATATTGCATATCTTAAGAAAAAGAACAGCATCAGATACAAGGATATAAGGTACATCCTGAATAAAGTCGGAGCAATACCACGCAAAAGATACGACTACGATTTGCTTGAAAAAACATATATGGATTATCTTAATTCCGAAATTGACGACAGCAGTGTAATTGAGGAGCTTAAGAGTATATTCTCCGATAGAAATGTTGTTATTGCGGCTCCGGGCAAGACAGTTAAAACTCATTGCGCCGAGATATGTGATTACATAAAAGCAAATGATTCTCTGGTGGTTTCGGTAAACTTTTTGCCGGAAAAGATTAAGACGGATTTTATGTATTTCAGCAATGTAAAAAGATACCGAAATTGGAATAACCGCAGTGAAACAACCGATGTTCCGAAAATACTGACTTCTAATGTTACATCAAAACCGAAAGAAAACGAAAAGGTAGTTTCTTTTATTAAACTTATAAAATGCGGTTGGGAGCATATGGACAATTCCGTTATCCTCCTGCTCAGACTTTTGGACAAGCTGTCGGTCAAAACAATAGCTTTGTCAGGCTTTGACGGCTTTGAGTATAATACAGGCAATTTTGCAAATTACGCTGATTCCGAGCTGGAGCTTGCAAACATCAACGAGTCCTCAAAACTGCTTAATAAGGAAATTAAAGAAATGCTCAAAGATTTTACGGAAACAAAAACAGGCGATGAAAACATAGTGTTTATTACGCCTTCCAGATTCGATTTCTTAAGCGGTGACAATAATGATTAAAGATAACGAAAAGTTCTGCAAATCGGCAAAAGGGATTAAACTGATTTTTTTCGATGTTGACGGCACCTTAACAGACGGCAAAATTTATATGGGAAACAGCGGAGAGCTGTTTAAAGCCTTTGATATTAAAGACGGGTGCGGTATTCACGATATTCTTCCGAAGCTTGGTGTCGTTCCTGTGGTTATAACCGCCAGGAAGTCCGAAATAGTACTCAACAGATGCAAAGAACTGGGAATCACTGAGTGTTACCAGGGGATACGGGATAAGCTCTCAAAAATGAGCGAAATTGCAGAAAAGTACGGATTGCAGAAAAATGAAAACGGTATTTTTGAAGAAGCTGCCTATATGGGCGACGATATTATTGACATAGAATGTATGAAGCACTGCGGTATGGTTGCCTGTCCCAACGACGCAGTAAGAGAGGTTAAAGAAATCAGCGATTTTATCGCTGAGCATAACGGCGGAAACGGCGCAGTCAGAGAGTTTATTGATAATATTGATTATTTTAAATTAAATAAGTCTTAAACATTTATTCAATAAAGTTTAGGGTCGCTCCTGTTTTGATTTGCGTTTAAAAAAGTGGGGGAATGTTATGACTGTTTGTGTAGGAATATGTACCTACAACGGTGCAAAATATATTAGAGCGCAGCTTGAAAGCATACTGAATCAAACGGTAAAAGTGGATCAGATAGTAATAAGCGATGACGCTTCCACCGATAATACTGTTGAAATAGTTAAGGATGTATTGGTTGATTCGGGAGTGGACTATATAATATCGGTAAACGAAAAAAATCAGGGATTAACAAAGAACGGTTCCATATGCAATTCCTTGTTAAGCGGCGATATTGTAATCGTTTGCGATCAGGATAATGTTTGGGAGCCGAACTTAGTAGAAAAATTTAAAGAGTTTTTTTCCAATAACAAAGAGGCCGTGTATGCTTTTTGTAACGGTTATGTTACAGACAAAGACTTGAATATAGTTAAGCCTATATATGATGATAAGTTTATGTCAATGGATGAACACACCCGAGTTGTAAATGCGTTAACTGAAAGGTCCTTTCCCCACGGAAACACGGTTGCATTAAAGAGAAGTTTTTTGAACTATATTATGCCGTATATGTTTTATTGCGATGAATGGCAGGGTGTTTGCGCTTTTACAAGCGGATACGGATTTGGCAGTATTGATGAAAAGTTAGTGTATTTTCGCAGACACGAAAATACAATATCAAATTCAGAGAAAACCGATAACAAGAAAAGTCCTCTAAAGGGGATTTTTTACAAAAAATTTGATGAGCATTTTGCTTGGCCTTACCATCAGTATAAAGCGTATGAAAAGCTTTTATCGTTGTTTAAGGATACAATGAAAGAAGAATATGCTTCTATTGTTTTATCACATATGAATTTTTCTAAAGAGTTAAGCGACCTGCGGGAATATAACATTTTTCAAAGAGAAAATAAAATAATAAAACTGTATAAAAAAGATGATTATCGGAATTACAGGGGCAACCGTAATACCCTGTTTATGGATATGATTTTTCTGTTTATAAAACAAGAAAAAAGATGGAAACTGATAAATTAAAGTACGTAATCTAATGGGGTAATTGATTTTGTGTGGTTTGGAAAAAGAAAATGTAGTTATAATCGGTACAGGAGGACATGCAAAGGTTGTAGCAGATATAGTCAGGCGTTCCAACGATAATATTGTGGGATTTTTAGACGGAATTAAACCGTACGGTGAATTTTTGGGATATCCGGTCTTAGGTTCCGACGATGATTATGTTAAATATCAGAATTATAAATTTATTGTTGCTATCGGTAATCCGAATGTACGGGAAAGAATAGTTAATAAATTAGAAAATGTTAGGTGGTACACAGCTGTTCATCCAACAGCGATTATCTCTGATTTGGATACTGCTGTTGATGAGGGCACGATGATATGTGCAAATGCAGTTGTCAACGCAGGAGCAAGGATAGGAAAGCATTGCATAATTAACACAGGCTCTTGTGTAGAACACGATAATTTCATTGAAGATTTTGTTCATATATCCGTCGGTACAAAGTTAGCCGGACATGTAAAAATAGGAAGAAGCTCCTGGATTGGTATCGGTGCCACAGTAAATAATGACGTATCTATATGCAGTGATTGCACAATAGGAGCCGGTGCCGTTGTAATTAAGGATATAATAAGCCCGGGAACCTATGTTGGTGTTCCGGCAGGAAAAATTAAATAATCAAAGGTGTTTGTATGAATGGTATTATTCAGGTTACCCGTTCCTCAATGCCGGATTATGAGGAATACATAGATGAAATAAAGGATATTTGGGACACCCACTGGATGACAAATATGGGATCAAAGCACCGTGAACTCCGGGATAAGCTAAAGGTATATCTTGACGCAGAGAATCTTGATTTGCTTACAAACGGTCATATGGCTTTAGAACTTACACTTCAGGCAATGAAGCTGTCCGGTGAGGTTATTACCACTCCTTTTACCTTTGCGTCTACAACTCATGCTATTGTAAGGAACGGTCTTACTCCTGTGTTTTGTGATATAAACTCAGATGATTACACAATAAATACGAAAAAAATAGAAAGTCTTATTACCGAAAAGACCTGCGCTATAGTTCCGGTTCATGTTTACGGTAATATCTGTGATGTCGAGGCAATACAAAAAATCGCAGATAAGTATAGTCTTAAAGTTGTTTACGATGCTGCTCATACATTTGGAGTTGCATATAAGGGCAGGGGCATAGGTCTGTTTGGTGACGCTTCTTGTTTTAGTTTTCATGCCACCAAGGTTTTTAATACCATTGAGGGCGGCGCCGTTTGCTTTAAGGATAAGGCATTGGGCGAAGAAATATATAATCTTAAGAATTTTGGTATTCAAGGTTCTGAGAAAGTTGTCGGCGTAGGAGCAAACGCTAAAATGAATGAGTTTTGCGCCGCAATGGGTATATGCAACCTAAGGCATATTGACAGAGAAATAGATAAAAGAAAAAGAGTAGTTGAAAGATACACAGAGCGCCTAAATGGTATTGGCGGAATAAAGCTTTCTCCCCAACAAGAGGGCGTCAAGCCCAATTATGCGTATTTTCCTGTGGTTTTTGATAAAAAAGTGTTTGGCAAAAGCAGGGATGATGTTGCTCAGCAGCTTGAGACAGAGGGGATTTTTGCAAGAAAATACTTTTATCCCTTGACAACTGATTTTGATTGTTACAGGGACAAATTCAATTCAGAAGATACACCCGTAGCCTTGAATATCAGCAAAAATGTTTTAACCTTGCCCCTTTATGCTGATTTGCCTTTGGAGACTGTTGATAAAATCTGCGGTATAATATTGAGCTGAGTTATTTATAGGTTCATTATCCGTTAGTAATGTTTAATTTACAACTAATAAAAGCATAATATTAAAATTTTCAATAACATTTAGTAATTAGGTGGATATGTAATGAAAGTATTAGTTACCGGTGTGGCAGGACAGCTTGGCCACGATGTTATGAATGAGCTTGCAAAGCGGGGCTATAACGGTATAGGCTCGGATATTGCACCGGAATATTCAGGATTTGAAGACGGAACGGCTGTTGTCAGTATGCCCTATGTACCCCTTGATATTACAGATAAGGCGCAGGTGAATAAAACAATCATTGACATATGCCCCGATGTTGTTGTTCACTGTGCGGCGTGGACGGCTGTGGACGCCGCAGAGGAGCCGGAAAACAGAGAAAGAGTTTTTTCGGTAAATGCTGACGGCACAAGGAATATTGCAGAGGCTTGCAAAGACATCAATGCAAAAATGATTTATATATCCACAGATTATGTTTTTGGCGGAAGCGGAACAGAGCCATGGAAGCCTGACTCTCAAAACTATAATCCGCTTAACATTTACGGTGAATCAAAGCTTAGTGGAGAGTTGGCTGTTAAAGACATTCTTGAAAAGTACTTTATTGTCAGGATTGCGTGGGTTTTTGGCGTTTCGGGCGGAAACTTTGTGAAAACAATGCTGAGATTAGGCAAAAAACTCGACACTATCCGAGTGGTAAACGACCAGATAGGAACGCCTACCTACACCTATGACCTTGCCGGATTGCTTGTGGATATGGCGGAAACGGATAAGTACGGCTGTTATCACGCAACCAACGAGGGCGGATATATAAGCTGGTATGATTTTGCCTGTGAGATTTTTAGGCAGGCAGGATACAACACAAATATTGTGCCTGTTTCCACTGAAGAATACGGTGTCTCAAAGGCGGCGAGACCTTTTAATTCAAGATTATATAAGAGCAAGCTGACCGAGAACGGCTTCCGTTTGCTTCCTGTTTGGCAAGACGCTCTTGTGAGGTATTTAAAGGAGATTAAAGGAACCACTGAATATATTTAACGCTTCTTAAATGCTGAGAATTAAATAATAAACTGATTTGCATAATTTGACTTTTGGGTTATTTAAGTGAGGTAAAAGTATGGGACAGATTAAAGTAGCAAAAGCTCCGATTGACGGTTTATTTGTCATTGAGCCGACGGTTCACGGTGACCGCAGAGGATATTTTATGGAAACATACAATCTGAGTGATATGCAAGAGGCAGGTCTGGATATGGTGTTTGTTCAGGATAATCAAAGTATGAGCAAAAAAGGTGTTTTGAGAGGCCTTCATTTTCAAAAGCAATATCCTCAGGGCAAGCTTGTGCGTGTAATTAAGGGTAGTGTTTTTGATGTTGCTGTTGACCTCAGAAGAAACAGCAAGACCTATGGCAAGTGGTATGGTGCTGTGCTTTCTGAGGAGAATAAAAAGCAGTTTTACATATCCGAGGGCTTTGCACACGGATTCCTGGTTTTAAGTGACGAAGCGGAGTTCTGCTACAAAGTAACCGATTTTTACCGTCCCGGTGACGAGGGAGGACTTGCCTGGAATGACCCCGAAATAGGAATCAAGTGGCCTAAGCTTCAGGGCGTCTACCGTGGAAATGCGGATTCCGAGGGATATACTGTGGACGGAGTTCCTCTTAATTTGTCAGACAAGGATAAAACCTGGCTTGGATTGAAGGATACATTTAATTTTTAAATTGCTTTTTTGGAAAATTGCCCGATTTTTACCCATAAATCAGGAGAGTATTTTTAATAATGTATCTTTTTACGGCGAAAATATTGTTTTTTCGGCAATTTACAGTTATAATAAAACGATAATAGTAGCAGGAAGCTAAAAATAAGTTTGTGATACTAATATAGCGGCTGATTCATATAAAGATATATTTTGTGTATTGAAATCCGTCAGCGAAAGACGGCAGTTTTAAATTATATTTATCCACGATTACCGAGGTGATTAACTTGAAAGGAATCATATTGGCAGGCGGTGCAGGTACAAGGCTGTATCCGCTGACAATGGTAACATCAAAACAGCTTTTGCCCGTTTATGATAAGCCTATGATTTATTATCCTTTGTCAACGCTTATGCTTGCCGGAATAAAGGATATACTTATAATATCAACTCCTACCGATACGCCCAGATTTGAAAAGCTCTTGGGCAGCGGCAGTCAGTTCGGAGTTAATTTGCAGTATAAGGTTCAGCCGTCACCCGACGGACTTGCTCAGGCGTTTATTCTGGGCAGGGAATTTATCGGAAATGACGCCTGCGCCATGGTTTTGGGCGACAATATCTTTTACGGCAGAGGTTTCGTAAGTTCCTTGAGAGAAACTGTTGAAAACGCAGAGAAAAACAACCGTGCCACTGTTTTCGGATATTATGTAAACGACCCCGAAAGGTTCGGAATTGTGGAATTTGACAAAAACGGAAAGGTTATTTCTGTGGAAGAAAAGCCGGAAAATCCAAAGTCCAATTACGCAATAACGGGACTTTATTTTTACCCTGCCGGAGTCAGCAATATGGCGGATAAGGTTAAACCCTCCCTGCGCGGAGAGCTGGAAATAACCACTCTTAACGAAATGTATTTACAGCAGGACAAGCTGGATGTTCAGCTATTGGGCAGAGGCTTTGCGTGGCTTGATACAGGCACGATGGACAGTCTTGTTGACGCTGCGGATTTTGTGAGAATGATTGAGAAAAGGCAGGGAATAAAAATCTCTGCTCCCGAAGAAATCGCATACCGAAACGGCTGGATTACCAACGAACAGCTTATTCAAAGCGCTGAATTATACGGAAAAAGCCCCTATGGAAAGCACCTGAGAATGGTCGCAGAGGGAAAAGTATTCTGATAAACCAAATATAAAGGAGAAAACTATGAAGATAATTGTTACCGGAGGAGCAGGATTTATCGGCGGAAATTTTGTGTATTATGAGCTTGAAAATCACCCGGAGGATGAAATTATTTGTCTGGACAAGCTGACCTATGCCGGAAATATGGAAACTCTGAGCAAGGCAATGGAAAACCCGAAATTCAAATTTGTCAAGGGCGATATTGCAGACAGAGAGTTTGTGTATCAGCTGTTTGAAAGCGAAAAACCAGATATTATTGTGAATTTTGCGGCCGAAAGCCATGTTGACCGTTCCATTGAAAATCCCGAGATATTTTTAAAGACCAATGTAATGGGAACTCAGGTTTTGATGGACGCTTGCAGAAAGTACGGTATATCAAGGTATCATCAGGTTTCTACCGATGAGGTTTACGGCGATTTGCCTCTTGACAGGCCTGATTTGTTCTTTACGGAGGATACCCCTATTCATACGTCAAGCCCATATTCCGCCTCAAAAGCAAGCGCAGATTTGCTTGTGCTCGCTTATTACAGAACCTATAAACTGCCTGTTTCCATTACAAGGTGCAGTAACAACTACGGTCCTTATCATTTTCCCGAAAAGCTGATACCCTTGATTATCAGCAAGGCATTAGACGACCAGCCCCTTCCCGTTTACGGAAAAGGGGAGAACGTTCGTGACTGGCTTTATGTTGAGGATCACTGCGCAGCAATAGACCTTGTTATGAGAAAAGGAAAAGTCGGCGAGGTTTACAATGTGGGCGGTCACAATGAAAAAACAAATCTTGAGGTTGTAAAAACAATTCTGAAACAGCTTGATAAACCGGAGAGTCTGATTACTTATGTTACAGACCGCCCCGGTCACGATATGAGATATGCAATCGACCCCACAAAAATCCACAGAGAGCTTGGATGGCTTCCGAAAACAAAATTTGACGACGGCATTAAACAGACTATTGATTGGTATCTTAATAATAAGGAATGGTGGCAGAATATTTTGTCAGGCGATTATCAGAACTACTATCAAAAAATGTACGGCAACAGAATAAGTAACGCCAAACAATAATATAATAATCAAATCAATTCCCGGGGGATAAGGTATGTTTTTAGATAAGGCTAAGAGATTTTTCAAAAGCGACTGCTTTATTGCGCTGGCGTTTACGGCGTTTACAATGCTTGTATGCTATATTCTCAGCGGTTTTACAATGAGGTACTGCTCAAACGACGGATACACTCTGTCGTTTCTTGTGGCTGAGGGCGACGAAAGACAGTTGTTTTTGAATTACTTTTTAACTGCGTTGCTCATACCTTTGCAGAAATTGCTCCCGGGAATTAACATTTTTGTGCTCTCGGAAGTGCTTTTATGCTTCGGCGCTTTCTGGATAATAAATTATTGCTTTCTTAAAAAGTTTTCCAAAGCAGCGGCGTTTTTCTTTATGTCAACGTCGGCGTTTTTGTTCGCCGATTTAGGCTTTGTGTTTGAGCAGTTTAATCAAATGACCGTGATTATGGCGGCGGGAGGATTGCTGGGAATTTTTGCGTCCTTTAATCTGAAAGGCAAAAGCAGAATTATTTTGAGAAGCTTCGGCATTGCCTTTACTTTGATTTCATCCTGTTACAGATTTACTGCTTTCGAGATGACGGCGGCGGTGTTTGCGGTTTTTGTTTTCTGCGTAATTGTTATTTCATATTGGAAGCAGACAAAATTAAATCCGAAGAAAAAAGGCATATTTTCGGGGACTGTCAGAAAATATGCACTAATGGTCGTTACCTTCTGCCTTGTGGGAGTTGTTTCCCTGGGCGGATATTGGACCTCCGAAAAAGTTAAGAATATGTCCGAGGACTATGGATATTATTATAAATATAATGTCGCAAGGTCATCGTCAATAGACTATGAGCGAGCACCCTACGAAGAAAATGAGGATTTTTATAACAGCTTGGGTTATAACAACAATGATATTGTTGTGCTTGATTCCTGGTTCGGCGACGAAAGTGTATTTACTGCAGAGAAAATGCAGGCTATTGCAGATTATTCAGCCCGTCCCGAGATGAAACTCAGGTTCAGCGTTTACAGAGTGTTGTCCGATTTTAAAAACGGAATAGAAGATGTTACGGGATTAAACCCTTATTTTGTCGTTGCGGCAGGTTCAGTTCTGCTGATTGCCCTTGCAGTTGTTCTGTTTATTTTCAGAAACAAACTTAAATATCTTTTTCCTGTTATTCTTACGGTAATATGGGCGGTGTTTTTGTGGAATTTTCCTCTTTCGATAGAAACGGCGCTTGCGTTTCCCATAGGCGCTTTTATCTGCATTACGGCATTTTTCTGTAACAGATATTATTACTTTGCAGTTTCGGTAATGAGTGCAGTCTTAATTGCTCTTGTGAATTATTTACACTTATCAAGAATTAACTTCAGGTCGACAATAGTTCTGTATCTGACAATAACAGTATGCGTCTTTTACCTTTTCGGCAGGGAGTATATCAGGTGCGGAGTCAAAGGCTCAAGCACTGCAAAAAGAGCCGCCGCAATTATACTGTCTTTGGCAGTTGTCTGTCCGTCTGCCGTAGTTGCCGAAAGGTACGCATGGGATTGGTTTATTACCATTGATAGATCCTATAACGAAGCTCTATACAACAGAATTGACGCCGATAAGAGCAACATCTACACCGTCTGCGGTACTTTTTCTCTGGGAGTAGCCAAAAACTACGACCATCCTATGAAAAAGCCCGAAATTCCGGATAATGTTTTGCTCAACAGCAGTTGGCTTCCCGGCTCCGGCTACATTGACCGAAAGGAAAGCCAGTTCGGCGTAACGAATCCTTACAGGGATTTGATTGACAATGATAAAATGTTCCTTGTAATAAACAATAATTATTTAAGCGATTTATCCGGCTTTTACAATGACCACTATGCCGATTATGAAGGAGAAATAAGTATTGAAATACGGGAAACCGTAGGCGACGATTTAATTTGTTCCGTTAAAACAAGCTGAACATTTTTCGGCGTCGATTTTCGGCTTGTTCAGCAGGATAATAGCCTGTTTGTTTCATTTTTTGTGACTTAAATTCAATTAAAGAACCGGAAATTACTTGTATTGTGCATAAAACTGTTGCCATTTAGTCCGAAAAGTTGTATAATACTATCGGTGGTTTATATCTTTAATATCATTAGCAATGCAATCAGGAGATTACTGGGAAATGAAGAAAATAAATTACAGGAAGCTTGTGCTTGCTCTTGCGGACATTGTAATAATTGCCCTTTGCGGATTGATAACGAATTTGCTTGCTTCGATTTTTTTCAGCAGTGAATATCAGGCATCCTTGGGACTGCTTTATTACATAAGCGTAAACGTAGTTTTTTGTATGCTTGTAATGGTTTCATTCGGTGCGTATGCAAGACAGTGGCGGTTTTTTAATCTCAGAGATTATATAATGTGTTTCTTTGCATTATTCATCGGTAATGCGCTTGCTTTCGCTATGTTCTTTTTGTTTGGTAAGCCTATCGGTATCGGCTTTTCCTTAGCATATTTTATTCTTTGCACAGCGGGAGTGCTTACCTTTAGAGCATTGTTCAGAACGGCGTTTTTAAAGACGCAGTATTCAGGCAGAATCGAAAACAGCGCAAAAACCCTGATAGTAGGCGCCGGCGCCGCAGGTCAGCTTGTGCTTGAGGAAATCAGAAGGGCGAGATACGATATGAGCAATCCGTCTAATGATTATCTTCCTGTTTGTTTTGCTGACGATGATGCAAGCAAGCTTTACAGAAATATTAAGGGACTTCCCGTTAAGGGAACTACCGATGATATTCCGCAGATTTGTCAGTCTGAGGGTATTGAGCAGATAATAGTCGCAATTCCTTCCACAACTCCGAAAAACCGTAAGAGGATTTTGGAAATATGCTCAAAGACCGAGTGTAAAATAAAATTAGTTCCCTACCTTTCGGAAATTTACATTGACGGCGAAAAGCCGAAGCTTATGCAAGAGGTCAAAGATATTAACATTGACGACCTTTTGGGCAGAGAACCCATTACCTTTGACAAGACGGAGATTAAAAATTTTGTTGAAGGAAAGGTATGTCTGGTAACAGGCGGAGGCGGTTCTATCGGTTCGGAGCTTGTCAGGCAGATTGCAAAATATAACCCCAAGCAGATAATAATTGTAGATATTTATGAAAATAACGCATATGATATTCAGCAGGAATTGATTTTAGATTACGGAGATAAGCTGAATTTAGTGACTCTTATTGCTTCTGTCAGAGATTATGACAAGATGGATAAGATATTCAATGAATACAGACCGAATCTTGTTTTCCATGCGGCGGCTCACAAGCATGTGCCTCTTATGGAAACCGTACCGGAAGAAGCAGTAAAGAATAATATTTTCGGAACGTTTAATGTTGCTACCCTTGCGGAGTTTTATAAGGCAGACAAGTTTGTGCTTATTTCTACCGATAAAGCGGTAAATCCCACAAATGTTATGGGTGCCACAAAAAGATGCTGTGAGATGATAATTCAATATAAAGCTCAGTACAGCACCACAACCGAATTTGTAGCAACCCGTTTCGGCAATGTTTTAGGCTCAAACGGAAGCGTTATACCATTGTTTAAACGGCAGATTGAGAACAACAAACCCCTTACGGTAACGCACCCGGATATAATCAGGTACTTTATGACAATACCCGAGGCTGTGTCGCTTGTGCTTGAGGCAGGCGCAATGGCAAAGGGCGGCGAGATTTTTGTTCTTGATATGGGCGAGCCGGTGAAGATTTTAACTTTGGCGGAGAATTTAATCCGTATGTACGGAAAAGTTCCCTACAAGGATGTTGAAATAAAGTTCACGGGACTTAGACCCGGAGAAAAGCTGTACGAAGAACTGCTTATGAACGAAGAGGGACTTAAATCCACAGCAAACAAAAAGATTTTCATCGGAAAACAGATTCATATAAATCCAACTGAGCTTTTAAGCCAGCTTGACCATCTTCAGTCTGTTGTTGAAACAAACGACAGCGAAGCAACGGTGCATGTTCTTGAAGAAATTGTACCTACCTTTAATCATAAAACAAACAAACCGTAAACAGGGAGGTAAAGTGTATGTGCGGAATTGTAGGCTATGTGGGCCCAAGAGATTGCAGTGATGTTCTTGTCAGTGCGTTGGAGAAACTCGAATACAGAGGATATGATTCGGCAGGAATAGCCGTTTTTGAGGATAATGAAATAAAAACCGTTAAAACAAAAGGAAAGCTTGAGAATTTAAAGGAGAAAATCAGTACCGAAGGCAAACCCGACGGACACGTGGGAATAGGCCATACAAGATGGGCTACTCACGGCGAACCGTCAGATGTAAACTCTCATCCCCACAGCGGAGCCAGAGTTACGATAGTACATAACGGAATTATTGAAAATTACCTGGAGCTTAAAGAATTCCTTGTATCTCAGGGAAGAACTTTTTTAAGTGATACAGATACCGAGGTTGTGGCACAGCTTCTTGATTACAAGTATAACGGTGATCCTCTGGAAACAATCGACAGCGTTCTTGCAGAGGTCAAAGGTTCTTTTGCACTTGGAATTATGTTTAAGGATTTTCCGGACAGAATATTTGCCGTAAGACGGGAAAGCCCCCTTATAGTAGGCGTGGGCGACGGCGAAAGCTTTATCGCTTCCGATGTTCCTGCAATATTACAGTACACAAGGGATTACTACCTTTTAGAGCATGACGAAATTGCAACCCTTGCGGCAGATTCGGTAACATTTGTCGACGAACATTTACAGCCTATTGAAAAGGAGCTTAAAACTGCCGATTGGGATATGGAGGCGGCTGAAAAGGGCGGATACGCTCACTATATGATTAAAGAAATCCATGAACAGCCCACAGCCATAAAGACCACGATAATTCCCAGAATCAGAGACGGCTTGCCGTGTCTTGAGGAGTGCGGAATTACTTTGGATAAACTTAAGGATTTTAAGAATATTACGATAGTTGCCTGCGGAACTGCAATGCACGCAGGAATGGTGGGAAAATATGTTATCGAAGACCTTGCAAGGGTGCCTGTGAATGTTGATATTGCTTCGGAATACCGTTACAGAAACCCCATTATCAACAAGGGCGATTTGGTAATAATAATTTCTCAGTCGGGAGAAACCGCCGACAGCCGTGAGGCTATGCGCCTTGCAAAGAGCAGAGGGGCTCAGACGCTTGCTATTGTTAATGCAAAGGGAAGCTCCATTGCAAGAGAGGCGGATATGCTGATTTATACCCTGGCAGGCCCCGAAATTGCGGTAGCTTCTACAAAGGCTTACATTACACAGCTTTCCGTTATGTATTTGTTTGCCTTTGAACTGGCTCTTGCAAAAGAAACCATAAGCGTTGCCGAATGTAAAAGGCTTGTTGCGGCTCTCTTAAAAATGCCTGACGCCGTTGAGTATGTTATTGACAACTGCGAGGAAAAATGCAAGTACATTGCAACTAAGCTTATTGCGGCAGACAGCCTGCTCTACATAGGCCGTGAGCTTGACTACGCCCTTTCAATGGAGGGCTCTCTCAAGCTGAAAGAGGTGTCTTATATTCATTCCGAAAGCTACGCCGCAGGAGAATTAAAGCACGGTACTATTTCACTTATTGACAAGGATATGCCGGTAATTGCCGTTGCAACTCAGACGGACATAATTCCGAAAACAATAAGCAATATTGTAGAGGTTAAGTCAAGAGGTGCAAAGGTTATACTGGTTTGTACGGATACCTGTGCAAGGGCTTTGGACGAAGGTGTTGCGGATTATGTGATTGAAGTGCCTCACTGTGAGGAGCTTCTGATGCCTATCAGCGCCGTTGTTCCTTTGCAGATACTTGCTTACTATACTGCTGTAAACAAGGGCAACGACCCCGACAAGCCGAGAAATCTTGCCAAATCGGTTACTGTGGAATAAATCTTAACGCCGAACAAAATGTTGCTGAATGTGGCTTTTGTTCGGCTTTTTATTGGGAGAGTATTTAATTTGAAGTTGAAAATTTACTGCAAGCGAGCTGTTAAAATTTTATCCCTGATAGTCGCAGCAGCAGTTTTTGTGGGTTTCACTCAAAATCGTTTTGACAACAACAAAATAAGAATAGACGGATTTTACCTTGAAGACAAGAATTCTCTGGATGTTGTGCTGTTGGGCGCAAGCGAGGTTTATACGGCGTTTTCATCGGCAATGGCTTATGATGAATACGGCTTTACAAGCTATCCCTATGCAATAGAATCAAACCCTTTGGAGCTGTATAAATCGCAAATTAAGGAGATTAAAAATCACCAGTCGCCGAAGCTTTTTGTAATAGAGATGAACACTGCCGCAAGCTCCGGCAAAGGAAAGGATTTAACAGTTGCAGATGATGTGAATTTACGGCGTTACACAGATAATATGCCTTTTTCAAAGAATAAAATTGACACGGTTAATGAATTTTCTCAAAGCGATGATATTCTCAGCTATTACATTCCTTTTATTAAATATCACGGCGAGCTGGGAAGCTTTTACAGGTGCTTTTACGAAACAAGGATGAATTTTACAGGGTATTCGCTGCTGAAGGGCATATCTACAAAGGCGGAAAAATCCCCCGGCGACAAGGCGTATTCACTTCAGGGGGATACCTCCTCGGCTCCGCTTATGGAGGAATCAGAGAAAAAGCTGAGGGATTTTCTGGACTTCTGCAAGGAGGAAAATCTTGATAATGTACTGTTTGTTAGATTTCCCCACAGGGTTACAACCGACGAAAGATACAAGAGATTTCAGCGGGGCAACAGAGTCGGCGAGATTATAAGCGAGTATGGATACGATTACCTCAATTTCGAGAACAGTTACCAGTCCTTTAACCTTGATTTTAATAACGATTTTTACAATGACGACCATATGAATATTTACGGTCAGCAAAAATTCACAAGCTATTTCGGCGGAATTTTGCAGAATAATTACGGAATAAATCCCTCGGAAATATCCGATGAACTAAAGGCAAAATGGGATAACAGCGCCGACTATACCAAACGGCTGTATAAGTATGTGGGAAATCTTACCGAAAACGGCGATGACAGGTGGATTTATGAAACAACCTATCTGCTCCACAGCCTTGACAAGGTGACGCCGGAATAGAATATTCCTTATAAATTTGTTACGAAAATTGAAAATCACCGCTTCCGTGAACAAAAAGTTCGGCAGCGGTGATTTTTTCATAACAGTCAATATAACAGGAAATATAAAGGAAGTATAGCAAGCAATAAAAATCTGCTGTAGTTAAACATAACATTTAAAACCTGCTGTGGTTATATCAGGGCGTTTAAAGCTTACTGTGGTCTGAAAAATCCATAAGATATTCTTTCAAAGGGGATTTCAGCATTGCGGAAATATCGTCGGGTTCGTCGGGCAAAACCACAATCAGCTGACTTCCTGCTCTGAATATAAAGCCGTCAAGATAGTTATTGGGATTTTCAATCTTCTTCATATCGTCCAGATGCTGATTTGCAAGCGCTTTTGAAAGAACATTTTTAATGCCGTATTGGTCGGAAAACTCCAGCCCTCCAACGATAAAGCACAGACTGCACTCCTTAAAGGCGTCACAGAGCAAGTTGCCAAGCTGAATAGAGCCCGTGGCAAAATGTGTCTTTACCAAATTTATGTTTAAGCTGGTCAGCTGTTTTTTCAGGACTCTCTCGCACATACTTGTCTTTTTTGCCAGGTAAAAAACTAATTCACAGTTCATAAGCTATCCCTGCCTTATTGATTTATCGGTACAGCGTCAAAGTTCGGCGCTATGGTCATATTTGCCTGCACATTGGAGTAATCCAGCTGCCAGCCTTTAAATACATAATTGTAGTAGCCGTCGCTTTCCTTAACCGGGTCCGGT
Organism: bacterium; assembly: GCA_022774755.1. Lineage (GTDB taxonomy): Bacteria > Bacillota > Clostridia > Oscillospirales > Acutalibacteraceae > Ruminococcoides. The sequence goes on from JALFLK010000035.1 coordinate 50,472, forward strand.
GGCGGAGTAGCAGACTGTCCCTGTTCAACCTCCTGGGTGCTGATTGTGTTGCCGTCAAAGTCAATAAATTCAACGGTAAACCTCGGCAGAGTAGGCGGTTCGGTAGGCTTGGGCGGATCTGTTTCTCCGTATTCGTTGGTGGTTGGTTCTGATGTTGGGGGCTCGGTAGGAGCCTCTTCTTTTCCTGCCAGCTCCTCAGGATTGTCGATTCCGTCGTACCAGTTAATCTGACCGTCCTTGTACGCTGTTTTAAAGGTGGTGACCTCAGGGCGTTTGCCTCCGTATCTTGAATAGTAAACATCAGGCCATACAGCGTTGTCGTTAAGGCTTGCCTTGTCAACATCAACCGACGGGTCCTCGCCGATTCTTACTTTTCTTGCAACGACAACGGTTCTGAATTCTGAAAATTCATATGAACAGGTAGAAAGCGTCAGCAGAGTGTCGCCCTCGTTGACTGTAACGGGGCAGTTAATAAGCGAACGAACCCTAATATTATAAACAAAGTTCATAAATTCTGCGTCGGAATTGAAGTTGCCAATCATATAATTGAAAAATTCGCCCTGGGATGACAGGGAGTTGGTCTTAAATACGGAAATGATTTTGTAAAGTCCGTCGCCGTCGGGAGTGTCAAAGCTGATTACAGGAGTATCCTTGTAAAAATCCAAATCTCCCGATGTGGTGCCGTATTTAAGCAGATTGCCGAACATACTGCCGTCATTCATATGATGACCGTGAAGAACGATATTTTTGCTGTCGGCACCCTTTGTGCAGCGGTAATCAAGGAAGATACTGCCGTATGCGCTGTAATCCTTTTTGTAGTTGTGGTTAAGGTAAAACTGATAGTTTTCGTTATCACCCTGCGCCCACAAAACAGGGTAATCAATTACGGTATTGTCAAGGTTTATCCAGCCGATTATATCGCTGTTGATTTCCTTAAGTGCGTCCCAGTCCTTGGTTTTTATTCCCGAACCGCCCTGGTCGCTGTTGCCGCCGTCGTGAAAAATCGTCTGTATTTCGCTTTGAATTGCGTTGTTCTGCATTGGGAGGAATACAAGATTATACAGAAGCAGAACTCCCGTAATGAAAAACACGCAGAAAGCAAGCAGAGAAATGCTTTTCCTGGTTTTCTCCTTATTGGAATCACCCTTGCACGGAAAAATTTTCCTTGCAAGGCTTTGTTTTTTCGGAGTTCCCTCAGTAATATTCAGCCCGTTGGGGAATTTTTCTTCGTTGCTGTCAAAAATCTCGGTTGCCGTTAAAACGCTTTGGTAAAACAAATCGGCAATGTCCTTGCCTGTGTAAGAGGTTCTGGGCAGAACAACTATCCGTATTCCTTTGCAGGTAAAGCAAAACCCCTTGTAGCCGTTGCCCAAATCTCCCATAGAGTAAATTTTGATTTTCTTTATGTAGTATTTTTGCTCCTCCTGATTATCCTGCGTGCTGTCGCCGTCGGAGGGCTTTTTCTTCTTTGATTTTGCCGGGGGAGGATCCTGAATTTCGTCCTCAAATTCCGATATTATATCTGCAAACAAGGTTTTAAAGGACGAGCTGTCGCAGGAGGACAGGGCGTTTGCTATTACAATCATATCAGGCTTGCTGTCCGATTCCGCACTGGCGCTGATTGCCTTTTTTATGCGCTGTTTGCTTATATCAACCTCGGTTTTGTATTTTATGATAAAGCCGTCTTTTGCAAGCTCATCGGAAATTCTTTCCAGATTGTCGCTGACAGAATTAATATCTTCCTGGCTGGAGCGCAGAGAAAACACTTCTATGTTCATCAATAGTCCTCCTTTGGGAATATATGGGTCACCTTAAGATTTTTCAGAGCCTCTTCAATCATATCGCCGAAATCTCCGGCTTCTTCAGCCTGTTTTACATATTTAAGGATAGGCCGTGTGCGAGGGTGCTTTGGAGTAAATACCGTACAGCAGTCCTCGTAAGGCTCTATTGAGGTTTCAAAGGTATCTATTTTGTAGGAAATATCAATAATTTCCTGTTTGTCCATTCCGATAAGCGGTCTGAAAACAACCATATCCGAGGCTTCGTCGGTACAGCCCAAAGCGTGAATGGTCTGGCTTGCCACCTGACCTAAGCTTTCTCCCGTAATTAAGGCGCTGCAATCGTTGTCAAGGGCGATTCTCTGTGATATTTTCATCATCAGCCTGCGCATAATGATAGTAAAAAGCTCCTCGGGACATTTATCCTTAATTGTTTCCTGAATTTTTGTAAAGGGAACGGTATACATAGTCATAGGGCCGCTGTATTTGCTGACTTTTTTAAGAAGTCTTATTACCTTATCTTCGGCTCTCTGACTTGTATATGGCGGGCTTGCAAAGTGGATTGCCGTAAGCTTAATTCCCCGTTTAGCCATCATATACGCCGCAACAGGGGAGTCGATTCCCCCGCTTATGAGTATAGCGGCGTTTCCGCCTGTGCCTACGGGTATTCCGCCTGCACCCTTTATAGGGTCGGTGTGAATATATGCGCCGAAATCCCTGACCTCCACCGTAACGGTAGTTTGGGGATTATGCACATCTACCGTAAGATGAGGGAACTGCTCAAGAATTTTTCCGCCTAATTCACGGCAAATTTCCGGAGATTTATACGGGAATTTTTTATCGGAGCGTTTTGCTTCAACCTTAAAGGTTTTTACATCCTCCAGCTTTTCTTTAAGATATTCAGGAGCAAAATCAAGAATTTCTGCCATATCCTTACGGCATACCCCTGCCCGAGAGAAGGTTACAATGCCGAAAACACGGCTGATTCTGTCGCAGGCTTCGTCAAGGTCAATATCCTCAGAAAGGGGTTTAACATAAATTGTAGACTGTGCCGAGGTTATCTCGAATTTTCCCAGACCGTAAAGGGTGGTCTTAATATTTTTTTTGAGAACATCCTCAAAGGCTCTTCTGTTAAGACCTTTAAGGGATATTTCTCCGTCTTTTACCAATATAATTTCGTTCATAATTTACCGTCCGTTTTAGTTTTGCCTTTGCAAAGGCAGATAGAATTTTTATCTTTTGGTTACTTGAGTATATTTGAATAAAATACCTTTTGAATATTATATACAGAGTTTTAAATTTTCTTAACCAGGGATTTGCACCCTTTTTCAATAAATTCTGCAAGGGCGTCAATGTCGCCTTTGTTGTTGAATTTAGAAAAGCTTATCCGCAGGGCGCTGTCGGCTAAATCACGGTTTATCCCCACAGCGGACAAAACATGACTTGGCTTGCCCTTGGCACAGGCGCTTCCGCTTGATACATATATTTCGTTTTGCTCGAGATAGTGGAGCATGGTTTCGCTTCTGATTCCTCTGACCGATATATTAAGAATATAAGGCAGAGCGTTATCTCCGCTGTTTATGACAACTCCGCCTATGGCAGAGAGTTTCTTTCTTGCGTACAAATTAAGCTCTTTGACTTTTTGATAGTTTTCATCAATATTGAATTCTCCGACAGCCTCTCCGAAAGCACAGATAAGAGGCAGTGCCTCTGTTCCCGGGCGGATTTTTTTCTCCTGTTCACCGCCGAAATGCAGGGGTACAATGCGTACGCCTTTTTTGATATAGAGTGCTCCCACGCCCTTGGGGCCGTGGATTTTATGAGCGCTTACGGTCAGCAGGTCAACATCGGACTTTTTAGCTTTTACGGGGATTTTTCCGAAAGCCTGCACAGCGTCGGTATGTATAATAACGGAGGATTTTTTCTTCCTTACAGCCTTAACAACTGCGGATATATCGTTTACTGCGCCCAGCTCGTTGTTTGTCGTCATAACCGAAACAAGCACGGTGCTGTCGTCTACGGCGTCGGCAACTTTTTGGGGAGGAATAATTCCGTCTTTTTCAGGCGCAATGTATTCGGCAGAAAAGCCTCTGTTTTCAAGCTCTTTTACAGCCTCAAGAACACTGCTGTGTTCAACTGCGGAAACCACGATTTTGTTTCCCCGCTTTTTCAAAGCTTGGCAGGCTCCGAAAACGGCGGTGTTGTTTGCCTCCGTGCCTCCGCTTGTAAAAAACAGCCTGTCCGATTCACACCCTATAGCCCTTGCAATCAAATTGCGGGCAAGCTCCAGCTCTTTTTCCGCCTCAAGCCCTTTTGCGTGCAGGGAGGAGGGGTTGCCGTAGCATTTGAGCATTACTTCAAATGCTTTTTCGGCGGCTTTTTGTGAAACCACGGTTGTTGCGCTGTTGTCAAGGTAGTGTTCCAAAAATCTTCCTCCAAAATTCATAAAATACTATACAAAACCTATTATACTATATATATTGCAAAAAATAAATACATTACAATAAAATATTTTTGGGAGCCTGCCAAAATTTCGTAAACCTAGAATTTATTAAATCAATTAAAAAAGGCGGGTTAATAACAACCCGCCTTCATAGCTGATACTATAATTAACTATATCAACCGACAACATATTTAAAAAGATTTAAACCATCGTCGTCAACTAATTGATTCATACTTAAACTTTCAACACTCATAACAAACTCTTTGTTGCTGTCGAATAAATAGGCCTTGTATTCATCTACGGTAAATTTTCCTAATGTTTTATTTTCTTTGTTAGAATCATACATTGACCATGTAAAGTCAGCGTTGAATACAACAAACATGTCCTTTTCCTCATATTTCCACGTTGCAAGGAAAGGTTTGAGTAATGCTTTATCTGTACTACCGGGTATTTCTGATTGAGTTTTTTCATCTGCTTTTTCTTGCTCATTTACCTCATTAACCTCTGATGTTTCTCCGTTTGTTTCAGTAGTATCACCACTGCCGCAAGCAGCAAAAATAAACATCATGCACAACACCATAAGTACTGCTAAAATTCTTCTTTTCATAATTATCCTCCGTTTACAAAGATTAGACAACTAATATACAATACAAGTTATCTAAGTAAATATCAACCCAAAATCAAATCAAAGTAAATGTGTTTCCATAAAACGCTAACAAAATATTAATATAATTTAGGAAGCAAAAAGTATATAAATATAAAGATTTGGAAAAATACAATAGAACCGTATTTACGGATTTGCCGAAACAAACTGATATGACGGTGTGGAGGAGTATTATGTTATCAAAAAAAGAGTATAACCGTATAATGACGGCAAAGGCTAAAAAAAGTAAAATCTGGCAAAACTGTGCTAAAGCGTTTTTGTTCGGCGGCTGTATCTGCCTTGTAGGGCAAATACTTGCAACGCTTTATATGAACATAGGACTTGACGAAAAAACGGCAAAAACCGTTACTTCGGTTTCGCTTGTGTTTTTGGGAGTGCTTCTGACTGCCATCGGCGTTTATGACGACCTTGCCAAGCACGCCGGCGCAGGAACTCTTGTGCCGATTACCGGCTTTGCAAATTCAATGGCGGCTCCTGCAATAGAGTTTAAGACAGAGGGCTTTATTCTGGGATTAGGAGCAAAGATGTTTACTATTGCAGGTCCCGTAATAGTTTACGGCGTGAGCGCAAGCATTGTGTACGGCTTTATTTACTGGATAATAACCTTGTTTGTCCGATGAAAACCGGTGGAAATGTAAAGACCAACTGAGGGGAACATGGGATAAAACCGTGTTTGTCCGATGAAAAGGTTTTAGTCCGGTGAAAAGGCTTATAATAAATTAAATTATCCGAAAAACAGAAAGCACATTTACTTTTCTATGAATTTTTGTATTAAAAAATTTTATACTAAACCGTCACCGGACAGGCATTTTGTTCGGTGGCTTTTTTGTAATATATGATTTCAAAAAGCGTCAACACTGCCGGGCGTATCTTTTGAGCTGAAAAACAACCGCAGAAGCAGTATTTTGCCTCTGCGGAATTATAATTAAAAAATACATAATTTTTCAGAAAAAAATAATAAAAACCCCTTGACAAGCAGCCGTAAGGGGAATAAAATTGTAAAATGTACCATAATGGGGATATGTACCGAATTGGATTACAAAAATCTCTGAATTAACAAAAATATTATCACGGCGGTGATAAGTTGTCAAGAGGTTTTTTGCAACAAATTTGTTACATTTGCCTTTTGATAAATCGATGCAATTCGGTTATGGAACGACAATATTTAAGGAGTGATACGCCTATGGTTAATGTCAAACCCGTAAAGCTTGGCAAGAACGAGAGAATGAGCTTTGGTAAAATCGACGAAGTCATCGATATGCCGAATCTTATTGAGGTTCAGAAGAATTCTTACAAGTGGTTTCTTGAAGAAGGATTAAAGGAAGTATTTAAGGATGTATCCGGCATTACGGACTACACAGGCAACCTTGTACTTGACTTTATTGACTACACCCTGGATGTTGATAAGCCAAATTACAGTATTATTGAGTGTAAGGAAAGAGACGCTACATACTCGGTAGCGCTCAGAGTAACCGCACGTCTGCTCAATAAAGAAACCGGAGAGATTAAAGAGTCCAATGTGTTTATGGGCGATTTTCCGCTTATGACTCCAAGCGGAACCTTTATCATCAACGGTGCTGAGAGAGTTATTGTTTCTCAGCTTGTCAGAAGCCCGGGCGTATATTATAAAATGGAGCACGACAAAACCGGTAAGGAGCTGTTCAGCTCTACGGTTATTCCTAACAGAGGCGCATGGCTTGAATACGAAAACGATGTAAACGATGTTTTCTATGTTCGTATTGATAAAAACAGAAAGCTTCCTGTTACGGCATTTATCCGTGCTCTGGGATTAGGCACAGACGCCGAAATTTTGGATTTCTTCGGCGACGACGACAGAATGAAGGCTACTATCGAGAAAGATACCACCAAATCTGTTGAAGAGGGCTTGCTTGAAGTTTACAGAAAGCTTCGCCCCAGCGAACCCCCTACGGTAGAGAGCGCTCAGACTCATCTGAACAACCTGTTCTTTGACCCTAAGCGCTACGATATGTCAAGGGTAGGCAGATATAAATACAACAAAAAGCTGGGCATTTCTCAGCGTTTGACAGGTCAGGTGCTTGCAGAGCCTGTTGCAAATCCCCGCACAGGCGAGGTTATGGCTAACAGAGGCGACAAGATTTCAAGAGAGCTTGCCGTTGAAATTGAGAATGCAGGCGTAAATTCAGCTTTTGTTAAGCTTACCGACAAAAACGATAAGATTATAAAAATCATTTCCAACGGAATGGTTGACATAAGCAAATATGTTGATTTTGACGCAGCAAAAGAATGCGGAATCAACGAGCATGTAAGATTTTCCGTTTTGTGCGAAATTCTGGATTCCGCACAAAGTGAGGAAGAGCTTAAAGAAATGCTCAGAGAGCGCAGCTCGGAGCTTGTTCCCAATCATATTATAGTTGACGATATTTTCGCTACCATTAACTATATGAACTGCCTTGCAGAGGGCGTTGGAGTAACAGACGACATCGACCACCTGGGCAACAGGCGTATCCGCAGCGTGGGCGAGCTTCTTCAAAACCAGTTCAGAATCGGTTTCTCCCGTCTTGAGAGAGTTATCAGAGAGAGAATGACTCTTCAGGCTCAGGATTTGGAAACCCTTTCTCCCAATACACTTATAAACATCAGACCCGTAACCGCCGCAATCAAAGAGTTTTTCGGTTCATCTCCTCTTTCTCAGTTTATGGACCAGACAAACCCCTTGGCAGAGCTTACTCATAAGAGAAGACTTTCCGCATTGGGTCCCGGCGGTCTTTCCAGAGACCGTGCAGGATTTGAGGTTCGTGACGTTCACTACACCCACTACGGCCGTATGTGTCCTATTGAAACTCCTGAAGGACCCAACATCGGACTTATCTCTTATCTTGCAACCTTTGCAAGAATTAACAAATACGGATTTATTGAGGCTCCTTTCAGAAAGATTGACAAGGAAAAGGGCGTTGTTACAGACGAAGTAGTTTATATGACCGCCGATATGGAGGATGAGTTTGTTGTTGCACAGGCAAACGAGCCTCTTGACGAAGAGGGACATTTCAAAAACAGCAAGGTAGTAGGCCGTTACAGGGACGGATTTGTGGAGCTTCCTGCCGACAGATTTGACTATATGGATGTTTCTCCGAGAATGGTAGTATCCGTAGCTACCGCTATGATTCCGTTCCTTGAAAACGACGACGCAAACCGTGCTTTGATGGGCTCAAACATGCAGAGGCAGGCTGTGCCGCTTATGGTTACCGAGTCGCCTATTGTGGGAACAGGTATGGAATATAAAGCAGGCGTTGACTCAGGCGTCTGTGTTCTTGCCGAGGACGACGGACTTGTGCTTGCAGTTGACGCAGACCATGTAAGAGTTCAGTATGATTCGGGCAAAATTGTTGATCACGAAATAATTAAGTTCCTTCGTTCCAACCAGGGCACCTGCTTTAATCAGATTCCCGTTGTAGAAAAAGGTCAGCGTGTTGTCAAGGGCGAGGTTCTTGCCGACGGACCGGCTACCAAAAACGGCGAAATTGCACTTGGTAAGAATGCTCTTATCGGATTTATGACCTGGGAGGGCTATAACTACGAGGACGCCGTACTCATCAGTGAAAAAATTGTAAGAGATGATGTTTATACATCTATCCATATTGAAGAATACGACACCGAAGCAAGAGATACAAAGCTCGGCCCCGAGGAAATAACAAGAGATATTCCTCAAGTGGGCGAGGATATGCTTAAGGACTTGGACGAAAACGGTATTATTCATATCGGCTCCGAGGTTCACGCAGGCGATATTCTTGTAGGTAAGGTTACTCCTAAGGGAGAAACCGAGCTTACAGCCGAGGAAAGACTCCTCCGTGCTATTTTCGGTGAAAAGGCAAGAGAAGTAAGAGATACATCCCTGAGAGTTCCTCACGGTGAAAGCGGTATTGTTGTTGACGTTAAGGTGTTTACCCGTGAAAACAGCAGAAACGAGCTTCAGCCCGGCGTAAACAAGGTTGTAAGATGCTACATCGCTCAGAAGCGTAAAATCAGCGTCGGCGATAAGATGGCAGGCCGTCACGGAAACAAGGGCGTCGTTTCAAGAATCCTCCCTGTTGAGGATATGCCTTTCCTGCCTGACGGTACTCCTTTGGATATTGTTCTTAACCCATTGGGCGTACCTTCCCGTATGAACATCGGACAGGTGCTTGAGGTGCATTTGGGATATGCCGCAAAAGCCTTAGGCTGGAAGATTATGACCCCTGTATTTGACGGCGCCCACGAGCAGGATATATTTGAGGCTCTTAAAGACGCAGGATACAGCGAAGACGGAAAGACATGGCTTATTGACGGAAGAACGGGCGAAAGGTTCGACAACCCGGTAACCGTTGGATATATGTATTATCTCAAGCTCCATCACCTTGTTGACGATAAAATCCACGCAAGAAGCACAGGCCCGTACTCACTGGTTACTCAGCAGCCCTTGGGCGGTAAGGCTCAGTTCGGCGGACAGCGTTTCGGAGAGATGGAAGTTTGGGCGCTGGAGGCTTACGGCGCAGCATATACATTGCAGGAAATCCTTACGGTTAAGTCCGACGATGTTGTGGGCCGTGTCAAGACCTACGAAGCTATCGTTAAGGGACAGAACATTCCTTCTCCGGGAATACCGGAATCCTTTAAGGTTCTTATTAAAGAGCTTCAGTCCCTTGCACTTGATGTTTCGGTGCTTGATAAGGACAACAATGAAATAGATTTGAAGCAGAAGTTTGACGAGGACGAGGATCTTCCTGTTGCAGAAGACGACGCAACACTTGAGGAAGATCAGGTAATGACCTCTATGGACGGCTTTGTGCTTGACGAAGACTCCGAAGAGGGCAATATGTTCGATGAGTCGTCAATAGTTGACGATGTTGACGAAACCTTTGACCTTGACGGCAGCGACGAGTTTTAAGGAGGAGAAAAATTATGGAAAATATTGTATTTGACTCAATAAAAATAGGACTTGCTTCTCCGGAAAAAATTCGTGAATGGTCGTACGGCGAGGTTAAAAAACCCGAAACAATTAACTACCGTACACTTAAGCCGGAGCGTGACGGACTTTTCTGCGAGCGTATTTTCGGACCTACAAAGGACTGGGAGTGTCACTGCGGTAAGTACAAGAGAATCCGCTTTAAGGGCAAGGTCTGCGACCGATGCGGAGTAGAGGTAACAAGAGCAAAGGTAAGGCGTGAGCGTATGGGTCACATCGAGCTTGCCGCTCCTGTTTCTCACATTTGGTATTTTAAGGGCATTCCCTCAAGAATTTCCCTTATGCTTGATATTTCTCCGAGAAAGCTTGAGGAGGTTCTCTACTTTGCGTCATATATAGTAACCGATCCCGGCGACTGCCGTGACCTTGAAAAAATGCAGTTTTTGACCGAGAACGAGTACCGTGATATGAGGGAAAAATATGAGGACGACTTCAAGGCAGGTATGGGTGCAGAAGCAATTAAAGAGCTTTTGCAGGAAATTGACCTTGATGAGCTTGCAGATTCCCTTAAAGAAGAGCTTGAAACTGCAACAGGTCAGAAGAGAGTAAGACTTCTCAAAAGACTTGATGTTGTAGAAAGCTTCAGAAATTCCGGCAACCGTCCCGAGTGGATGATTCTCGACGTCATTCCGGTTATCCCGCCTGATATAAGACCTATGGTTCAGCTTGACGGCGGAAGGTTTGCAACATCCGACTTAAACGACCTTTACAGACGAGTTATTAACAGAAATAACCGCCTTAAAAAGCTTATAGATTTACAGGCTCCCGACATTATTATCAGAAACGAAAAGCGTATGCTTCAGGAGGCTGTTGACGCACTTATCGACAACGGCAGACGAGGCAGACCTGTTACGGGACCCAACAACAGACCGCTGAAATCCCTTTCGGATATGCTTAAGGGTAAGCAGGGACGTTTCCGTCAGAATCTTCTGGGTAAGCGTGTTGACTATTCAGGCCGTTCCGTTATCGTTGTCGGCCCTGAGCTTAAAATGTATCAGTGCGGTCTTCCTAAGGAGATGGCTCTTGAGCTGTTTAAGCCTTTCGTTATGAAACGCCTTGTGGAAACAAAGGCAGTCATTAACATTAAAGCGGCAAGAAAAGCCGTTGAGCGTGCAAAGCCGGAGGTTTGGGACGCTCTTGAGGTTGTAATCAAGGGACACCCCGTTCTCCTTAACCGTGCGCCTACGCTTCACCGTTTGGGTATCCAGGCTTTTGAGCCTGTGCTTGTAGAGGGCAGAGCGCTTAAGCTCCATCCTTTGGCTTGTACAGCCTACAACGCCGACTTCGACGGCGACCAGATGGCTGTTCACGTTCCTCTTTCCGCTGAGGCTCAGGCTGAGGCAAGATTCCTTATGCTTGCGGCAGGCAACCTGCTCAAGCCTTCGGACGGACGCCCTGTTGTAGTTCCTACTCAGGATATGATTCTCGGCTCTTATTACCTTACTCTGGATAAAGACGGAGAAAAGGGCGAGGGCAAGTGCTTCCGTGACGTTGATGAGGCTATGATGGCATATCAGACAGGCGTTATCGAGCTTCATTCAAAAATTAAGGTTCGCCGCACCGTTGAATATAACGGCGTAAAGGAAACAGGAATCATCGACACAACAATCGGTAAAATCATATTTAACAATCCTGTTCCTCAGGATTTGGGATTTGTTGACAGAAGCAACCCCGAGGACAGATTTAAGCTTGAGATTGACTTCCTTGTTAAGAAGAAAGAGCTTGGAAAAATCATCGACGCCTGCATCAAGGTTCACGGAACCGCAAAGACATCTCAGGTTCTGGACGCAATCAAGGCGCAGGGCTACAAATATTCAACAAAGAGCGCAATCACCGTTGCCGTATGCGACGCCGAAATTCCGCCGGCTAAAAAGGAGATTATCAAAGCGGCAGAGGAACAGGTTGACGTTATCAGCGAAGAGTATATGATGGGTCTTCGTTCCAACGAGGAGCGTTACGAAGAAGTCCTCAAAATCTGGGAAAAGGCAACAAACGATGTTACCGACGCTCTTCAGAAGAACCTTGACAGATATAACCCAATCTTTATGATGGCAGACTCAGGTGCCCGTGGTAGTATGAGCCAGATTCGTCAGCTTGCAGGTATGCGAGGACTTATTGCAAACACCTCCGGTCAGACAATCGAAATTCCAATCAGAGCTAACTACCGTGAAGGTCTTAACATTTTGGAATACTTTATTTCATCCCGTGGCGCCCGTAAAGGACTTGCCGATACCGCCCTCAGAACAGCCGACTCAGGTTACCTTACAAGACGACTTGTTGATGTTTCGCAGGAGGTTATTATCCATGAGGACGACTGCGGTACTCACGAGGGACTGGAAGTATTCGACATTAAGTCGGGCAACAATGTTATAGAAACAATGCACGAGCGTCTGCTGGGCAGATATTTGCTTGAAGATTTCTGCGACGAAAACGGCAATGTTCTTGTTTCAAAGGACGTAATGATGGGTCAGGAGGAAGCAGATATTATCTGCAATTCCGGCGTTAAGAGCATAAAGATAAGAAGCGTTCTGGGATGCCGTACAAAGCACGGCGCCTGCAAGAAGTGCTACGGCTCCAACCTTGCAAACGGTATGCCTGTTACAGTGGGAGAGGCTGTTGGTATTATCGCCGCTCAGTCTATCGGTGAGCCCGGTACACAGCTTACAATGAGAACCTTCCATACAGGCGGTGTTGCGTCTGCCGAAGATATTACACAGGGTCTTCCCCGTGTTGAAGAGCTGTTTGAGTCCAGAAAGCCCAAGAGCCTTGCTATTATCAGTGAAATCGATGGTGAGGTTCGCTTTGAGGATATAAAAAACACCCGTCACGCAGTTATTTACAACAAGGAAACAGGCGAAGAGAAGCAGTATCTTATCCCCTTCGGTTTCCATGTTAAGGTTACAGACGGCGAGTACATTAAAAAGGGTGACAAGATTACCGACGGTGCCGTAAATCCCCACGATATTCTTGAAATCCTCGGAACTGCCGCTGTTCAGGACTACCTTATTTCAGAGGTGCAGAGCACCTACCGCTTACAGGGTGTTGACATCAACGATAAGCACATCGAAATTATCGTCCGCCAGATGCTTAAAAAGGTTAAGGTTGACGACGCAGGAAGCACAAGCTTTATGCCCGGTCAGATGTACGACAGAAACGATGTTCTCTTTGAAAATGAAAAAATTAAAGAGAGAATCGCAAACGGTGAAGAAGGACTTAAAGAGGCTACCTATACCCAGCTGCTTCTGGGTATCACCAAGGCCGCCCTTGCAACCGACAGCTTTATGTCTGCCGCTTCCTTCCAGGAAACAACCAGAGTCCTTACCGACGCCGCAATCAAGGGTAAGGTTGACCCGCTTCTCGGCCTTAAAGAAAATGTTATTATCGGTAAGATTATCCCTGCCGGTACAGGTATGAGCAGATACAGAAATGTTGAGCTTGAGGAGAATAATTACATTGCTTCTCAGCAAAATGCAAATCAGTAAATCTTAATTAAATCGGATTGATTTTCATAATTTTCGGCAAATGATGAAATAAACCGAAACAGGGCTGTTGCAAACGCTTGAAAGCTTGCAACAGCTTTTTTTTAGTTCTTATTAGTATTGATAGACCGAATAAAACTTACTGATAGGCATCAATGGCAAGGGCTGTCCACTCGAAAATTGCATGCCGAATTACTTACCCTGAAATATAATTTACTTTAAACAAACATTGATTTCTGAATTTATCAGTAAAAATTTTTAAGAAAATTGAACTTTTTTATCTTTTCAGTTGTATATATAGCGAAAGCTTTCAAAAAGGTACGGGAAAGGGGGAGAATTTTGAAAATAGATTTTAATGAATACATAAAGCGATACAGTTGTGATTTGACAAGGCTTTGCATTTCTCTTTGCAAAAATACAGCGGAAGCCGAGGACCTGTTTCAGGAAACGTGGTGTAAAGCAATAAAAAATCAAGATAAGTACAATGATTCTATGTCCTTTGAAAAATGGCTGTATGCAATTTGTGTAAATACATTCAAAAATACCCATAAGCTGTTTTATAACAGATTCAAAATTAACTTCAGCAGTGAAGAGGAGCAAACGGCGTTTTTTAATTCAATCCCCGATTTCAGCATTGAAAATTCAGATGAATATTTTGAACTGCACAAAATTATTTCTTCATTGCCCAAAAAGCAAAAGGTTGTTATTATACTTCATTATTTTAAGAGCTACACCGCAAAAGAAATTGCTCAGATGCTTAATATTTCAGAAGGAACGGTGAAATCACGTCTTCATTATGCAAAGGAATATATTAAAAGGAGGCTTGAAAATGAGAAATAACAAAGAAATTTCAGAGGAACGTCTGGAAGAAATGCTGAAAAATTATTGCAGAAGACAACCGAAACACTATTTTAAATACAAAGCGGACAAAGCGGAGGAAAAAACAATGAAAAGAAAGCCAAGTTTTAAATATGCGGCAGTAACTTTATGTATTTTACTTATGTTATTCAGCGGTTTTGCAGCGTTGCGGTATACTGTTTTCAGCGGAATAAATCAAAACGATCCCCCGGGATTTTTTATAACCGCTTATGCGGCAGAGCCGGAAAACGGCGAAAACCAAGGAACAAGGCTTGACGGCGTAAGTACAAAAATATCACAGCAAGCCCTTGTTATTAAATCCTGCGCTGACAGGCAATTTGACTCACAGGAAAATCAAACTGACAGCAATACAAACTCTGCCGGGGACGGTGAGAATACGCAAACCGTGAAAAACGCATGTCAATTAGGTTTTAACTATATCAGTCTTGAGGTGTCGGGCGATAATATCACAAGCTATGATATATCAACCGACAACGGAGAGTTCAATTTTGTTGACACGGATGAAATGGAAAAGTATAAGGGAAGCGGAAACACCGACCGTTCAATAATTGATAAATACTTTCATAAAGGTCAGACAATCAGCGGCATACCTGTTGATAAAAACAATCCGTACAAATCAGTTGTTACCTGGTATCCCTCGGCAGATAAGCTTTTCAAAGAAATCAGCAATGAAACAGGCTTGCCCGGCGATATCGATTCCTACTATATCAGCTATGATATAATGAACAAATTTTCCCCTGAAATAGACAACCGACTTCATACAGCCGAAGACTATACAAAGTATTTCGGAACAGACATAAGCATAACCGTTCATTATAATGACGGAACAAGCGAAATCGGTAAAATTCACATAACGTTGGACGAAAACGGATTTGCGTCTGCCTCTGTTTCAAAGCCTTAAAACATCATTACAGTTTTAAACCAGCGGACTGCCCGAGAAAAAATATTTTTTCTCGGGCGATTTTCCGTTAGAGCAGAAGATATATTTTTGTGTAATAAATTTTGATGCCCATAAGGCTGAGTGTTTTTATATAAATATAAACTTTTCCGATAAACTTTACCGAATATAATCATAATTTTACAAATAAAAAGTTGACAAAACACCATAGTTTATGGTAATATACTTAATTGTCGAGTAGTGGGACTTTTACCCTTGCAAAGGTGTAAAAAGTGCTTAAAATCGGCAAATTTTTAAGTAATATTATAGTTATTACCTATAATATTAAGGCGGTTGTTTTCAGACCGTGTTTTTTCGGTTTGTTGACATATAATAAAATTTTGAAAGGAGGAAAAATATGCCAACCTTTAACCAACTGGTACGCAAAGGAAGACAGGTTTCTGAAAAGAAGGCTAAAGCACCTGCGCTCTTAAAGGGCTGGAACTCAAAAAAGCGCTGCGCTATTGACCAGAGCTCCCCGCAAAAGAGAGGTGTTTGTACTGCTGTTAAAACAGCTACCCCTAAAAAGCCTAACTCAGCTCTCAGAAAGATTGCCAGAGTAAGACTTTCTAACGGTATCGAAGTCAGTTCCTATATTCCCGGCGTAGGTCATAACCTTCAGGAGCACTCTGTTGTACTTATCAGAGGCGGCCGTGTTAAGGACCTACCTGGTGTTCGTTACCATATCGTAAGAGGAACACTGGACGCACAGGGTGTTGCTCAGCGTATGCAGGCCCGTTCAAAATACGGTGCTAAGCGTCCAAAGGCAGGTAAATAAGGAATTGACAAAACTACCCAAATAAGTTAATCAGACTGTAATGCTGTACAGGACTTTATATATATTGATAAAACGTCTTGTTGGCATACGGGAGTTTGTCGCTTTCGAGTACCTATGATATCTCAATTATTGTGAAGGAGGGAAGCAAAGTGCCAAGAAGAGGTTCTATTGCAAAGCGTGACGTATTACCCGATCCGCTTTATAATTCAAAACTTGTAACACGTCTTATCAACAACATTATGTACGACGGAAAAAAGGGCGTAGCTCAGAAGATTGTTTACGGTGCTTTTGAAATTGTACAGGATAAGACAGGAAAAGACCCATTAGAGGTTTTTGAGCAGGCAATGGAGAATGTTATGCCTGTTTTAGAGGTAAAGGCTCGCCGTGTCGGCGGTGCTACCTATCAGGTGCCTATCGAGGTAAGACCCGAAAGAAGGCAGACCTTAGGTCTTCGCTGGATTTCAACTTACTCAAGAGCCCGCAATGAGAAAACAATGAAAGAAAGACTTGCCGGCGAAATTCTTGATGCTATCAACGGTGCAGGCGGCGCTGCTAAGAAGCGTGACGATACACATAAAATGGCAGAAGCTAACAAGGCTTTCGCACATTACAGATGGTAATGAATCTTTTTATGTAATTATCCTAAGAAGGAGGATTTTATGCCAAGGCAGGTTTCACTTGAACAAACAAGAAACATCGGCATCATGGCTCATATTGATGCCGGTAAAACTACTACAACCGAGCGTATCCTGTTCTATACCGGTATCAACCATAAATTGGGCGAAACCCACGACGGCGGCGCAACAATGGACTGGATGGTACAGGAGCAGGAAAGAGGTATTACAATTACTTCTGCCGCTACAACCTGTTTCTGGAAAGACAGCAATAACAAGGATGTCAGAATCAACATTATCGACACCCCCGGTCACGTTGACTTTACTGTTGAAGTTGAGCGTTCTCTCAGAGTTCTCGACGGTTCGGTAACAGTCCTCTGTGCTAAGGGCGGCGTTGAGCCTCAGTCAGAGACAGTTTGGCGTCAGGCTGATAACTACGGCGTTCCGAGAATGGTGTTCGTAAATAAGATGGACATTATGGGTGCTGATTTCTACAGAGTTGTTCAGATGATGAAGGACAGATTAAAATGTAATGCTGTTCCTATTCAGCTCCCAATCGGTTCTGAAGACACATTTAAGGGAATTATCGACCTTGTAAAGATGAAAGCCGAGGTTTATTACGATGAACTCGGTAAGGATATGAGAGAGGAAGAAATCCCCGAAGATATGAAAGAAATCGCTCAGAAGTACCACGACGAGCTTATCGAAGCTGTTGCCGAAGAGGACGAGGCTTTGATGGAAAAGTACTTCTCAGGCGAAGAGCTTACAGAGCAGGAAATTAAAACTACAATCCGCAGATGCACAATCAACAATACTATGGTTCCCGTAACCTGCGGTACTGCTTACCGTAACAAGGGTGTTCAGAAGCTCCTTGACGCTATTGTTGACTATATGCCTGCTCCGACGGACGTACCTTCAATCAAGGGTACCAACCCGGATACAGGCGAAGAGGATGTTAGACATTCTTCAGATGAAGAGCCGTTCTCAGCACTTGCATTTAAGATTGCCACCGACCCTTACGTTGGTAAGTTGTGCTTCTTCAGAGTATATTCAGGTATGATTCATGCAGGTCAGACCGTTTATAACTCATCAAAGGACAACAACGAGCGTGTTGGTCGTATTCTTCAGATGCACGCCAACGACAGAAAGGATATCGACACCTGCTACGCAGGCGATATTGCTGCTGCCGTAGGTCTTAAAAATACAACAACCGGTGATACTCTCTGTGATGAGAAGCACCCGATTATTTTGGAATCAATGGAATTCCCCGACCCGGTTATCCGTGTTGCTATTGAGCCTAAAACAAAGGCAGGCCAGGAGAAAATGGGTATTGCTCTTGCAAAGCTTGCAGAAGAAGACCCAACCTTCAAGGCTTACACGGACGAAGAAACAGGTCAGACAATCATCGCCGGTATGGGTGAGCTTCACCTTGAAATTATCGTGGACAGACTTCTCCGTGAGTTTAAGGTAGAAGCAAATATCGGTAAGCCTCAGGTTGCATACAAGGAAACAATCAGACAGAGCGCTTCTGTTGATGAAAAGTATGCAAGACAGTCAGGCGGTAAAGGTCAGTACGGTCACGTTAAGATTAACATTGAGCCTAACCCGGGCAAGGGCTACGAATTTGTAAACAGCATTGTGGGCGGTGCTATTCCGAAGGAGTACATCCCCGCTGTTGACCAGGGTATCCAGGGAGCTATGCTCTCCGGCGTACTTGCAGGCTACAACGTAGTTGATGTTAAGGTTGAGCTTTACGATGGTTCTTACCACGAAGTCGATTCATCCGAAATGGCATTTAAGATTGCCGGTTCTATGGCATTCAAGGAAGCTATGAAGAAGGCTGACCCGGTTCTTCTGGAGCCTATTATGAAAGTTACCGTAATTGTTCCTGAGGAATATATGGGTGATGTTATCGGCGACCTTAACGCACGCCGAGGAATGATTCAGGGTATGGAAGCAGAGAACGGCGCACAGCGCATTAACGCACACGTTCCGCTTTCAGAGATGTTCGGTTATGCTACCGATATGCGTTCCAAAACACAGGGACGAGGTCAGTACGTTATGGAGCCTGACACATATGCTGAGGTTCCGAAGAACATCGCCGAGAAGATTATGAGCGAGAGAGCAAAGAAATAATTTGATTTTCCGCTTTTTCTTGGGCTTTTTAAGCAATATTTTTCTAAAATCTATTGCAATTTTTTGAAATTATTGTTACAATAACTATACTATTGTAAAGCAATTTACAAAACAAGGAGGAAATTTCCAATGGCAAGAGAAAAATTTGAAAGAAATAAACCACATGTAAACATTGGTACTATCGGCCACGTTGACCACGGTAAAACAACTCTTACAGCTGCTATCACAAAGGTTCTTAACCTTGAAGGCGATGCAGAATTCAAAGATTATGCAAATATCGATAGCGCTCCTGAAGAGAGAGAGCGTGGTATCACAATCAACACAGCTCATGTTGAGTACGAGACAGCTAAGCGTCACTATGCTCATGTTGACTGCCCCGGCCATGCCGACTACGTTAAGAACATGATTACAGGTGCTGCTCAGATGGACGGTGCTATCCTCGTAGTTTCCGCTGCTGACGGTCCTATGCCTCAGACAAGAGAGCACATCCTGCTTTCTCGTCAGGTTGGCGTTCCTTATATCGTAGTATTTATGAACAAAACTGACCAGGTTGACGATCCTGAGCTTCTTGAGCTTGTTGAGATGGAAGTTAGAGATCTTCTTAACGAGTACGAGTTCCCCGGCGACGATACACCTATCATCAAGGGCTCTGCTTATCTTGCTCTTACAAGCGATTCTAAGGATCCTAACGCTCCTGAGTACAAGTGCATTCACGAGCTTATGGACGCAGTTGACGAGTTCATTCCTACTCCTGAGCGTAAGGCTGACCTTCCTTTCCTTATGCCTGTTGAGGACGTATTCACAATCACAGGTCGTGGTACAGTTGCTACAGGTAGAGTAGAAAGAGGTCAGATTAAGACTTCAGAAGAAGTTGAAATCGTTGGTCTTACAGACGAGAAGAGAAAAGTTGTTGTTACAGGCCTTGAGATGTTCAGAAAGACTCTTGACTATGCAGAAGCAGGCGACAACGTAGGTGTTCTTCTTCGTGGTGTTCAGAGAAACGAAATCGAGAGAGGTCAGGTTCTTGCTAAACCCGGCACAATTCATCCTCACACAAAGTTCCGTGGTCAGGTTTATGTATTGACTAAGGACGAGGGTGGCCGTCACACACCTTTCTTCAACAACTATCGTCCTCAGTTCTATTTCAGAACAACAGACGTTACAGGTACAATTTCTCTTCCTGAGGGAACAGAAATGTGCATGCCCGGTGATAACGTAGAGATGGACGTTGAGCTTATTACTCCTATCGCTATCGAAGTTGGTCTTCGTTTCGCTATCCGTGAAGGCGGCAGAACAGTAGGTTCAGGCGCAGTTATCGCTATTAACGAATAATTTGTTATATTTCAATAATATAATACAACAGTTAGGGAGACAGTCCGTAAGGATTGTCTCCCTTTTTCAATTTACCCGTTATCTGAAATCGTCAGCGTTTAGTACATCGCTAATCCAAACAGAATCAATAAATCTCTTTGTCTTTCAATGAAATAATGGCATAAAAATAATACAGCGGTCATATCGCATACATATTTTGTATAGTATTTTTATGTGTAATTTTTCTTTTGGAATTATAAGCCTTGTATTTTTTGTAGAATTGTGTTATTATAAATTAGTCAAGACTAACTTAAGCGGTGATACAATGAAAACTTTAGATGAAATAAAAATCGGCGAACAGGGAACCGTTGTCAGAATAGGCAGCAGCGGTGCACTCCGCCGAAGAATCATAGATATGGGAATTACCCCGGGAGCAGTTGTTATAAAGCGCAAGGCGGCTCCTTTCGGCGACCCCATAGAAATAAATGTCAGGGGCTACGAGCTGTCAATCAGACGGAGTGAGGCTAAGGAAATTACTCTGGATTCAATAACCAAGTATAAATCGTGATAGGGAGGCGTTGTTATGAACAGCATTGAGAAAAATAACGCAGAAACTAAGCCTCTTAAGCTTGTGCTGGCAGGCAACCCTAACTGCGGAAAAACTACTCTTTTTAACCAGCTCACCGGCAGTAAACAGTATGTTGGCAACTGGCCCGGTGTTACGGTTGAGAAGAAAGAGGGCAAGGTAAAGAATAACAGGGGCATTGATGTTACAATAACAGACTTGCCGGGTATTTATTCTTTATCTCCATACACTCCTGAGGAAATTGTAACCAGAAATTGCCTTCTCAACGACGACCCCGATGTGATTATAGACATTGTTGACGCAACGAATATGGAGCGTAATCTTTACCTTACAACTCAGCTTGCGGAGCTTGGCAGACCCATTGTGATTGCCCTTAATATGATAGATATTCTCGAAAAGCGCGGGGATAAGATAGACATAGATTTTTTGCAAAAAAGCCTGGGAATACCCGTTGTGGGGATTTCGGCAAGTAAAAATATCGGCATAGATAAGCTGGTTGATAAGGTTTTTGAGGTTGCCTCAAAGGGTAAATATGTTGAAGTAAAAAATATTTATTCCCCCGAAACCGACCGTGTTTTAAGAGACATTGAAGACGCCCTGGAGGCAGTAAAGCAGAGCCCTTATCACAGAAAGCGCTGGACTGCGGTTAAGCTTTTTGAGGGCGACAGGGTCACCTGGGCGCATTATAATTTTACCGATGTGCAGAAAAAGCACATTGACTTTCACATAAATGAGGTCAAGCTGGCAAAGAACATTGACCGAGAGATGATAATCGCCGACGAAAGATACAAATACATATGCTCAATTACCCAAAAGGCAGTTAGACGCAGTAAGCCTGTGGGATGCATTACCTTCTCTGACAAAATCGACAGTGTTGTAACAAATAAATATTTAGCGCTTCCCGTATTTTTGCTCACAATGCTGATGGTGTTTTTTATCACTTTCGGACCGTTAGGAAATCTTTTGCGTGACGGAGCAGATTGGCTGATAAATACATGGTTTGCAGAGCTTGTAAGCAACTTTCTTGTTTCGGCAAATGCCGCAGAGTGGGCGCAAAGCCTGGTAGTTGACGGCGTTATCGGCGGCGTAGGAGCAGTCGTATCGTTTCTGCCCCAAATTATGCTGTTGTTCACCCTTTTGTCGTTGCTTGAAGACAGCGGATATATGGCTCGTGCGGCGTTTATAATGGATAAGCTGTTGCGGCTTATCGGGCTCTCCGGCAAAGCGTTTGTGCCGATGCTTATGGGCTTTGGATGTACAGTTCCGGCTGTAATGGCAACAAGAACACTTGAAAATCAAAAGGATAAACGCCTTACGATACTTATAACTCCATTTATGTCCTGTTCGGCAAAAATGCCTGTATATTTGCTTTTTATTTCGGCATTTTTCCCAGACGCCGGTCCATTTGTAATTTTCGGCATCTATCTTTTGGGAATGGTTGTTTCGGTTCTGACGGCTCTTTTGTTTAAAAATACAATTCTTAAGGGCAAAAACGCCCCTTTTGTTATGGAACTTCCGCCTTACAGAATGCCGTCGCCAAAAAGCCTTTGGCTTCATGTTTGGGACAGACTTAAGGATTTCCTTGTTCGTGCAGGAACAGTCCTTGTGGGAGCTACGGTGCTTATTTGGTTCCTGCAAAGGTTCGATTTCGGTATGCATATGGTTGCCTCTGCTGACGAGAGCATACTTGCATCAGTCGGAGTGTTTATTGCGCCTGTGTTCGCACTGTGCGGATTCGGCGATTGGCGAGCCTCGGTTTCTCTTGTAACCGGACTTGCGGCAAAGGAGAGTATAGTATCTACCATGAGCGTGCTGTTTTCAGGCACAGCGCTTTCCACTGTGTTCACGCCCTTGTCAGCAATATCTTTCCTGGTATTTGTACTGCTCTACACCCCCTGTGTTGCGGCTTTGTCTGCAATTTCACGGGAGATGAACAGTAAAAAATGGACGGCTTTTGCCGTTGTTTATCAGCTTTGTGTAGCTTGGCTTGCGTCGGCTCTTGTTTACCAGTTCGGCACATTGATTATGAATATAGTGGGGTAATAGTTATGATTGCAACAATTATTATCGGCGTGTTGGCGGTGCTGTTTGTGGGATTGGCAGTTTACTCCTGCGTAAAAAAGAAAGGCAATTCCTGTTCAGGTTGCTGTAAAAACTGCGGATGCACCTATTGTAAAAACAGCATTGAAAACAGCGAAGACGAGAGTAAATAAAATATACTTCTAAAAATATACCGCTGCTGTTGCAGCGGTTGATAAACTTGCTCAAAAGGCAGGTATTGATATTGTCCTTTCAAATAAACTTGAAGAGGACGAAAACGGCAGATATGACGGTGAGCATATAGTAATAAATGTAAACAAACCGGCTGAATATATTTTGTCTGTTGCTTTTCACGAAGTAGGCCATGAAATAGCAAACAGCAATCCCGAGGCATTTAATATCATTAAGGAGTTTGTTTTTGAATATCTCAAGAAAAAAGGTATTGATGTTAATCAGAGAATAAATAATATAAAGTATACATACAGAAATGTTTTTTCAGCAGAGGAAGCTCAGAAAAGCTCAGAAGAAGAAATCGTTTGTAATGCCCTTATGTCTATTCCAAGCGAAGAAAAGGCTATGGAAGTTATTAACGATATGGAACAGGACCAAAAGAGAAGCTTACTTTCTGCATTAAAGAAATTTATACAAAAAATAAAAGCCTTTCTTTCCAAATATGCCAAAACAACGGCAGAAACAAAGGCTTATATTGGTGATGTAGAAAACATTACAAAGCTTGCTGAAATGGTAAAAAACAGTATTATTGATACCGATAGAAAAT
>JALFLK010000019.1 GCA_022774755.1 bacterium
TTTTTTGCCTCTGCACGTTTTCCTACATCGATTGGTGTAAGTTTGGTGTAAGGCGTAAGGTTTTTCGTTTCCCCTGTGTCCGAAAACCCTTGATATTACGGGCTTTTTCGCGTTTCGGTCAATCTAAGGGTTTCATTGTCGGGAAGAGCAAAACATCTCTGATTGCGGCGGAATCGGTAAGGAGCATTACCATTCTGTCAATGCCGAAGCCTATTCCGCCTGTGGGGGGCATACCGATTTCAAGGGCATTGAGGAAGTCCTCATCGGTTGTGTTTGCCTCCTCGTCGCCCTGTGCAAGCAAAGCCTCCTGAGTTTTGAAGCGCTCTCTTTGGTCGATTGGGTCGTTAAGCTCCGAATATGCGTTTGCCATTTCCCAACCGTTCATAAAGAACTCAAAACGCTCAACATAATCGGGATTATCGGGCTTTTTCTTTGTTAATGGAGAAATCTCGATAGGATGATCCATAACAAATGTAGGCTGAATCATATGCTCTTCGGCATACTCCTCAAAGAAAAGATTTAAAATATCGCCTTTTTTGTGTCTGTCTTCAAATTCAATGCCCTTCTCTTTGGCAACAGCCTTTGCCTGCTCGTCGGTTTTTATCTCGCTGAAATCAACGCCCGAATACTTCTTGACAGCGTCAACCATTGTAATTCTCTCGAAGGGCTTGCCCAAATCCATCTCGATGCCGTTGTATGTAATTTTTGTTGTACCCAAAACCTCCTGCGCAATGTGACGGTAAAGATTTTCGGTTAAGTCCATCATACCGTTGTAGTCGGTGTATGCCTGATAAAGCTCCATAAGGGTAAATTCAGGATTGTGCCTTGTATCAAGACCTTCGTTTCTGAAAACTCGTCCGATTTCATAAACCTTTTCCAAACCGCCGACGATAAGTCTTTTAAGGTAAAGCTCCAGAGAAATTCTCAGCTTTAAGTCCTCGTTAAGGGCGTTAAAGTGGGTTTCAAAGGGTCTTGCCGCCGCACCGCCGGCATTTGAAACCAGCATAGGAGTTTCTACCTCCATAAAGCCCTGTTCGTCCAGGTACTTTCTAATGGAAGAAATAATCTTTGAACGCTTGATAAATGTATCCTTAACCTCGGGATTCATAATCAGGTCAACATAACGCTGACGGTATCTTAAATCCGTATCCTTTAAGCCGTGGAATTTTTCGGGAAGGGGCTTTAGAGATTTTGAAAGCAATTTCGCCTCTTTTGCGTGAACGCTGATTTCGCCCACCTTTGTTTTGAACACAAAGCCTTTAACCTCTACAATATCGCCGATATCCCATTTTTTCAGCAGATTGTAATCCTCTTCGCCCAAATCGTCAAACTTGGCAAAAACCTGCATTTTGCCTGTTTTATCATAAATATCAAGGAAAGAAACCTTGCCCTTGCCTCTCTTGGACATTACCCTGCCTGCAATACAAACATCGTTGTTTTCCAGTTCGTCAAATTTTTCTGCTATCTCCGCATTGGTAATGTTTCTGTCGCTTGTGGTAATCTTAAAGGGGTCCCTGCCCATTTCCTGCAAATTTTTAAGCTTATCACGGCGCACCTGCAAAAGGTCGCCGTTATTCTGCTGATTATTTTCTGCCATAAAAAAGCTCCTTTTTATCCTTTATTTTGGAGAAACATCCTGCATTATTTTATAATATCAAGGATTTTTATTCCGATTGTTCCCGAAGGTGTTTCCGCCTCTACAACATCACCCTTCTTGTGACCCATCAACGCCTTGCCCACCGGGGATTCGTCGGAAATCTTTCCGTTGCCGGGGTCTGTGTCGTTTGAGCCGACAATCTTGTACTCTGCAACCCTGCCTGTTGCAACAAGCTCAACCTTAACCTTTGAAGCAAGGTGAATATACTCGTTTGAAACTTCGCTCTCGTTAATAATCTGGGCATTTTTCAGAGTAGCCTCGATTGTGACAATTCTTGCCTCCATAATTGCCTGTTCGTTTTTTGCGTCGTCATATTCGCTGTTCTCAGAAAGGTCGCCGTAGGAGCGGGCAACTTTAATTTTTTCTGCAATTTCTGTTCTTTTTTCTGTTTTTAAAAACTCAAGCTCTTCCTGTAATTTTTTGTAGCCCTCTTCGGTAAGCATAACCGGTTTTGCCATAATACAACATTCCTTTCAGTAAAAAATATATTTTCACACATAGTAGTATTATAGCATTTTAGGCATTTATGTCAAGCACGGCTGTCAAAATATGCGCATATTGATTCAAGCCTTGCTCCGCTTGAATAGTTACTGCATATCATCGGCACGATAGTGCCCAGCTGGTGCTGTTTTGCCTTGACATAAAGGGCTGTTGCAAAATAAAAATCCGACAATTCGGCAGGCTTTATATCTGCAAATCGGGTCGGCATTTTAAAATGATACCTGAAATACAGCGCACCCTTTTGCCCTGCGTCGGGACAAACCGAAGTCAGGGTAATCGCCTTGTTTTTCAGCGGAAGAGTATTTTTAATTTTACAAGGTGCTATTAAGAAATCGGTATCTTCAAGTATGCTCTCGTCACAGCTGATAATCGGTGAAATACCGGTATCCTCAAGAATAACGTCCCTGATATTTGAATAAAGCTCGGAATTTTGAGTGTAAACCCTTACCTCGGGACAATATTCCAAAATATGTATCAATGTGTCGGCGCTTTCGCCGTACAAATCATAAAAGCACACCTTAAGCTTTGAGGCGTCCTGAACTTTTGAGAGAATTTGCAGTGCCATATTGGTGCAAAGTCTTTTTGAAAATTCCTCCGAAGCAAATCTCCGATAGCCCATATCAGCCGGTAATTCCAAATATTCCGAGCATAAAATGCCGTCACGCTGTATCCCCACATATCTGTCGATAATATCCCAGTTGATTTTTCCGTTTCGGTTAAAATATTGCAAACGCCTGAGAGTTACACCGCCGGACTGTTTAAGAGTAATTGTGATTTTATTTCCTCTTATTATGTTAAACAAATGCTTAAGCTTGTTTTTTTCAATCTTTTCCGTAATCGATAAAGCCGTAAGCATAAAAGCACCTCCTGCATAAATAATAATAAATTATATGCAGAAGGTGCTTTATAAATTATTTTACCGACAAATAAAATCCGGCGAATTTAAGCTGAAAATGAATTTTATAATCAGAATTCTGTCATTGGGTTATATTTTGTTCCGTAATATCTGCATTCAAAGTGCAGGTGCGGTCCCGTTGACTGTCCTGTTGAGCCTACATATCCGATAACCTGTCCCTTTGATACATACTGACCGGTTGATACAGCCAGAGAAGAAAGGTGAGCGTAAATAGTGGCTTTGCCGTTGCCATGGTCAATCCATACGTAGTTTCCGTAGTTGCCGCCGCATCCGCATGTGCCGCCTTTACCCCAGTTATGTATGCAGGAGGAGTATGAAGAAATAACGGTTCCTGAGTCAGCCGCAACAACTGTTGCGCCCATAATTCCGCCGCCGGCAATATCTATTGCGCCGTGGTTATACCCGCCTCTGTTTTCGTTCCATTCAGATGACAGATAGTAATATCCCGGGCAAGGCCATACATATCCGCCCCCTGACGGAGCAATCGGTGAAGGCGACGGGTCAGGGTCTGTCTCTCCTGAGCCTGAATCGGAACTGCCGCCCTGCTGGCTCTGGTCTGACTGAGATGACTGTGATACCTGCTCCTGTGCGGCTTTTTGCTGTGCGTAATATTCCTCGATCTGCCTTTCTACATCTGATTTTTCAGAAGAAGCAGAGGCAATACTTGCTAAAATAGAATCGTTCTGTGAATAAAGAGATGCAAGCAGTTCTTGGTTTTCGTCCAGAAGCGACTGAAGCTCCTCCTGTCCGGATTGAAGCTCCTGCTCAACCTGAGCAAGCTCCTGTTTCTGCAATTCCAAATCCGCCTTGTTCTCGGAAATAACGGTAAGCTTGTCCTTAATCCCGTTAATCAGGTTTGAATCATAGGCTGAAAGGGTTTTTACAAGCTCAAGCTTATCAAGAAAATCGCCGAAATCCTTGGCGCCTAAAATTATCTCTAAATCAGAGGCGCCGCCTGCCATATATATTGTTCTGATTCTGTTTTTAAGAGTTTGCATCTGAGTGGAAATGTTCTCGTTTGCAGAATCAATATCCTTTTGCAGTTGAGAAATACTTGCGTCCAGCTCGTCGCTTCTGCTGTGATTTAAGGAGAGCTGTTCATTGAGAACACCGATTTTATTTACCAAAGCATCGCTGTAAGCTTCTTTTTCTGATATATCCTCTTTAGTGGAATTCAAAATCTCCTGATATTTGGCATCCTCTTCTTTAAGGGAATCAAGCTTAGACTGCAAAGAGTCAATGCTCTCTGCGCTGACGCCTGCAACAGTACCGAATGTAAGTATGCAGGCGGTCATAGCTCCCGCTAAAATTTTCTTAAACATATCTCAACTTCCTTTCTTTTAAAAGCTGACCGGTAAAATTACCAACCTAAAATCTCATTACCTTCTTTTTTCAGATATTTGCGTACCGAAATGAACGCACCGATTGCACCTACTACAATGCCGGCAATAACAAATGAAATGGAAACATAAACAATAACATTGTTAATTGGGATTGCCGCAAAGGGAATTATGTCCGTAATAATCTTCATCAGTAAATTATACAGGAAATAAAGTCCCACCGAGGATATAATCGACGAAATCAGACCTATCATCATACCCTCAACAATAAACGGTATCCTTACAAATGCGTTAGTTGCGCCTACTGATTTCATAATGCTTATTTCAAATCTTCTTGAGTACATTGTCATACGGATTGTGTTGGAAATAATGAACAGAGAAATTACGGTAAGTGCAAGCACAATCCAAAAGCTAAGGGTTGAAACAAGGTTGCTGATGTTCGTAAGCTGTTTTGCAACGTCGCTTCTGTTGCTGACGGAATTAACGCCGTTTATGTTCATAATTTCCG
Organism: bacterium; assembly: GCA_022774755.1. Taxonomy (GTDB): domain Bacteria; phylum Bacillota; class Clostridia; order Oscillospirales; family Acutalibacteraceae; genus Ruminococcoides. Next base: position 4,923 of record JALFLK010000019.1, read on the forward strand.
AAACAGTCTGCTCGTACTCGGATAAATCTACCATAGAAATGTGATAGGCGTCTGGAAGGGGATTGTCGTTTCCCTGAAGATTTGCAAATATCTCGTCGCCCAAAACATCCTCATATTCTTTAAATGCTTCCTCTTTTGAATAAAATTCAACGGAAGCAATATTGTCTAATTTTTGTAAATCCTTGCCGATGTATGCCGCCTCAACGCCTGAAACATCGTCGTTAAGATAAACGGTGGTTTCGTTGGAATCGCCCACCGATTCTACAACCTGCGCCACATTCATTGACAACAGAATCGCAGAACCCGTAAGAATAAGGCAAGACATCAGCACGCAAATTGAGGCGATACTCATTATTCGGTTGCTCCAAACATTTTTGACGCCTTCCTTTATCAGATAGCCAAAACTGCTAATACCCATACAAATTTTCCTTTCTTGCCGATACCCGTTAAATCATCGTATTGTCAATCAACAAGTCGCCGTGCTTCAAAAGCAACTGATTCTCGTCAAAATCCTCATCCGATTTTGCCGTATCTCCCACAATACGGCCCTTGTCAATTTCAATCACTCTTTTGTGGAAGTGGCGAACCAAATCGTGCTCGTGGGTAACGACCAGGATTGTTGTTCCCTGCCTGTTAATCTCGCTTAAAAGCTCAATTATCTCGTAAGACATCTCCGGGTCAATATTTCCCGTAGGCTCGTCAGCAATAATAATTTCCGGATTATTAACCAATGCACGGGCAAGGCTGACCCTCTGCTGTTCACCGCCGGAGAGCTCCGAAGGACGGCTTTTAGCCTTTTTGCTGAGCCCAACCAACTCCAAAATATAGGGAACACGCTTTTTGACCGTTGCAGGCTTTGCGCCGATTGCCCTCATTGCAAATGCCACATTATCAAAAACCGTCATTTTATCAATAAGTCTGAAATCCTGGAACACAATGCCCATATGACGGCGCAAATATGGAATCTGCCGTCTTTTCATATTGGAAAGTTTCTTTCCGTTTATAACAATCTCACCGCTTGTTGCGGATTCTTCGTGCATAATAAGCTTCAAAAATGTACTTTTTCCTGCGCCTGAAGCGCCGACAATAAACACAAACTCCCCTTTATCTATGGAGAGAGTAACATTGCTCAAGGCATGGGTGCCTGTGGGGTAATCTTTGCATACATTTACAAATTCTATCATTGCTTCACCTTCTCTGTCGTATGTATGTAATGTTCATGTACAGCGGTATAAACTGAATTTTACTTAAAAATCGTATTCACGGTAACGCCGGTATTCAAAGCAACGCCGGAACGAAAAATATTTTATGACGCAAAACTGCCGGTCAAATAAAAACAAATAAAAAATCAAAACAAATCAAAATAAGTCAAATCGAGTATAAATAATACTATAAACTGCCCGATTAGTCAATGTTAATAAATGGCATACCGATATAAAGCTATAAATCGCCCTGCATACATTCAATACGCATATGTATGTATGCAAAGGCGAATCATAAATAACCGTAAGATTACAAAGCCAAAGCCTACATCAATATTTTGTAGGATTTGCCGTAAGATATTTTTTAACCATAAGGGCAACCTTAAATACGATTGCATCCTCAAATTCTCTTAAATCAAGGCCTGTAAGCTTTTTGATTTTTTCAAGTCTGTAAACAAGGGTGTTTCTATGAACGAAGAGCTTTCTTGAGGTTTCGGAAACATTCAGGTTATTTTCAAAGAACTTTTGAATTGTAAACAAGGTTTCCTGGTCGAGGCTTTCGATAGAGCCTTTCTTGAACACTTCTCTCAGGAACATCTCGCAGAGAGTGGTTGGAAGCTGATAAACAAGGCGTGCAATTCCCAGATTGTCGTAGCTGATAATTGTACGCTCTGTGTCAAAGACTTTGCCGACCTCAAGGGCAACCTGAGCTTCTTTAAAGGACTTTGCCAAATCCTTAATGCCGGTAACGGTTGTTCCGATGCCCACAACGCAGTGGGTATAGAACTCGCTTGACAGAGTATCTACTATGGAGGACGCAAGCTTCTCCAAATCCTTGCTGTCTATATTGGGCTTGATTTCCTTAACAAGTGCAATTTCGGTTTCGTTTATGTTGATAACAAAATCCTTGCTCTTGTCCGGGAAAAGATTTTGAATAATGTCGTAAGATGAAACATCGGTTTTTGAAGTAATCTTAATAAGCAGGCAGACACGGGTAACCTCGCTGTTAAAATGCAGTTCCCTTGCCTTAAGGTAAATATCGCCGGGGAGTATATTATCAAGAATAACACTTTTGATAAAATTGCTTCTGTCATACTTTTCGTCGTAATACTGTTTAATATTGCTTAAAGAAATAGCCAAAAGCTGAACGTAGCGCTGAGCATAGTCGTCATTACCCGACACGAAAACCGCATACTCCGCTTTTGCGGAATTACCGAAGGACTTGTAGGTGTCGCCGTTCACAACAAACGGAACAGTAGAACTTAAAGTCTCCGAATTTACATTTTCGTTAACCTCGCCGATTTTTCCAAGCTCCGAACAAGCTATGACAACGGACGTTTCGTCAATTACGCCGATAGTGCGGTCAATAGCGTCTTTCATTTGATGTATAATGCCTTGAAATAATCTGTTTGACATACAATTACCTCGTTCCTGAAATATTTCGTTCCCGTAAAAATTCAAATATATTTTTGCTGTACATAACCTTTGCCGATAAAAATCATTTTACTGCACATATTCATTTTACACAAAAACGAATTAAAAATCAACCTCTATTTTCAAATATAATCGACTTTTTTTATCGAATTTGCCGAAATGGAGAAAATTTTCATTATCTTTGGGAATAAAAAGCAAAAAATCCCCCGTTTTCACGGGGGATAAATTATTTTTCGCCTGAATTTTAGCCTTAATGTTAAGGAATAATCTAAATCAGTTTGTAATTGTCTGCTCGGTTTCCTTATCGAAAATGTGGATTTTATTCAAATCCAAAGCAACCTTAATATTGTCGCCCGGCTTTGCAGTTGAAGCAGGGTCAACACGAGCTGTAAGAGGAACGCCGCCGATATTAAGATAGAGATAAATCTCAGCGCCCATAAGCTCTGTAACGTCAACATTTGCAGTAACAATGCCGTTGCCGTCGGTTAATTTTGCAAGGAAGTCAGGCTCATCGTGAACATGCTCGGGACGAATACCGAATACTACTTCTTTGCCTGCATAAGGCTCAAGAACATTGTCCTTGTTCTTTGACTGGGGGAGCTTAATCTCGTACTTGTCGAATGCAAGGAAGAAATCACTGCCCTTCTTCTCAAGCTTTGCGTCAATAAAGTTCATCTGAGGTGAACCGATGAATCCTGCAACGAATTCATTGCAAGGCTTATCGTAGAGGTTCTGCGGAGTATCCACCTGCTGAATGAAGCCGTCCTTCATAACTACGATTCTTGTACCCATTGTCATAGCCTCTGTCTGGTCGTGGGTTACGTAGATAAAGGTTGTACCCAAACGCTGATAAATTCTTGAAATCTCGGTTCTCATCTGAGCACGGAGCTTTGCGTCAAGGTTTGAAAGAGGCTCGTCAAGAAGGAATACCTTAGGGTCACGAACAATTGCACGTCCCAAAGCAACACGCTGGCGCTGACCGCCGGAGAGAGCCTTTGGCTTTCTGTCCAAATACTGCTCAATGCCCAAAATTCTTGCTGCTTCTTCAACTCTTCTCTTAATCTCCTCCTTAGGAGTTTTTCTGAGCTTAAGTCCGAAAGCCATATTATCATAAACTGTCATATGAGGATAAAGAGCATAGTTCTGGAAAACCATGGCAATATCTCTGTCCTTCGGTGCAATATCGTTAGCAAGCTTGTCGCCGATATAAAGCTCGCCCTTAGAAATATCCTCAAGTCCTGCAATCATTCTCAAAGTAGTTGATTTACCGCAGCCGGACGGTCCGACAAGAATAATAAATTCCTTATCTTCAATCTCAAGGTTAAAATCGGTAACTGCCGTTACCCCGCCGTCATAAATTTTGTAAATGTGTCTTAATGATACGTTTGCCATTTAAAAACCTCCCGTTACTTCACAAAATTGTCATCCAATTTCGTATAAGGATAGTTTATCACAATTAAATGTTTTTTACCACTAATAAATTGCCTAAACTTTAGCCTTAGTTTTTATGTAATATTTCTAATCAGTTAAAAAACAAGCACAAATTTAATGCAATTTACACAAATAATATTAGATGCTTTTCGCAATTCTCCAGTTCTCTCGCCTCTCCCGGGGCTAAATTTTGGTCAAGTTGCAGTTTTCCGATGGCAATTCTTTTGAGATAAACCACATTTGCACCACAGACAAGGAACATTTTTTTGACCTGATGGAACTTTCCCTCGCAAATGCTCACAAAAGCGCACATACTGTCGTCCGTTTCCTCAAAAAACGCAGTCTTGCACCTTGTTCCGTCGGAAAACACAATGCCCTTTTCAAATTTTTCTTTCATTTCCTCTGTTACGGGCTTATCGAGCCTTGCAAAATACTTTTTATAAACCTTCTTAGCGGGAGAAAGCATCTGATGAGCAAACTCTCCGTCATCTGTAATTATCAGCAGGCCCTCGGTGTCCTTGTCCAATCTTCCGGCAGGGAACAAGCCCTTACGGCGCAGATTTTCCGGAAGCAAATCTATTACGGTTTTGTCCCGCTTGTCGCTGCTTGCACTAACCACCCCCGACGGCTTATTCATCATAATATACAGGTGTTGTCTGTATTCAATTTTCCTGCCGTCAACTGTAATAACATCGGTATCGGGGTTTACCTTTTGAGATATGCTTTTGCACACCTCTCCGTTAACTTCAACTACCCCCGATTTAATTATCTGAGAAACCTGTTTTCTGCTTCCGTAATTCTGCGACGCCAAAATTTTATCAATTCTATCCATATCAAAACAAAAGCGGTTACAGCGGATATAAAGCATAAATACAACTTTACGGAGTATCGCAAAGAGCCAGATACTCCTCTCCGTAAACACCGCTTGAAATATGTCCTCCTATTACTCTTTCCCTGTAAACAAGCAAAGTAACGGTATACTTCCTTCCGTCGTCGGAAAAGTCCTTAAGGGTATAAACCCTGCGCTTTGCGCTTACACCCTTATAATTGTTTAAATCCAGCCCTATTTTCTGCTGAAGACGGTTATAGCTGTTGTAAACCTGATTAAAATTTTTCGGAATAACAACCGTGTCGCAGACCAAAGAGTCGGTTTCGGCGGTTAAACCGAATTGATGCAAAAACTCAAATTCCTGTATTTCATTCTCTGCTTTCAGAGAATATTCACCTATCTCATCGCAAAAAGCCGTAACGGGCATTTTTGAGCCGTTTACATACAATACTCCTGCAATAAGCAATAAAACGCTTATTGCGAACATAAACAAAACAAGAATTCTTAGCCATTTAGCCTTAGCCGATTTTAATGCTGTTATCAACCCTGCCTCATCCTTTCATAGATTATATCTATGCGTGAGGACAAGGCAAAATGATAATATTACAAAACAAGTCCGATTATTTCTGACGGCGATTTAACAAACGCCCTTGCGCCGTACTGCTCCATAGGCTCTTTTTTGCCGTAGCCGTATTCTGCGCCGATAAAATCCGTCCCTGTTTGCAAGGCGCCCTGAGCGTCGAAATAAGTGTCGCCTATAAGAACCGCCCTGCAGTTTTTGCCTGCACCCAAACGCTGCAAGGCATAGGGAATTAAATCCGCCTTTTCTTTTCTGCTTCCGTCCTTTGAAGAACCGCAGACAGCGTCGAAATATCGTGTTATATTAAGGTAGTCGCACGCCTCTTTTACGAATTTTTCGTATTTTGAAGAACAAACCGCAAGCTTGGCAGAGGAAGCGCTGAGCTTTTTCAGCACTTCTTCCATTCCGTCATAAAGACAATTATTTGTTACGCCGGCGGTTTTGTAAAACTCCCTGTAAATGTCTGCGCCTTTTTCACATTCTTCCTCGGAAAAACCGCAGATGTTTTTCATTGTGTTTACAAGAGGAGGTCCCAGATACTTTGAATAATCGGATAAATCCGGCATAGGCTTGCCCATTTTTTCTATGGTTCTTTCAAGGCTGTACCTTACCCCCTCGGCGCTTTGGCTTATTGTTCCGTCAAAATCAAACAGTATATAATCGTACTTAGGCATTGAATTTTTCGTCCGCCTTTCTCTGAAAGCTCTCGCTTTTTACGCTCACTCTGGTGTGAGTTCCCGTTGCGATAATTCCGTTTTTATCCTGTGCAGAAAGCGAAAATTTAAACACTCTGCCCTCTGTCTCTTCCAAAACCGCCGTAACGGTTATTTCTGCACCCACAGGCGTGGGGCTTGTGTGACTTATTGAAATTTCCGTTCCAACCGTTGTATATATATCCTCAAGTCTTGACTGAGCAAGAACACAGGCGGCGTTTTCCATTAAAGCCGCAACCGCAGGGGTTGCAAGCACTCTCAGGCTTCCGCTGCCTGCATTACACGCCAGCATATCCTCGGTTACTGTTGCTGTTTTCACCAATCTGTCCTTTGAATTTTCGCTCATAGTTTCACGCCCTCCAATTATCTGTTGTTAAATTTGTCATCTTATGTTATAATACAACAGAACTGTTTTAATATCAACAAATAAATTTTCTGCAAGGAGTCTTGTAAAGTGAAATTAGGTATTGTAGGATTGCCGAATGTGGGCAAAAGCACGCTTTTTAACGCAATTACCGACGCAGGCGCTCAGTCGGCAAACTATCCCTTCTGCACCATTGAGCCGAACGTAGGCGTAGTTGCCGTTCCCGATAAAAGGCTGGACAAGCTTGCCGAGATGTATTCTCCCGACAAAATCACGCCTGCTTCCATTGAATTTGTAGATATTGCAGGTCTTGTAAAGGGCGCCTCAAAGGGCGAGGGACTGGGCAACAAGTTTTTGTCAAACATCAGAGAATGCGACGCTATTGTTCATGTTGTAAGGTGCTTTGAAAACGATGACATCATTCATGTTGAGGGCAGTGTTGACCCTGCGAGGGACATCGAAACCATCAACCTGGAGCTGATTCTTTCCGATGTTGAAATGATGGAAAGAAGAATTGACAAAACAAAGAAAATGCTGAAAGGCGACAAAAAATATCAGGCTCACCTTGACTTTTACGGCAGGTTGCTTGAGACATTAAACGAAGGCAAGCCTGCAAGAAGCGTTGAGTGCAGTGAAGACGAAGCAAAGCTGTTATCGGAGGTTGCCTTGCTCTCAAGCAAGCCCGTTATTTACGCCGCAAATATGAGCGAAGATGATTTTTCAAACGGAATTGACGACAATCCTATGCTCAAAAAAGTTCAGGAAATCGCAAAAGAAGAAAATGCCGCCGTTTTGCCTATATGTGCTGAAATTGAGGCTGAGATAGTAGAAATGGAAAAGGACGAAAAGGAGCTTTTTCTGTCAGATATGGGGCTTGAGCAATCGGGACTTGACAGGCTTATTAAGGAATGTTACTCCCTGCTGGGACTTATATCCTATCTTACGGCAGGCAAGCCCGAGGTCAGAGCCTGGACAATTAAAGAAGGTACAAAAGCTCCTCAGGCGGCAGGCAAAATCCACACCGATTTTGAGCGTGGATTTATCAGAGCCGAGGTTATCTCCTTTGACGACCTGATAGCCTGCGGAAGTATGACCGCCGCAAAAGAAAAAGGTCTTGTCCGCTCGGAGGGCAAGGAATATGTTATGAAAGACGGCGACATTGTACTGTTCCGCTTTAATGTATGATTTATTGTAAATGATTTAATGTAAAGATTAAATGAATAATTAAAACTAAAAAATCAACCTCCCAAAAGCTCCTGGGGAACTTTTCGGGAGGTTTTCTGTTTAATACGATTCAGGGCGTTATAAAAAATCAGTCATCTGCTGTATGTTGTTATACTCTGTTGCCATCAATCTTTTTGCCAGCGCCTCAACCTTAGAGTCGCTTTTATCATATTCACGGAATTTGTCGGTTATTTTTGAAACGCCCCTTAAATTTCCTTTTATCATCATTTGGGCAATGTGAGAGTCCGAGGAATCCCTCTGCATACTTTGCTTTGCCATATGCCGTGTCATTTTTCTTACTACAGGGCTTATGCGCTGAAGGTCGCTGTTCTCCGTTCTAAGCATATTATTGGCGCAGTTGTGGATTTTTCCGTACTCGATTATCTGTGTTCGCAGGGCTTTTTTCAGCTTATCGTCGGCGGCATATCTTTTAATATTCGCAATACCGCAGCACCCCATCTCTGCATTTTGTGCAATACTGTTGAGCATCTCTGTTTTGCCGATCATATAATCACCTCACGGTTATTATCGGATAAAATCCCGTTTATATTCATAATTCCTGCTGAATGGAAAATAAATTTTTTAAAATTTCACATTTTGTTCACACGGTCAATATTTAATTTTCACATTATATGTTTAACATATAGACAGTGTTGAGAAACACTTTCAGTTATTTAGCTTTTCATTTTTCTCCCTTCTAATAATGAAGTAAAGCAGTCTGCACTTCGGTGCAGGCTGTTTTTACATTCCGGGAAATAAAGCTTCGGCGGAATGTTTAGGTAAACCCTATATTTCTCATCAGTATAATTCAGAATAAAAATAAACAGCAGAGTTTAATTCATATTCTGCAAAATTGTTGTCAGCGAAACCTTGTAATGATATAATTACAGCAATACAGTTTAGTCAGAGGCGGTTTAATGAAAAATAAATTAACAAACAGATATACTTTGGGCGAAGAAATATTCAACTCCGTTTCACACGGAGTCGGCTCTGTGCTGGCAATCGGCGGAACGGTTGTGCTGATTGTGGTTTCTGCAATTTTCAGCGATGTTTGGGCTGTTGTTTCTTCGGCTATATACGGCGCAAGCCTGATTATTCTTTATACAATGAGCACCCTGTACCATGCGATAGCAAACGAAAAAGCTAAAAAATTCTTTCGGATTATGGATCACAACACAATTTTCTTTTTAATCGCGGGAACATACACGCCCATCACCCTGGCAATTTTAAGGGGCACTTTAGGCTGGATTTTGTTCGGTGTTGTATGGGGTGCGGCTATCATCGGAATTGTGCTTAATTCCATAGACCTGGAGAAGTTCTCCAAACCCTCCGTTGTTTGCTATATTGCAATGGGCTGGGTTGTAATTTTCGCTATAAAGCCGCTTATTGCACAGACAAGCGAATTTTTCCTTTTATTTCTTATATTGGGCGGTGTTTTTTACACCCTTGGCGTCATTTTTTACGCAATTAAGAAAATCAAGTATTTCCACTCCGTATGGCATCTGTTTACGGTGGTAGGCAGCGCCTTTCACTTTTTTGCAATATTGTTTGAAATAATAAGATAATCAGAGTATAATAAAAGCTCAGAGAAAACTTATCTCTGAGCTTTATTTTATGTAATTTGATTCGTTCGGGAACTCAAGAGCGATAAATAAAATTTTTAAAGGATTATTTCGCCCTCGACTGTTCCGGAAAGTCCTGCTGCGTTTGACTCGTCGGTATCAATGTGCATTGCAGGGGCAAACTTTTCGCTGACTCTGATAACAACATCGCCGAAAGTAAGGGATCTACCGCCCTCTGTGCCGACCTTTACGGATACGACCTGCTTATCCTGAACGCCTGCTTCTGCGGCTGTTTCAGGAGTTAAGTGAATATGCCTTTTAGCGACGATTACTCCGCAGTCGATTTCGCACTCGCCTTTAGGGCCTACCAGCTTGCATCCGGGAGTTCCTTCAATATCCCCCGATTCCCTTACAGGTGCGGCAATTCCCAGCTTTCTTGCGTCGGTAAGAGCAATCTCAACCTGAGTTGCGCTTCTCTCCGGACCTAAAATAGACATTGCCATCTCGCCCCTGGGGCCTACTACGGTTACCTTTTCAACACAGGCAAACTGACCCGGCTGTGACAAGTCCTTTTTGTTTGTCAGCGTTGCGCCTTTTCCATACAGAGTTTCCAGCACTTCTTTAGTGACATGAATATGTCTTGCAGAAGTTTCAACCATAACTTTCATAATAATTACCACCATTTCTACTTATTCTGCTATGCAGTATGGTTACATTTTACACCTAATAATTATAAATTTCAACTGTTTTCATAAGGAGGCAAAAATGTTTGAAAATTGGGACGAATTAACACAGCAGTGCAGGCAATGCCAAAAATGCCCTTTGTGCCGGACACGGCATAATGTCGTGGTTGGCGTAGGCAATAAAAATGCCAAAGTTATGTTTATCGGCGAGGGTCCCGGAGAAAACGAGGATTTGCAGGGCGAGCCCTTTGTGGGCAGAGGCGGTAAACTGCTGGACAAAATGCTCAACGCCGTTGATTTGGACAGGAACAAAAACATATACATAGCAAATATCGTCAAGTGCCGTCCGCCGAAAAACCGTGACCCAAAGCCCGAGGAACAGGATATGTGCATCGACTGGCTCAGAAATCAGGTGAAACTAATTAAACCGAAAATAATTGTATGTCTGGGCAGAATAGCGGCGGCAAAAATAATAAAAAGCGATATAAAAATCACCAAAGAACACGGCATTTTCTTTGAGAAAAACGGAACGCTTATGACGGCTATGCTTCACCCTGCGGCCGTTTTGCGTGATCCCAGAAGAAAGCCTGAGGCCTTTGACGATTTTCTGAAACTCCGTGAAAAAATCAACGAGATTTGCCCGGAAACCTACGATATTTGAATAATTTTTCATCAATATCAATATGATAAAAGCAAAGTATTATTCTTTGATTTCCACCTTTTGACATATAGCATCTACAAATTTGCCTGCCGAACTTGAAACAGAGCAAAAAACAATGTAAGCGTAAAATGATATACCCCATAAAAAACGCTTAAAATCAAGAAAAACGCCCGTTTTATCGGACGCTTTCCAATGAATTATACTTGTGGATTTCTTCAATTTTCAAACCATGCAAAAGCCATAAAAGTTCATCCTTTGTGACGCTTTACTTATCTCCCG
>JALFLK010000002.1 GCA_022774755.1 bacterium
CCTTATTCACTTCGTCATAATGGGAATGATAATAATTTACCGTCCAAAGATAAGAAGTGATTGTGTTTTCCGAAAGATTGCTCTTTCTCAAATGTTCTTCAAATGTTTGTTTTGTCTTCATAAAAAGACACCTCCGTAAAATATTTCTGCGGTTTTCCGCACAAATATTATAACGGAGGATATTTAACTATCTCTTATTATGAGAAGATTGGCGATGAAATCACTTGCATTGATGATGAATTGCCATTTGAAATACCTGATAGTTGGTGTTGGGCAAGGCTAAATTGTATCTCAATTAACTATGACAGCTATCGAAAGCCTATAAATTCATACGATAGAAAAAATAGGGTTTTAGGGAAAAGTAAAGATGAATTATATCCATATTACGGTGCTACTGGTCAAATTGGCTTCATTGACGACTTTTTATTTAATGGAGAGTATATTCTTTTAGGAGAAGATGCGGCACCTTTTTTAGATAAAAAAGCGCAAAAGGCATATATGATAAAGGGAAAATCTTGGGTTAATAATCACGCTCATATTCTACAATCGCTCGTTTTCCCGGAATATCTAACGAACTGTCTAAATTCAATTGATTATTTTAATTATGTATACGGAACAACAAGATTAAAGCTTACTCAAGAAAACATGAATAGAATTTTAGTTCCTGTTCCATCAATTGAAGAACAGTGTAAAATAGCCCAAGCAATCAATAATCTATTTGTTCTTATAGAAAGCATTAAAGCGAGCTTACGATAAGCTCGCTTTAATGCTCATTGTAGTGTATCAAACAAATTAAAATAATGCTCTAATGCCGTCAATATTCTTTCCTGTTCATTTACAGGTGGCAAAGCAACTATCTCTTGACTGTAAGTTGAAATCCAATATCTCTGATGATTGTCGTGGTCTATCTCTGTAGCTTGCATAAGATAAAAAGCATATTTTGGAAGTACTAAATCTTGATTTATGTGTAATATTTTCATTGCTGACGATTTCACCTTAAAAGGAAAATCAACAAACTTGCTTTCTGTTGTGAAGTCATCAAGAATTATTACAGGTAAATCATCAAATATATTGTCTGTTTCGTTTGTGTATCCAAGTATAAATGATTTACCGGCTGTTAAGACAGGTGTTTTATATGTCGGCTTGTAATTGGTATCATGAACGATGTATTTAGTCGGCTGTTCATATTCCAGTATAGTTTCAAAGTTTGTCACAACCCAACCACTTGGCAGTTTCTCACCATACTTCTCATAATAAGAGTTATCATCACCTTTGAAGATGACAGATTCTTTCTTGTCACGCTTGATTTTGCCTTGCTTAATCAGTTCTTCTTTTTCGGCTCGTATGCGTTCAAGAAGCACAGAAGCAGGCTCATCATTCGGGTCTTGCGGGACAAGTTTGCCTCTTATCGCAAGGTCGAGGATTTTGGATTTTGTTGTTTTTATAGAGTTCTTTAGATTTTGGCTATTAGTCTCAACAGATTGAGTTAAATCAAATAAATTTTCAACTGCCTCAATTATTTTGATTTGTTCAGATAAAGGTGGCAAAGAAATTATTTCTTGACTATAAGTAGAAATCCAATACCTCTGATGATTTTCGTGGTCTATTTCTGTGGCTTGCATAAGATAAAAAGCATATTTTGGAAGTACTAAATCTTGATTTATGTGTAATATTTTCATTGCTGATGATTTCACCTTAAAAGGAAAATCAACAAACTTGCTTTCTGTTGTAAAGTCATCAAAAATTATTACAGGTAAATCATCAAATATATTGTCCGTTTCGTTTGTGTATCCAAGTATAAATGATTTACCGGCTGTTAAGACAGGTGTTTTATATGTCGGCTTATAATCGGTATCATTAACAATATATTTGGTCGGTTGTTCATATGATAATAAAGTTCCGAAGTTAGTCACAACCCATCCGTTTGGTAATGACTCTCCATATTTCTCATAATGTAAATTATCATCACCTTTGAAGATGACGGTATCATTCTTTATGTCTTTGGCTTTTAGTTTTCCGTCTTTAACCATTTGCTGCTTTTCGGCACGAATACGCTCCAATAAAACAGATGCCGGTTCGTCATTCGGGTCTTGAGGTACAAGCTTGCCACGGATAGCCAAATCCAAGATTTTTTGTCTTAATGCTTTGGTATCCATTATTCCTCCACCTCACCGATAAGTTTTTCAAGCTCGGCAACAGCACTGGCTATGCTTGTTGCTTCTTCTTTGATTTGTGCAATCATTTCAGCTAATGTACGGTCATCGTCTTCTTCGCTGACAATCCATTTAAAATCGAGTTTTAGCTGGTCACGGGCATATACTTCTTCTTTACTGAACTTTCTCCAGCGTCCGTTTGGATTATCAACAGAATAAGTCGGAACTCTATCTTGCATATGACCTGAGCAATAGCAATCAACAAAATCATCAAGATTTTCTCTTGTAAGCGGTTTTTGTACTAAAGTGTGTTTTATGCCGGTACGGTAATCATACACCCATATATCTTCGGTAGGTTTTCCTTTTTCAAAGAACAGGACATTTGTTTTAACGCCTTGTGCATAGAAAATACCTGTCGGCAAACGAAGAATAGTATGTAAATTAAACTCTTTAAGAAGTTTTTCTCTGACCTTAGCCGTTGCATTTCCGTCGGTCAAGACATTATCCGGCAAAACAACTGCGACTCTGCCTCCGGTTTTAACAATGGACATAATATGCTGTAAGAAGTTCACCTGATTATCGGATGTCTTTACAAATTCAGGCCTATTCGCATACACTTCAACACTGCCCTGTGGTCTTGTACCAAAAGGCGGATTTGCCAATATAACATCAAACATTCTGTCTGAGGTGTCAAGTAATGAGTCCTGACATACTATTGGGCTTTTGTTTGTCCCTATATCGTGCAAATAGAGGTTCATAGATGCAAGTGTAACAACCAACGGAGTATTATCTGCACCAAAGAAAGCATTATTCTTTAAGAAATTCTGCTTTGAAATTTCCTTACTTTGACCTTTCATATGGTCATAGGCTGCAAGCAGAAAACCGCCGGTGCCGCAAGCCGGATCTGCAACCGTTTCAGTAATTTTAGGGTCAGTTACATCAACCATTGCTTTAATGAGCGAACGAGGGGTGAAATATTGTCCGGCACCGCTCTTTTTGTCCTGTCCGTTCTTTTCAAGTATTGATTCATAGATGGCTCCTTTTAAGTCACCTTCCATCATATACCAGTTTTCGCCTTTAACCATATCAATGATTTTGGCGAGTTTTACCGGGCTGTCAATTTTATTTGAAGCCTTGGTAAAAATAGTACCTATCAACCCATCTTCTTTGGCAAGCTCTTTCAGGATTTCTTCATACTTGTCAATTAAATCGGTACCGTTTAAATCAACAAGGTCTTTCCATTTATATCCGTCCGGAATTGAACTCGATAAGCCCATTTCTTCTTTTTCTTCGTCCATTTTCAAGAAAAGAATATAGGTTAATTGTGTAATATAGTCTGTGAATCCGACACCTGCTGCCGCCATTACGTTTGCAATGTCGCCAACCTTTTTAATAAGCGTGGATTCGCTTTTTGTTTGATTTCCTGCCATAATTTAAGCCGCCTTTAATATAAATTTTGATAAGTCGATAATTTCGGCGGTTAATGCCGGAATACCGAAACTTTTTACAGCCTTTCTCCAAAGGTCTGTATCTATGCTGTTAAGTTCTGTAACACTAATCGAGCCTTCATTGATTATGTAATCAGCGATTGCTTTCATAATTTCTTGTTGGTCGGGAGAAAGAGGACGCTGTGCCTGACCGCAATAGAGTGTAAATCTTTGAGAATAACCTTTCAGTAAACTCTTCAACTTATCCGTTCTCTTATACGCATATCTGACAAGCTGGATTAAGTGCGTTAAGGCTTTTATGTTCTGCTTGACATCCAAATCCTCAACATCACCATTTGTATCAAGCATTTTATAATTGCTCCAAATATTATATGGTGTGAACAATCGGTTTTCAGAAAGCAGTTTGTCCCGTAAATCCGACAACATAGAGTATGTAATAACCGTGTCTTCGGAATTATAAATGATACGCAACGCTTCAATTTTATCGGCATTATCATTCAGATATTTTTCAAAGGAATCAATAAAGCTTTTTGCAGCTTCTTTTGTAAAGCCTTTGTCAATAATTTCATCTTCGCCCGGTGCGATTGCATAATAACCCCTGTGAAGTTCTAAAAGTTTCTTTCTTGCATCAAGATTTAACATCAAACAAGAAATAAGGCTGTTTCTTACAGAGTTATCATTAGATGCACTTGTAAAAGGTGGTAAGGTTCCCTGTGACAAAGCTGTGTTGATTTGATATGCAAGGGTCTTTGGCGCAAAACCGTAATCGGAAATAAAAATATTCAGATGCCTGCCGAACAAAACGTTATTTTCATAACGCATATTTATACTTGCGCAGTAATCACGCAAAAAAGCAAGGTTTTCGTCCGATACTTCGCCGTGTGACAAGTATTCTAATAACTGCTCAAGCGTTGGTATTTTAGGCTTTGGTTCTCCGCCCGGTCCCTTTGGTTTGGGAATAGTTTTATCGTGTTCTGTAACACCAACAGCGTCCACAATGTAGAAGCATTCTTTTGTGTTCGCATTCGGTGTAACTTCTCGCAGTTTATCTCCATTGATGACACGGCAGCCTCTGCCTTTCATCTGAGTATAGAGAACATCAGATTTTACATCGTTCATAAACAGTACAACTTCAAGCGGTTTTACATCTGTTCCGGTAGCAACAAGCGTTACCGTGATCGCAATTCTAAACTCTTTATCCGTGCGCAAATCACGAATCAGAGCATTTGAGTCTCCGGCTGAGTATGTAATCTTTTGTACGAATTTATCCGGAACCACACCGTTTTTGAACTTATCGGCAAAGACTTCTTTTACAACATTCACAATCTCTGTTGCGTGATTATCGTCCTTTGCAAAAATCAATGTTTTAGGAATGTATTCCCATATTTCATCTCTATCCGGATATAAATCCGTGTATATAGAATCTTTATACGCATTTAATACTTTTCGCATTTGGTCAGGAACAATAACTGAGCGGTCTAACTGAGTCGGGGCAAAATCAATTCTTCCGGTAGCTGTATAAGAGTCTATTTCTTTTCCGCTGCGAGTGATTTCTACTACTTCGTCACCTGTATTGATTGTTCCGCCGTGTTCGGTAATATTGCTTTTGATTCTATAAACACGAGCAGGAACATTTACGCCGTCAACAACCGAATCGTCATAAGTATATTTTTCAATAATGTTATCATTGAAAAAAGCATAAGCTTCCGGTGTCGGTGTTGCCGTCAAACCAAGAATTGTTGCACCCTTAAAATAGTTCAAAACAGATTGCCATTTGCCATAAATCGAGCGGTGGCACTCATCAATGATGATAAACTGAAAATAATCAGGCGGCAATTTCAAATCATTGCCCAAAGATACAACAGTTTGATTACTGTCGTTGTCTTTGAAAGAAAAGAATTTTTCATCTTCCTTATCTTCGTCATCATCAGTAATTGTTTGACCGGTCAAAACAGCAAACAGTTTTTGTATTGTAGAAATTACTATGTCACCGCCAATATCGTCTTTGTTTTTCAATCGGTTGATTTGATACAAAGAGCTCATAGGCTGTTGATTTTCTGTACGGTCAAACAGGCTGAATTCTGTTTCTGTTTGACGTGCAAGATTATTTCTGTCAACAAGGAACAGGACCCTTTTAGTAGATGTGTAATTGAGTAAACGATATGAAGCAAGGCAAGCAAGATATGTTTTACCGGAGCCTGTTGCAAGAACTGCAAGGGCTTTCTTTTTGCCTTGCTTGAGTGATTTTTCTAAATTAACTTCTGCATCATACTGGCAGTCACGCAGTCCCTTTTTATCAATGCGTGGCAAAGCACCGTACTCTGATTTTTTACCAATGAGTTGTAGCATCTTCTTAGGCGAATGCATTTCACCAAGTTCAACATAATCTCCGTCAGGGTCAGTAAGCATATTTTTGAAATATATCTTATTGCCGTTTGCAAGATATACAAGCGGTATTAGTCCCTGAAACCAAAGACCATACCAATTCTGCGGAGTTTTTGCATAGTGTTCAGCCTGTGAGGCAACTTTCGGACCGAGACTATCCGATTCCTTCTTTGCCTCAACAACTGCAATGGCTTTATTATCAACAAAAAGCAAGTAATCGCTTTCTTTCCCGCCCTGCATTAATGCTTCCTTTACCGCCATAGCATAGTTTGGCAGATAATCCTGTCTGTCAACAATATCCCATCCGGCATTATTTAGTTGTTTATCTATTTTAACTCTTGCTTTTTCTTCAGGTAACATAGTGTTATCCTCCTGTAAGCGTTTTGTCGTTTGCAACTTCCTGATAATAAGAATTATCAGAAGTTAAGACGTAAAAAATTATTTTGTAAAATCGAGAATATCATCAACACCACAATTCAAAGCGTGGCAAATTTTTTCGATACTTTCCATTGCGACATACTGGTCTCTTTTTAAGCGGGTAATAATATTAGCACTAACGCCCGCTTTTTCAGCAAGCTGAGCATTGGAAATCTTTTTATCAATCAGCATATGAAATAATTTATCGTATTTAACTGCCATAGCAACAACCTCCTACAATAATCCATTATTATCATATCACGAAATCGTTAAAAAATCAATTACTTTTGGATTTTATCTATATTATTGTTAGAATGAAATGCTGCTCTGTATCAGCTTTAAAGATAGAAAGATAGGATATATGCTTAATTCTATTTCCCAAAATCAATATATTTTTATTTTTGGGAAGTTGATTTGTAACGCTTCTGTTTCTGTACGATACTTTACAATTCAATAATTCTTCAATCACTTTCTCCTCTCGATTCTATGAATCGGGAGGAGATTTTTTTGTTTTCTCAAAATTTTTTCAAAAACACCCCCCAAGAATCGTTTCCCATTTCAAACAAGTGAAGGGACTTTTAATTTTCTTATCAAAATACCCCCATTTTTTCGATTCTTGGTTCAAACAAGTGAGGGAGTAAATTTTCTCAAAGAAATTTTTGAAAAATCGGTCAATTGGGGTGTGCATTTCGGTACCCTTTGTCCAAATGAGTGAAAGGAGTTTTTTCTATGGCAAGATTATCAAAGAAATTAAAACAGGAATGGTACTTTTTTATCAGTCCCAAAACAGGCAGAAGAACATACAACGATTTGTGCCGAAAATGTCGGAATGACTGTAAACAAAGCTTTCGGGCAATCGTTGTGTGTTGTCCGATGTATTGCTCCAAAAGAAGTGTCAATTTGGAACCTAAGAGTCCCGATTTCAAAGATTCGGGATAAAAGGATAACCGATATTCGTTTCAAAATAAAACGGCTTACAGAGAAAAATTTTGATAGTTTCGGCACCTTTTCGATACAGAAAAAAGGCTGTCGGGTTATCATTCTCACTCGCCGTTCAAAACAATTCAAATAGCAGGTAACCGTATAAATATATAAATAAATATATAGTTCTTACCTGCCGTAAAAGAAAGGACTTAAATATGATAGCAAATAAAGTATACACAAGAGACGAAATGAGAGAGGAACACATCATCACTTCCGATTATCATTTCATAGACAAAGAGGGAGAATACTTCGCAAAACTGATAATGAGAGCAGAAGCAAGCAAAAATATGATGCGTCTTTTCTTTCAGTTAAGTGACGGAAGAAAGATTATCACGCCGGTATTCTGGTGGCAGAGTTATCTGGGCTTTTACGAAATAGATAACGGCACGAATTTGAGATTGATTTACGAGAGAAACGGCAAAGGTATCGCTCTTAAAAAAATTGAAATATTGGATTAAGGAGAATTTGAAATGCAGGAAACCATAAAGAACATCAACATAGATTTACTCATTCCCTTTGAAAATCATCCGTTTAAGATAAGAAACGGAATTGAAAAAGAAGAACTGGCAGAGAGCATAAAAGAAAACGGTTTGCTTGAGCCGATAATCGTTCGTTCTTTTTCCGCCGGTACTTACGAGATTATCAGCGGTCACAGGAGAGTTGAAGTTTGTAAAAAACTGGGAATACAAACCGTTCCGGCAATAGTCAGAGAAATGTCAAAGGACGAGGCTGTAATAGCAATGGTGGATTCAAATTTGCAGAGAGAACAGCTACTGCCCAGCGAAAAAGCCTTTGCCTACAAGATGAAATTAGAAGCGATGAAGCATCAGGGGAAAACTTCGTGTCAAGTTGGCGCAAAGTCAAGAACAGACGAACAAATCGCCGAAACAGTAAATGACAGTGCAAGGCAAGTCCAAAGATATATCCGATTAACGCACTTAATACCCGAACTGTTAAAACTTGTTGACGAAGAAAGGATAGCCTTTACTCCGGCTGTTGAGCTTTCGTATCTGCCCGATAACGAGCAGAAAATATTAGCCGAAGAAATAGAATACACAGACGCCACGCCGTCACTTTCACAGGCACAGCGATTACGCAAATTCAGCGAGCAAGGCAGATTGTCCATAGACACGATATTTGCCGTGTTAAGTGAAGAAAAGCCAAATCAAAAAGAACAGGTCAAATTCAAAACCGAAGATATCCGCAAATATTTCCCCAAAAGTTATACAAACCTTGATATGCAAAAAACAATTATCAGCCTGCTTGAAAAATGGCAGAGGCAAAGAGAAAGGAACAGAGGTGAAGCAAGATGATGACACTAAAAAGCGATAAAACCGGGCAAGCCGAATACGATAGGTTTTTAGACTTAATGGCAAAGCTGTACTTAAAATATGGAGATAAATATCGTTTGGTAACAACGGAAGATATTTTGAGACAATTTCCAAACCGCCAATGCAAGAATCGTAACAGTTCGCAGAAAGGGGCTTAGCCCCCTTCTGCCGTACATTGGAGTATTTATTTAGACGGCAATATAATGTAAGCAAATCAGAAAGGAGTTATCGCATGAAAAGGAAAAATTGCTATATATACACCCGTGTATCAACCTCTATGCAGGTCGACGGTTTCAGCCTTGATGCACAGAGAGAAAAGTTAAGAAGATATGCTGAATTTCAGGACTTAAAGATTGCCGGAGAATATTCCGATGAAGGTAAGTCCGGTAAAAATATTGAAGGCAGGCCTGAATTCCAAACTATGCTTAACGACATATCCGAAGGAAAAGACAATGTAGAATATGTGCTGGTTTTCAAATTGTCTCGATTTGGCAGAAACGCAGCCGATGTACTTAATTCTTTACAACTGATGCAGGATTACGGGGTTAATCTTATCTGCGTTGAGGACGGTATTGACAGTTCAAAGGACAGCGGCAAACTTATGATTTCAGTGCTGTCGGCTGTAGCGGAAATTGAACGAGAAAATATTCTTGTTCAAACAATGGAAGGCAGAAAACAGAAGGCCCGTGAAGGCAAATGGAACGGAGGGTTTGCACCATACGGTTATGAACTTATTGACGGCGAGCTAAAAATAGCCGAAGATGAGGCAGAAATTATTCGCATTATCTACGATAAATTCATTCATACCACAATGGGTGCCGGCACTGTTGCAAAATATCTGAATCGCCAAGGCTATATCAAAAAGAAACGCCAAAACGGAACTTTGGATGCATTTACGGCACATTTTGTAAAGCTTGTGTTGGACAACCCTATTTATTGCGGAAAAATTGCTTTCGGGCGAAGAAAAACGGAAAAAATTCAAGGCAGCCGTAATGAATATCACGTGGTAAAGCAAGAAGAATATCCTGTCTATGATGGCATTCACGATGCGATTATCAGCGAAGAAGATTGGCTTTTAGCTCAGGATAAGAGAAAAAAGACAGGCATAAAGAATGAAAAAATATACAGTACAGAACATCAGCATTTATTGACCGGTATAATTAAATGTCCTATATGCGGTGCCGGGTTGTATGGCAGTGTCAACCGCAAACGCAAAAAAGACGGAAGTTTTTACAGAGATTATTGGTATTACGCCTGCAAACACAGATTGGAATATGACGGTCACAAATGTACTTTCAAAAAGCAAATTCATCAGGAAAAGATAAATGAAGCGGTTGTAGAAGTAATAAGAAATATCGTTAAAAATTCAAAGTTCGATTCTGCAATAAAAGAAAAATTAGATGCAAGTGTAGATTTATCTAAGTATGAAAAAGAAGAAGCATATTTAATGACACAGATAAGACAGCTTACTGCCGCAAAGGAACGACTTGGCTCTCAAATTGACAGGCTCGACTGTTCCGACAGGCATTATGAGCAAAAATATACCGATATGCAAAATCGTATAAATTCATTATATGATGAGATTGCAGAGGCAACCGAAAATCTTGAAACCGTACAAACACAAATCAAGGCTATAAAGGAACAAAAAATCTCTCGGAAACGAATATTTGAATTTTTAGAGTTATTTGATATAATATATAATGAATTTACCGAATTTGAGAAGAAAGAATTTCTTCACAGTTTTATAAAGAAAATCGAGATATATCCCGAACCGTTGGAAAACGGCCAGATATTAAAGAGCATACAATTTCGTTTCCCTGTTTATTATCAAGGGAACGAAGCCGATATGTTTATTCCGAATTTCGAAAACACAGTCGAAACCGTAGTCTTGATGTCAAGGAAATAATCAACCAACCAGAAAAACAGCTTATTTGCTGACTTTTTCTGAAATTAAAATTGTACGCCTGACTACCGAAAATGCTCGGTTGTATCTTACGGAAACATATCCAACGCAAAATCTAATTCAGGTTATAGCCTCGGATTAGATAATGCAAATTGAGTGAGTGGATTAGATGTCAGGGTGTTTGGAGAGAATTTTATAGAACAAAAAGCTGACGGTCAATCCTGCAATTCGACCGTTTTGAGGGGTTCATGAACAGTGAAATAGATGTTAATAGAAATTAGATAAATCGGAAGTTGTGAAGGTGAATTCAATGTTTAGACCAATTCGAAAAAAGAAAAATGAAATCAGTATAGACGCTGCGAAAGAACTTCTTCGTTGTTCTCGTCGTGGCATACTGGCGGTTAATGGTGATAATGGTTATCCCTATGCTATACCGATTAATTATCTGTATGATGCAGACGAAAATAAGATTATTTTTCATGGAGCAAAAGCAGGTTATAAGGTGGATTGTTTGAAAGTATGTGACAAGGTTTGTTTTACTATATGCGGTAATGAAAGCATTAAAGGAGAACCGTGGGCACCGTTTCTTCAAAGTGTGGTGGTCTTCGGACGATGCCATTTAGTCGAAAATCAAAATGACATTATTAAGCTTGTAAAGCAGTTTGCGATGAAGTATTATCCTGATAAAGAGATGGTAAATGCAGGAGTGGCATCATCAGGAAGAGCTGTTCAGATGTTCGAAATCGAAATAGAGCACCTTAGCGGAAAAGAAGTACAGGAACGTTAAATTCCAGTTTGTAGGGATGACATGAAAAATGAAGTTTAAGGAACAGAGCTTTACCCTGTTTGCCTATACAAATTATAGGACAATTCAAGTTTGTCACAGGCTCGAACCACTAGATTTTAAGGGAAAAGGTGCGTTCCACCATTCCCTTGTACAATAGGGGTTGAGTATGTTTTTCGTTGAACAACCGTGCCATATAGAGTGTGTTGTATCGTTAAAAAGTCAATAACCGATTTTAATAAACTCATACTGTAAATCAAAAACCAAGGCTATGGTAACTTTAAGCCTTGGTTTTTGTTTTTATAATCTACTGAATCCGTCTTGTAAAATTTACGATTAGTATTGATATTTTCTTTCGCTTAGTGTTGCTGTGTCCTTTCGCTCAGGGGCCTATACCCTTTCGCATATAGCCAAAAAGCGGTCAAATCCGCCCTCTCCGTCGGATATACAGGTAACAAGGGTCAGCGTCTGCCTGCCTTGCTTAATGTACATATCTGAGGAGTCGTTCTCTGCTACAATCTTTTCATCAACAACCTTATAATTGATGGTTTCCCAATAGTTTTTAACGGAAAGCCGGTCGCCGACATTAAGGCGCCTGAGATTATCGAAGAAAATTCTGCCGATATATCCCGTATGACCTGCTATTGCACAGTTTGCACTTTCAGTCGTCATAGGCAGAGAGGTATAGGACATATGGGCGGCGCCGTAGCTCATAGCAGAGTCGCTTGCGCCTAAATATACAGGCAATCTCATTCCTATTGTGGGGGCTGAAATGTAGCAATAAACCCCGTCTGTAATGCCGTAATCGCTTAAATCAAGCACAGCGTCGGTGTAATCGCTTGTTGCCGGTGTTCCCTGATTATTCACAAGACTTGTGTTGTAATTAAGGCTGTCGCTGTAAAGCCGGTCAAGGTCCTCTTTTAACAGCGCCTTTAAATCGGATATTCTCTTGCCGGTCCGGTCAATCGGGTATCCCTCGCTGTCGATAACGCCTGTTTCAACCGCCTCATCAAAGGGCATATTTATTATATTTTTTACGGAATTATCAAATTTTTCCGTTTCGGAATTTGAAATAACTCCGCCCACATAATTGGATATTATGGGAAACAGAACAAGCCCTATGCCTGCCGTCAGCATAATTACGGCGACAACGGTCAGTATTTTTCTCCACATAAATCAGTCACCGCCTCTGTTATCACCGATAATACTCTCGGGCTTCGGTTTTTCTTCCGCCGATTTACGGGCTCTTCTCTTATTTCTTTTAACAATCAGCAAAACAACAAGCACAACCAAAAGAATAAATCCGCCGATTATAAGCCCTGCAATCAAATAGGGGATTTTATATCCCATAAAAAATATTCCGTCACCGCCCATACTCAAAACGCTTACTGCGGAGCCGTCGGATTCGTCGGGGCTGTAGGGCACACGGGTTCCCCTGACCAACAATCTGTGTGTATTGACGCTGTAAGGCGTACAGGTGAGCAGAGTTACATAATCCTCTCCCCTTGTAATATGCAAATCCGAGGTGTTTTCGGGCAATACGACGCTTATTTTATCCACCTGATACTTTAAAGTCTGCGTGAGAACGTGAATATAAAACACATCGCCCTCCTGCATATCCGTCAGATAATCGAAAAAGGTTTCGGTGGGGAATGCCGAATGTGCAGAAATTACGCTGTGGGTACTTTTGCCTCCGATTGGCAGAGATGTGTTTTCCAAATGACCTGCGCCCTTGCTCAGGGTTTCCTCTGAGGTTCCGTGATAAATGGGCAGATAGACATTTATTTTGGGAATGTCAACATACCCGATGAGGCCTTTTGCATCGGTATTCAGGGTTTGCTCATAGTTTGCGCCGATTTTTTCATAAGCCTCTTCGTCAAAAGGATCGGTAAGAATAATATTGCTTGTAAGGCTGTTATTGTACTTTTCGGCTTCGGCAAGCATATCCTCCAATTCGCTTGTGTCAAGCTTTTTTGCCTCCTCCATATAGGCGGAAGCGTCGTTTCGTACGGAAAAATTGTTAATTGCCGAGCTTATGAGAGGATAGGATAAAATTCCCACTCCTAATATAAAAATAAGCGTAATAACAATAATGGGGAGTTTTTTCTTCATAATTTTAAAATCCTTTGTTTTTGCACTGATAATTTTGCGCTGATAATAAAAGAAAGCAAAAAAATTTCTGCCGTTCAATTGAATATCAAACCGATTAACCGATTATAATTATACGCCGTAAAAGATTTTTTTCAAGTCGAGAGCCTCGACACGCAATTTTGGCGAACAGCAGCGTAGGCGAATCTATTAACCCGAAATAAAAAACTTCAATTAGTGTTTAACGGTCGGGAAAAAAACTTTTCCGATTAGATGAATCTATCTCCTCGGAGCAAAAAGCCTCGACACGCAATTCGAGCAGACAGATTTTGCTGAAAACAGCCTTTTATGCCCGAGCAAAGCCGGGAAATTTTATATAAGACAAAAATGGGGATGCTTACGCATCCCCAAAATGATACAGCAATTATTTTAAATTACTTTGAACTCTTCTTTCTCTTAAGAACGATAAAGAGGATTCCTGCGCAGGCAATCAAAGATGCACCTGTGATTGTAAAGAGCATTGTGCCCATTCCGCCTGTTTCAGGGAGCTTTGAAGCTGTGTTTTCGATTGTTGTAGAAACAAAACCGTCTGCAGGAGTTTTGAGGATTCCGCCTTCAAACTCAGGATTGATTGAAACTGTGTACTCGTGAGTATTGAGGTTGAAGCCTGTAGGAGCCTTTGTTTCATATACTACATAGTTGCCGTCTTTAAAGTTGTACTCATTGCCCTGTGCGTCCTTAAATACGCCGATACCGTCGGTGCCTGTTACAGCTGTTGCAAGTATAGTCTTGCTTGTATCGTCTGACTTATAGACAGCGAACTCTGCACCCTGAAGCTTATTTGTATCGTCAGCAGAGTCAACCTTTTCAACCTTAAGTCCGAATGTGTAAACAGTAACCGTGTCGCCTGCTACCTCAGAAACAACGTCGTTAGCGTTAGTATAAACCAAGCCGTCTTCGTTGGGGTTGCCTGCGCTGCCCTTAACTGCGTTCTCGTTAAGAACTGCTGTGTATTCTACAACAACATCTGCATATGAATAGAAGCTGCTGTCTTTGAGTACGGTATCCTTATTAAGTACTATTGCAAAGTCTGCGGTTTTCTCTGTGCCGCCGGCAGGAGTGTACTTGTAGTTTGTCTTAAACTCGTAATCACTCGTTGTCAGAACTTTGTCTGTTCCGCCGGTTACAGCCTTAAGATAAACTTTGTCAATCTGCTTAAATGTAAGTCCGCTGCTCATATTATCAATGATTGCGTAATTCTTCAATACTTTTTCCGATGAACCGACAACAGTTGCGTTAAGTCTGAACTTAACCTCATCGCCTACGCCTGCTGTGGAATAGGTATTTGAGCCTGTGGTTGAGTTTGTGATAATCTTGCCTGCGTCAGCAGTACCTTCGTTCACCTTTGCAGCAAGGTTGATTGTGTTATCGGAAACCTTACCCTCAACATCGGGGAGAGTTGTGTTCCATCTGTTGTTGCTGTAATAAGGAAGCGCTATGATTGAGTTCTGAACAGACTTAACTGTTGCAGGCTGTTTTGTAGCTCTGATGTAATAAATACCTGAAGTTACGCTGTACTGCTTAACGCCTGTGTTTGATACATATGTATCGCCGGTTTTTGTACCGTACTTCTCTGTTGCGCTGTCGCAAGCGCTGAGAACATCTGCTGTTGATTTCTCTTTATTTGTAATTAAAGAGTAGATAGTGTCTGATGTGTTTGCATTCTTTGTAAAAAGACCTGTTTCAACGTCAAGAGTAGCAAGCTGATAAACTTCAAACTCATAGCCGTCTTTTGCACAGTTTACATTGAAAGAAACGTCCTGTGTTGCTGCGTTAACTGCAACAGGAACCATTGCAACGATGAATAATACCGCAATAAACATTGCAATTACTTTTTTTGATGCTTTTAACATAATCTTTGCTCCTTTATTAGAATTAAATAGATTAAAATCTCAGATTAAGAACAGAAATGTCCGCCCTTGGATTTACGCTTTCTTAAAATGTAATAACCCAGGGAAATCAGTCCCGCAAAACCGATTACGCACAATCCTGCAACCATAAATCCGTTCATACCGAAACCGCTTGTTTCGGGATTTACAATTTTTCCGTTTACATATTTATAGGTAAGGTCATAATCTCCGTCAAGAGGCAGTTGGAAGTACTGCTTGGTTTCGTTAATCGCATACCCGGTTGACGGTTCAAACTCGGCGGCGCAGTACCACTGGTATTCAAATTTACCCGAAGTATCGTAGCCGTCTTTGAATATCTGTATATCACTGAACTTAGCCACACCATCGGAGTCCGTAGAAGTCTGCATATAAAGGTCTCCTAGCGGTGCGTCCTTGCCCGTTGTCTTGTAAATACCGAACTTAGTGCCGGACAATTTTTCGCCTGCCTGGTCGGCTTTCTTGATAGTTACCGAACCCTTCTTTGTAAGATTTGCAAAAACGGGCGCCGAATCAATCTTGTATTCGCTGTGGAAGTCAACAGCCGTCCACGAGGTTTTGCCCTGCTCGGGGATGTAGTATGTGGGACTGCCTACAACCAGGTTTTCACCGGAGCCTTCGGTAACACGGATTTCTACAAGATAGGTTGTTGAATCTGTGGTAATATCGGCCTTATTTGCATCCGTATCTGCTAAAGCCTCTTCAACCAGTTTATAGCGATATACGCCTGCGTGGTTAAACTTCAGGATGCTCTCGGTTCCGTTATTTCTGAATTCAACAGCGCCTGCACTTGCGGAATTAACCGTCTTTCTCTGGTCGCCGATGTCCTCGGTGTATTTGTATTCGTCGCCGTCCCAGAATCCCATTTTTGCCAAACCTGACAAAGTAAAGCTAAACTTTGTACCGGTATAGTTTTTGGTATCTATGGTTTTTACAGCCTTAACAACGCCGGTGCTGGGGCGTTCAATATTTACATACTCAACGGAGTTTGTTCCTTCAATAACAACGGAGGTAACGGTGCCGTCGGTTGTAAATGTTGTGCTTGAATACTCCTGTCCGTTTACTTTTGCCCTAAGGGGTGCATATCCTGCCTTTTGTTTCTCCTGAATTTTCAGAGAAACGCCCACAGGCATATTCAAAAGTTTTACCTTGTCCTTTGACGAGAATGTGAGTATTCCCAGGTCGGTTGTGTTAAGTACCGTTCCGTTAATGCTGTACTGAAGCGGATAAGCCCGGTAGTCGCTTCCTCCGTTTACATCAACCGTAACCTGATATGTAAACGGAACATCGCTTTTTTCAATATCCGCAGTATCGGATTCATTACGCACAACCTTTGACAAATCCACATCAGCGGTTTTCGGCGTGTTGCGGAAGTTTGCCTGAAGGCTTGCAAAATCATCCTTATTCTTGGTATTCAGCAAGTCGAAGCTATCGGTAGATTTGCCGTCACCTTTAGATATAAGCGAGGCGTTCTTGTTGTCGATAACCTCCCAAGCGGTGTCGTACTTAATACCCGATGTTTCCTCGTTTTCAACAATCTGCATTTTTGAGCCGGTTTTGAACTGATTGTTAAAGTCGGCTGTCTGACTATCTTTCAAATCGAAAGATGTATTACAGATTCGTGAGGTGGTTTCGTCGTTAAGGGTATAGTATTTACCGCTTACAGCAGAGCCGTTCTCCTGTGGAGAAAAGCTGAAGCTTTCAAGCTGCTGAACAGCCTTTTCCAATCCGGGATTGATATCAGCTGTATCAATGGTCTTGTTAATCTTCAGGTCGTTCTGGGCAGGGGTCATTGAGAATTCCATCATGGCATTACTCTCAATCATACCTCTTTCCATATAGAAGATAGTCATATGATACAGCTTGTTGGACTGTAAAGGTGTGAAATTGGTTGTGTAGTTAGTGTTGTAGTTGTAGGTAACGCCGTCTGTGTAGGCAAGATTATCCGTGTAGGTGTTTCTTCCGTAATGTGCGGCAAGAGCGTCCTCCTTGTCTGTCTGTGCAGACCAGCTTGTGTCTTTTGCAACCTTGAATTTAGATTTTGAGCTTAAGAGATTTCCGCTGCTGCCCTTTTGGCTTGCAGAAACATAGTATTTGCCCGAATCGCTTGATACGTCGTACCATTCGCCCGAGCCGGAACTGTCCCATGCCCAAACCTTCATACCGCTTCCCCAGCTGTATGAATCGGTAATGTAAATTCTGTCGGAAGCATATTTGGAGCTGTCAATTCCAACCGACTTATTGGCAACGGATTTACCGTTCTTAAAGTCGATACTGCCTTGGGACATCTTATGATTACCGCCTAAATCAAGAACAAGGTGAGAGTCGCCTGTTGTTCCGTCATCGTTATATTCCGAGTAATAAATCCATAAGTCGTCGTCTCCGCTGTAAGTAAATGTAGCGGCAGATGAATCTGAAATGCTGAAATCCATATCCATCCTGATGCCGAAGCCGTAATCCAGGTTGGTGTTGCCCCCACGGCCTGAATCAGTCTGAGCATTGTTAAACGGGAAAATACCGTAGCCCGATGACTGACCGGTAGATGGATTCATAAAGTAATCAATACCGTCTTTAACGCCGTATGAGGTTCCGCTTCCGTATTTTACAGAAACAGGCTTTCCGTTTTCCCAGTCAAAATACACATTATCGGTTGCATTCTGAGAGTTAAAAGAAAACGTCTTTGTGTCGCCGTTTTGGGTTACTCTGAAGGGGAAGTAGGACTTGACAATCTTTGCAATGCCCTGATCCTTAAGCCAATCGGAATTAAAGTAAGGCATTTTTAATCCGTCTGCCGCCTGAATATCGCCGTCTTTGTCCAGACTATCCTGTGCAAGACCCCTTACGGAGTAGTTAAAATCAACCGTAGAGCCTGATGGAATCAGTCCGTTTGAGTTGTTGGCAACATAATCAAACTTAAACAGCTTGCCAACCTCGTCAGCATAAGGTCCGCCGTGGGTGCTTGTGCTGTAAGCACCGTCGGTATTACAGTAGTTACCGAAGAAAAGCGGGAACTTCCAATTTGGATTTTCCTTTGCAACGCTGTTAATCTTGCTGTTGAAGGTGCCGAAAGGATACCAGTTATCACTGCTGCCTCTGAAACCCGTTCCTGCCTGAATTGGGTTAAGCCATCCCGATGAAAGCTCTTGGTCGGACAAGTAGTCAAAGTAAGTGGCGTCAACACCGAGAATGCCGCTTCCGAAATTGTTGTAAGCGTAATAGTCGGCATATCCGTGCTCTGCGTCTGCAAGCTCACACCAAACGTTTGCGCCGTTTTTCATTCTGAAGCACGGCTGGCTGAAAGCTGTGGGCATATAGGTTTTGTCAGATGCGCCGTAATCGTCACTTTGATTAGGCTTAAAAACAAAGCTTGCGTCAGCAGGAACCTGTACACTGAAAAATCCGGGCTTGTCGGCTATTGGCGTAGCCTTTACCGTTGTTGTGTAAGGGTCATCCATATCAAACTTTACATAGGCGTTTGACCAGTCGGGATTATAAATGTACGCAGTAGCAGAGGTGTAGTTGTTTCTGTCAGGGTATTTATATTTACTGAACACACAACTGTCGTCCCTCATTGCATACAGTTCGTTTGCGCCCGAGGCACGGGAAGTAATGTCCACTTCTACGTGCTTTTTGTAGTACGGCGCACTATCCCAGCTTTGAGAGCTGAGGTTTGAAAAGACGCTGTCCTTAACGCTTGGTATGGTTAAGTCAGCTGTCTTGTTAGTACCGATTACCGTTCCCGAAGAACCATCGTTAAAGATTGCAAAATCTTTGTTGGTATCGTAGTACCAATAGTTGGTTCCCGAGATTTGCGTCATAGCAAGTCCGGGATACGCAGCGTCACTGTTTGCAGAACTGTCCCAACAATAAACTGTCGGCGTTATAAGCTTATCAGTGCTGTTGTTAAAGAAAATTCTTTTCTTTCCCGAAGCTGCCAATGAAGTGGGCAAAACCGTAGTATTATCTGCAACTATAACGTCAATCTTAACAGCGCCTGCCGGTGCAGCTACGCTGTAAAGGTTTGATACGCCTGAAACAGCCGCAAACTTGTAGGGAGATGAAGCTCCGCCCAATACATTACCCGAACTGTCTCTGAAAACAGCGTAAGTTGTCGATGATGTCGTCGGCGCCCAAGCGGTGTTTTTCTCTGTGTTAAGATAAATCAGCTCGCCTGATGAGGTGGGTCCGCCGGTAGCGGCGCTTACATGATTTACAAAGCACATAGAAATCAAGCTTGTAAAAACAACCGACAAAATAAGCAAAATCGGCAAAAATCTGTCAGTAACAATACGGGCTTTTTGAATTTTGAACCGCAATAATTATTCCTCCTTTTCATTAGATTTGCAATTCATGTTGCATACAGTTTTTATCATAAAATGTCCTATCTGATTGCAGGATTTATGACCAAAAACCAATATAATTATAGCATAATTGCTGTGATAAATATTCCAAATCAGAAAATCATTCTATATATAGTAAAAAACATACGAAAAAATATCACAAGTTTTTTCACACTCTCAGCTTAATGCAATCATTTTGTATAAATTATTAGTCGAAAAAGCACTATAAGATTGACTTAATGTATAATTTAGTCGGATGATTCTTATATCTTGTTGAAACATATGGTCATTTTGCATAATTTTTATCAGTAAATTTCTACATCTAAAATCAGGAAATTTTATATCTCACATATTTTTTATCCCATATATTTATATCTCATATTTTCTCATCAAACACAAAAACAAGCGACAGCATGACTTGCCATCGCTTGTTCTGTTTAATTATTCATTTTCGGGTTTACCACAACTATTGACAAAGAGCATCCCACGATTACCTAAACTATTGGCAAAGAGCCAAAACAACTATGAAAAAGATAAGAAAAAACAATAAAGCATCTGCCGTCAGGCAGATGCTTTAATGCACCAAAAAAATAAAAAGAGAAAGGAGATTGTATGAAAAAACAACAATCTTTAAAAATGGAACAAAACAAAAAACTAAAACGCTTAGTTTTTCAACGGTTATATATTACCATATAATTTATACATTTTCAAGTGTTTTATAAAATTTTTTTTACACTATGACTATTAGACTTTGATTATTATTCTAATAAAAAATTAAACGGCACTTTTATTTTCATAAAAGAAAAATAATTTCCGATTTGAGGACTGTTTTCTGTTATTTTACACAAATATTCACTATAAAATTTGTAAGCCTAAGTCGAGTACCTCGACACGCAATTCGTGCAGACAGCTTTTGCTGAAAAAAGCCTTTTATGCCCGAGCGCAGCCGAGCAATTTCCTATAACGTGAAAAAGCCGAGTACCTCGACACGCAATCCGGGCAGATAGATTGATTTTGCAACACACTATGTTGCCCGACCGTTAAATGCAGTTTTCGATAAAGCATACTATTCGAGTACCTCGACACGCAATT